>CALKXI010000108.1 GCA_938003965.1 uncultured Chlorobiales bacterium
TGCTCTTGTGTTTCTTTGCTCATAATTTCTAAGGCTTGTTTAACATCAAGAGCGCGTTTGTAAGGACGCACGGTCATAAGCGCGTCGTAAAAATCGACGATAGCAATCACGCGTGCAGTGATAGGAATATCGGTTCCAGAAAGTTTATCAGGGTAGCCAGTGCCGTCCCAACGCTCTTGATGTCCGCGAATAATCGGCAGAACAGGTGCGAGCGATTTAAGGGGTTTGCAGATGTTTTCGCCGGCTTCGGGGTGAATTTTCATGATTTCGTATTCTTCAGGCGTTAATTTTCCTGGCTTCAAGAGAATGTTATCAGGAACGGCGATTTTGCCAATGTCGTGAATCACGCCGCCTTTGCGCACGGCATCGATTTCAAATTCGGAAAGACCGATTTTGCGAGCGAGTTTCGTGCCGTAGTCCGAAAGGCGGTGGCAATGTCCATTCGTGTAGGGGTCTCTACCTTCAATCGCCAGAGCCAGCGAGAAAATCACCGTTTCAGCGTTCTCGAGTTGATCGATGTAAGTTTTCGTTTTTAAGAGCGCGCGAACTTTGGTAATCAGTTCAATGCGATTGAACGGCTTGCCGAGAAAATCATCAACGCCGATTTCCAACGCACGCACTTTATTTTCAAAATCAAATAGCCCCGTAAGCATAATAACAGGAAGGAGGCGCGTATCGGCAGATTCTTTAAGCTTGGCAACCATGTCGTTGCCGTTCATTTTCGGCATGAGCATATCGGTGATAATAAGGTCAGGCTTTCGTTTCTGAACCTCGTCGAGCGCGTCTAATCCATTGTAGGCAATGCGAACCGAATACCCCTCGCTTCGTAGCGTCTCTTCGAGCAACTTCAAGATGATTTCTTGGTCGTCGACAATCAGGATGTCCGCCAAAGGTTTTTCAGTCTTGTTCATACTTCAGTAGTTAATTTCGTTCTCGAAATTCAAATCTAAACTTGTTCAATTTTTCAGTCGGCTATCAAGCAAGAGGCGACAGTCGTAACAAAACGACGGAAATCTTAACGAGAAAATTATGCCGTTGCATGAGCTTGCGCTTCCTTCTTGTCGTCCTTATTGCTGCTGTGTCCTGGGAAGAACGACGCATGCGGGTCAATGACAGTTTTGGCATGATTGACAGCAATCGCTGCTTCGCCAAAGCCTGTAGCAATGAGTTTTAATTTGGCAGGATGTGAAGCAATATCCCCTGCTGCATAAACACCTTTGATGTTTGTTTCCATTGCATGATTGACACGAATACCGTTGCCCTCAATTTCTAAACCCCAATCTTTGATAGAGCCAAGATTGGTCAAGAAGCCGAGATTGCAAAGCACGGCATCGACTTGAATTGTTTCTTCTTCTTTGGTTTTATTGTTGAATATAACGACATGATCGATGACTCCGTTCTCGCCATGAATCGATTTGAGTTCCCAAAAGGTTCGAATCGGCACGCCCATTGCTCGAACTTTTTTAACACTGTCTTCATGTGCGACAAACTTATCGCGTCGATGAATGAGAAGCATTTGAGATTTATCCCCGAGAGCCATTGCCCAGTCCATTGCGCTGTCGCCGCCACCGACCACGAGCAATTTCTTGCCATAAAAAATAGTGGGGTCTTTGACAAAGTAATAAAGTCCTTTACCTTCCCAAGCCTCCATGCCTTCGCGCTCGAGTTTGCGCGGCGTAAAAGCACCAACGCCCGCAGCAATTAAGACCGTTTTGGAATACATCACGCGCCCATCAGCAGAAGTGAGCTTGAGCAAGTCGCCTTCGCGCTCGAGTTTCTCGATTTTGGTGTCGGTGAAAATTTCAGGGTTGTATTGCTTGCATTGCTCGTAAAGATTTTTGACCAAATCTTCAGCAAGCACAGCAGGGTAGCCTGCAACATCGTAAATGTTCTTCTTCGGATAGAGCGCAGTAAGCTGTCCGCCAATCTCGGAGAGGCTGTCGACAACGCGCACTTGCATGGAGCGAAGCCCAGCATAAAAAGCGGCGTAAAGCCCTGTCGGACCAGCGCCGATAATCGTAACATCAGGTGTGCCTGCAATCACTGACATAAACTTCTAAGTTTGTAGGTTACTTAAAAGCTGAAAATAAAAGTTTTCAATTAAACGCGAAAACCTTCAAGCAAGGGTTGTAAGAACTACTTGGATGAAGGCTTGATGTGAATGGCATAGCCGCCGCCGGGCGCAAGTTGAAGGTTCAAGGTTGAAGTAGAACCAACGGTTTCTTTTTTGATTTGATAGGCTTTCGGATTCTGTTGCCAATGTGCGTCGGGCGCATCGCTATAAATCGTTGCTTCATACTGCACATTTGGTTTCAAAAAATCAAGCGTGATGCAAGACGTGCGTGCGTTTTCGTCAGTAATGCCACCGATGAACCATTCTTCCTTGCCTTTGGTCTTGCGCGCAATCGTCAGGTAGTCGCCAATTTCCGCCTCGAGAATTTTAGTCTCGTCCCAATCCAAGGCGACGTCTTTAATGAATTGAAACGCATCTAAATATCGCTCATAATTTTCGGGCAAATCTGCTGCCATTTGTAGCGGGCTATAAAGCGTTACGTAAAGCGCAAGTTGTTTGGCAAGCGTGGTGTGAATTTGTTCGGCTTTATTGGGGTCGTAAAAAGACAGTTTGATTTCAAAAATGCCGGGCGTGTAGTCCATGCCGCCGCCTAAAAGGCGCGTGAAGGGCAAAATGGTTTCGTGTTCGGGCGGATTGCCTTTGCTCCATGCGTTAAACTCGTTGCCACGAGCGGCTTCGCAAGCAATCCAATTCGGATATGTGCGTCCTAATCCTGTCGGGCGAACAGGCTCATGCGCATTGACCATAATTCCATACTCGGCGGCTTTTTCGGCAACGCGCGCATAGTGATTGACCATCCACTGTCCATCGTGATGCTCGCCACGCGGCAAGATGTTTCCAACATAACCGGTTTTGACAGCGGGATAGTCATATTTTTTCATCAAGCGAAAGGCTTCGTCCATGCGCCGCTCGTAGTTTGAAACCGACGCGCTCGTTTCATGGTGCATAATCATCTTAACGCCTTTGGACTTAGCATAGCGAGCGACTTCCTCAATGTTGAAATCAGGATACGGCGTTACGAAATCGAAGACCTCTTCTTTCATCTTGCCGAACCAGTCTTCCCAACCAATGTTCCACCCTTCGACCAAAACGCCATCGAAGCCATGTTTAGCGGCGAAGTCGATGTATGCTTTCGTGCGCTTTGTCGTTGCGCCGTGCCGACCGTTCGGACGCAAGGATTTCCAATCCGTTTCTCTGAGTTTGACATTATCGACATCGGCGTAAGTCCACGACGATTTTCCGACATGCATTTCCCACCAAATTCCGACATACTTCATCGGCTTAATCCAACTGACGTCTTTAATTTTTGAAGGCTCGTTGAGGTTGAGCGTGATGCGCGATTCCAAAATGCCTGCGGCTCTCTGGCTCACGATAATGGTGCGCCACGCGCTTTTGCACGGCGTTTGCAGATAGGCTTTGTTGCCGAAAGCATCAGGAACAAGGTGCGCCGAAAGCGAAAAGGTTGTTTGATTGACGACGAGATTGAGTGCGGGATAGTCAATGAGGGCGGCTTCGAAGAGATTGATGTAAAGCCCGTCCGCCGTTTTGAGCATGAGCGGCGTTTGCACGGCATTGGGCGCGATGAGCGAGCGCGTTCCGATTTCCGTTGACTTTTTGCCTTCAAAGGCATCGACTTCGCTGAGGCGTGTGGTGCGATAAACATGCTCGTTCGAGTCGTAATCGCCCGGAATCCAAAATGCGGTGTGGTCGCCTGTGAGATTGAACTCCGTCAGTTCATCTATCACGGTGAAGTATTTGAGCTCGGGTTGATTCGGAAATTCATAGCGGAAGCCAAGCCCGTCGTTGAAGAGCCGAAAGCGCAAGAGCAAAGCACGATTTTTTTCAGCAGGTTGCTCGAGCCTGATTAAAAGTTCGTTGCAATAATTTCGGATTGATTTTTCTTCGCCGAGAACAGGCGACCAAGTTTCATCAATTTTGCGTGTCTTTGTATCAGCGATTCGAAAACCGCGTTCAAAGTGCGGCGCATCTTTAAGTTTAATGCCCAACGCGCTCGGCTTTATCACGACCTTTCCACCAAAAGAAAGTTGATAGCGAGGCTCGCCTTGCTCGGTCAGTTCAAAGGTTAGCGTGAGGTTGCTGTCAGGCGATTTGAGCGTTTGCAAGCGTTGTTGTGCGAAGGTGGGTGTAATCAAAAACAAAGTGAGAAGTGTCATGCAGAATCTCATTGCTAAAAAGTTGGTTGTTTGGCAAAGTTGAATTGAAAGCCGAGTGAAGATACGGCTTTGTTTGAAAAGCGAAGCCAACCCGATAAATTGAAAATAATTGAAAATAAAACACTCATGCTCACCTACCTTTATTGCGTTGCAGAACCGCACCTGAAAGTTCTTCCCGAAAAAGTCAAAGAAGTCGAGTTTGAAGGCTTGGCGGCAATCGTTGCCGATGTTTCGGAAGAAGAATTTGGCGAAGAAAACTTGAAGAAAAATCTGTCGCGATTGGAATGGGTTGAAGCAACCGTCCGACATCACGAGAGCGTCATGGAATCCATGCGCGCGCAATCCAGCATTGTGCCGTTCCGATTCCCGACGCTCTTTCTCTCTCAAAATTCCTTACAAGAGTTTTTACAAGCGCACAAAGAATCGTTAAAGCACTTGTTGGAAACTCTGAAAGGCAAAGAAGAATGGGGCATTAAAGCCTACATCGGCTCTGAACAGTTGCAAGCATTTCTTGCGGAAAGCAAAGAAATTCAAGAAATTGACGAGGCGTTGAAAACAGCGTCGGCAGGAAAAGCCTACTTGCTCAAAAAAAAGCGGGAATCGCTTGCAGGTCAAAACGTGAGTGCGTCGCTTCAAGAAGCGTTGGAGTTGCTTTATGAACGCTTGTGCGAAAAAGCCGTCCAACATAAACGCAATCCTGTTCTACCCAAAGCCCTCACCGAGCGCGAAGACGAAATGATTTTGAACGCCGCCTTTTTAATTGAAGCCACAGCGCGCGAGCAGTTTCTTGATGAAGTAGAATCGTTGAAAAAAACTTTTGCTTATCTGACCCTTGAAGTTTCGGGCGCGTGGGCGGCATATAATTTTTGCAACCTCAAACAAGAAAACAAATGATGAACAATGAAATCAATGACCGCGAAGAACTGCTTCGCCGATACATTGCGCTCAAAGAGAAAGCCAAAGAAATCGAGGAGCAAATTGAATCGCTCAGAAGCGATATCTTTTCTACGGTGAGCGAGATGTTAGAACAAACAGGCGAAAAGCAAGTCGTCTTTGAAGACTATGTTTTTACGGTTCAGTATCGTAAAACATTTGACTATCCGCCACAAATCAAGAAAATGGAAGAGGAGTTGAAAGCGGCGAAAAAAGAGGCGGAGGCATCGGGCGAAGCCATCTTGAAATCCGATAATGGCTTTGTTGTTTTGAAGAAAAACAGCGAGTGAGCGTGAGTTGGCTTAAAAGTTTTTGGTTGAAAGGAAGTTTTTCCTAATTTTGTTAGGCAAAATGTAAGGCTGTAAATTCTTTCCAAAAACTCAACGCTTTCAGCGATTCATGTCGTGGCATCTTGATAAAACCGACCTAAAACTTCTTGAACTTTTAAGTGAGCGCGGCAGAATGCGCCGCAACGAACTTGCCGAAGCCGTCGGGCTTTCCATTCCTTCCGTCAGCGAGCGATTAGAAAAACTGCAAAATCGCGGCATCATCAAAGGCTACACGGTCTTGGTTGATGAAAAGAAAATCGGCTACGATATTAAAGCCTTCATTCGTGTAACGATGGAATCATCGAAGTATTACGCACCCTTTGTCGCTCATGTCCAAAAAGAAGATGAGATTTTGGAATGTTATTCCATCACAGGCGATGGCTCTCACATTCTCAAAGTGCTTGTGGCAAACACCGCGGCGCTTGAAGCCTTGCTAGCAAAAATTCAATCGTGGCAGGGGGTTACAGGCACATCGACAAGCGTCGTTTTGAGCGAACACAAAAAAACGAATCGGATTAATTCCGTGAAGGCGTTGAAACTCATAGAGAACAGTAAAGAGCATCACTAACCGATAAGAATGCAAGTGCATAAAACCTTCTTTTCAGTCTTTTAACCAGTCATCATTAAACCTAACTAACATCGTTGATTCAACTCTAATATGGCAAACAGCATGCTTTCCGAAAACGCCGCAATGTTCGGCAAACACACCTTCAACCACGCCGTGATGAAAGAGCGGCTTCCAAAAGAAGTCTATGACTCTTTAATGAAAACGCTCAAAGAAGGACACGATTTAGATGATAGCCTTGCTGAAACGGTTGCAAATGCGATGAAAGAATGGGCGATAGAAAACGGCGCAACGCACTATTGCCACTGGTTTCAACCGATGACGGGTGCGACGGCTGAAAAGCATGATGCCTTTATTGCGTTTGATAAAGCAGGAAACTTGATTGAAAAATTTTCAGGCTCGCAGCTTAGCCAAGGCGAGCCAGACGCCTCAAGCTTTCCTTCGGGCGGAATGCGCTCGACCTTCGAAGCGCGTGGCTACACGGCTTGGGACCCCAGCACGCCTGCATTTTTAATGAAAGGTGCAGAAGGCACAACGCTCTGCATTCCTTCCATTTTTATTTCGTATCACGGCGAAGCGTTAGACGAAAAGACCCCGCTTTTGCGTTCAGCCCGCGCCCTTTCAAAGTCAGCCGTCGCAATGTTGCGACTTTTGGGCAATACACAAGCCACGCGCGTAACCACCTATGTCGGTGCAGAACAAGAATACTTCTTGATTGACCGCAGCCTTTACGAACAGCGCCCTGACCTCATCATGACAGGCAGAACGCTTTTGGGAGCGCTTCCGCCGCGCAATCAACAGCTTGAAGACCATTACTTTGGCTCAATTCCTGATAGGGTGTTGGAGTTCATGCAAGAGTTAGAACAAGAACTGTACTTGCTCGGTGTTCCCGCGAAAACGCGCCACAATGAAGTGGCACCGCATCAATTTGAAATTGCACCGATTCACGAAGAAACGCCTCTGGCTGCCGACCACAATCTCCTCATGATGGAAATGCTCCGTCGCGTTGCCGAGCGTAAAGGGCTTGCGCTGCTCATTCACGAAAAGCCGTTTGCAGGCATCAATGGAAGCGGAAAGCATAACAACTGGTCAATGGGCGCAGATGTGGGCGGAAACTTGCTCGACCCTGGGGAAACGCCCGAATCGAACTTGAGTTTCCTTGTCTTTCTCGTTGCGACGCTTAAAGCCGTTCACAAACATGCCGCTGTGCTTCGCGCCGCCATCGCCAATCCGGGTAACGACCACCGACTCGGCGCAAACGAAGCCCCGCCTGCAATTATCTCGGTTTTCTTGGGCGACCAACTCAGCGCAATTCTTGACGCAATCGAATCCGGTAATATGAAAAAAGTCAGCGAAAAGCAGTTCATTGATTTAGACATTTCGCATATCCCAACGCTCAACAAAGACAACACCGACCGCAACCGCACCTCGCCGTTCGCTTTCACTGGCAATAAGTTCGAGTTCCGCGCTGTGCCATCCTCTATGCCAGTTGCCATTCCGAATATGGTGCTCAACACCATTATGGCGGAAGCCATTGACGAAATGCGCGAAGCCATTGAAGCCGAAATGAAATCAGGTAAAGAACTTCAAGCCTCAGTCTTCGACGTGCTTCGTAAAGAAATCAAAGCCTCAAAACCGATTCGCTTCGAAGGCGATGGATACAGCGAAGCATGGCACAAAGAAGCCAAAAAGCGCGGATTGCCGAACAATAAAAATCTTCCCGAAGCCATGAAAGTATGGAAAGACAAATCGGTGCGCGAAACCTTCATCAAATACGGCGTGCTTTCCGAAGAAGAAATTGAATCGCGCTACAATGTGCGTTTAGAGCGTTATGTTAAAGCCATTGACATCGAAGCTAAAACGCTTGCCATGATGATTCGCACGATGGTGCTGCCTGCCGCTATGCGCTATCAATCTGAAATCGCAGAGTCGTATTCCAAATTGCTTCAAGCCTCAAAGGGCATTAAACTTTCTGCTTCGGCAAAAGCCAAGCAAGCCAAGCAACTTGAAACATTTGCAAACGGAATCGGAGAACTCATTGCTAAAACCGAAGCCCTTGAAAAGTTGATTGAAGAATTGCATCACACCAAAGGCGGCGTTGAAGGACACGCAAAGTATTGCGCCGAAACGCTTATACCCGCAATGAACGCCGTGCGCAAAGTTGCTGACGAACTCGAAGGACACTTGGATAAATCGCTCTATCCAATGCCAAGCTACCTCGAACTGCTTTTCAAGTACTAAACAAAGTTCCCAAGAACGCTGAAAAGAACGCCGATGATGAAAGTCCTCGGCGTTTTGCGTTAAGTCGAAAATTGTCGATGCAAATCGTGCAGTTGTGCTTCGGTCAAGCGGTAGGGAAGCCAAGCGTGTTGGTGAGTTGCGCCGAGTTTTTCGTAAAAGTCAATCGCGAGTTGATTCCAATTCAAGACTTGCCACTCCATTCGCCCGCACTCGCGTTCAACGGCAAGCCCAATCAAAAATTTGAATAGCCTGAATCCAACTTTTTGTTTGCGTGCAGAAGGCAAAACGAATAAATCTTCCAAATACAACGTCGGCTTTGCAAGAAAGCTCGAGTAAGTCTCAAAAATAATTGCATACCCAACAGGCTCGCCATTTAGAAAGGCAAGATAGGCTTCAAATTTCGGACGGTCTGAAAAAGCATCGCGTTTCAAGCGGGCTTTGGCGTCAAGGTCGGGTGGCGCAAGATGCTCGTAATCGGCAAGCGCAACAATAAGCGAGAAAAAGGCTTCAAAATCCTCCTCCGAAAGTTTTTTGATAGAGAACGACATTCCAAATTCAATCATTTGAAATTAAAAGACGACGAGAACCTGTGAAGATTCGCGTCGTCTGTAAGAGTGCCTTGTGGGAAAGAAAAACGCAACAAGGCATTAGGCTTTGATTCGATAGCCAACGCCCTTGATGGTTTCTAAATTTTCTTGTCCGAAGTCGCCAAGCCGTTGACGAATTTTACAGATGTGAACATCGACGGTGCGGTCGGTTACATACACGCTTTCGCCCCAAATGCGACGAAGCAACATTTCGCGTGAAAATACTTTGCCTTTGTTGGCGACAAGAAGCCACAAGAGTTCGAACTCTTTGCGCGGCAAGAAAATCTCTTTGCCTTTCAGCAAAACGGTATGTGTTTGCCGATTGATGACAAGGTCGCCCAGTGTTATTTCACAGGCGGCTTCTTCGACATTGTCCGATTCAAGAGCGTTGCTACGTTTGAGAACATTACGAAGACGCGCCGAAAGCACGCGATTGCTCACAGATTTATGAATGTAATCATCAGCACCGACTTCCAATCCCGTTGCTTCGTCGGAATCTTCGCATTTGCGTGTCAGCACGATGATGGGAAGGTGTTTGAATTCAGGGAGGGTACGAAGCTCGCGGCAAAGGTCGAGACCAACGGATTGCCCACGCATAAAATCGACGATAACCGCGGTCGGTTTCGTGCTGATTTTGGACATGACTTCCGATGCATTCTGCGCCCAAATAACGCTGTATCCTTCTTTTTCAAGCGTTGCGCGAAGCCAACTTACATACTGAAAATCGTCGTCGCCAATGAGAATCGTTTTTGTTTTAGCATTCTGCATATAAATAAATTTTTGGTTGTAGTGGTGTTACAATTGTGAAATGTTTTCGTGCAACCAAAAAGAACACAAACGTCTCAACTCGCGCACCATGTCTGTTCCTGACCTGCAATCGATTCAAACTCAACGACCTGGCATAACTATCCCAACTCTGTGAAGTGTGCTTGAAAACTTTTTAGTGCGAGATGTTAAAAGAGTGTTAAATACCGTTCTTTCGAGCTCTGCTGACTGGAGAGCCAATGCGCTACTTTGCTGACTGGAAAATAGACGCATTTCAGTGTTAATGCCGATTCTGTTTTGGCGAAGCGCGTTAGCATTGCGCTTGACGGTCGCAAAGATAGTAAGCCGAGCACGATATTTCCAAAACATTAAGCACATTTTGCTCGGTCGAGTCAAAAAGTTTTAGTCGGTTGGCGATTTTGAGTTCATTTCGCCTAAAATGAGACACGAAACGCAGCGCGTATGCCGTTAGGAATCGGCGAAGCGGTGCGGTGCTCAGGAAGGAAATAAAGCGAGGTTTCAAGGTCATCGTTGGAAAAGCCGTGCGTTTCGTTGAAGGTCTTAATGCCGCGCACGGCGTTAATCATGCTCAACACGCGGTTGATGCCCATTGCGGCAAGGAAGTAGTAAATGGATTGATAGGCTTTATCGCTTTGGATTCTTAAATCGCGGAATTGCCTACGGTCGGCTTCGCTGTTCCATTGCCAGAAGTGCGTTTGTGGGTTGTAGAGCCGTCCAAAGTCGCGGTTGCGCAGGCGGTCGGCGTTGAAGTCGTCGATACTGCTGAACGAGGAAATATCGCGCCAAAATTGTTCGTCTTTATCTCCCGAAACGCCAGCGTTGGTGCGTGCTAAAACTTTGTAGTCGGATTCGAAGCTCGAGCCGCGAACATACTGCGTGCCAATGCCCAAGAGCATTGCAATCTCTGCACCGAGAAAGTATCGCCCCGATTGAAAATTGCCTGCATAAACTTCACCCATCCCCGGAAGCAGGAGCGAAAGTGCCGCGCCAACCAGAGCCGACTTCGGCTGAACGGAGGTTTGAACCAAAGAACGATTCAAAGGAGCAGCAACCACAGGAAGTGGCTCTAAACGCGATTGAGCAAAAAGCGAAACGCTTGAAAAAAGCAAAGCCAATAGCAAAATAGACGAAAAAACGAGGCGCATTGCTATTCAATTAAAAAATGAAAGTTACGAAACGCGCTTTGGCGTCAAAGGGCGCAATCGCGCGCCATAGTGCTTACTCGGCAATCCACTCCGTTAATTTTTTTTCATACTCCGAGACAAGGCGCGTGGCGCGGCTCTTCGAGCGCGATTCGGCGTTGATATGGAAGAGGTCTCGCTCGCGGTCGGGCAAAAGCAAGAGCGATGTTTCGTTGTCATAGATAATTTTCACGCCGTCAATCAAGACGCGATAGCGGTCGGCGGTGTCTTCCATAATTTTGCGCATCATTTTGCCTTTCAAGTCGCGCGGACAAGCCACATTGCGCTTGACAATGAAATAGCGTTCAGGATAGCGTGCATCGAGTTCAGCAATGCGCAACTTGGATTTTGCCATTAGCTCCAAGATTTTAACTGCGGAGAACATGCCATCGACGGCGAAGAGGAATTTCGGGAAAATAAACCCGCCTTTTGTGCCGCCAACAAAGGCGATTTCAGGGTCGGAAAGCACCACGCGCATTAAATCCAAGTGATTGTCGCCCGTGCGAACCACGCTCACATTGCGCTCGCGGCAGATGTCATCGACTTGTTGCGACGCCGTGATGGGAACGGCGATTTTCTTGGTTTCAGGGTGCGTTTCAAGATAGAGCAGGGTTACGAGCGTGAGCAATCGCTGATGCTCCAAAAACCTGCCGCGCTCATCGACGACGAAAATGCGCTCTGCGCCGCCGTCAAGTATAAAGCCAATATCGTAGCCGAGTTGCAAAACTACGCCCGAGAGTTTATCGGCGGCTTCGAAAAATTCTTCCGCACTTCGAGTGAACTTCGAGGAATCCAAATACGCATTCAGCGAGATGATGTCGAGCCCCAAACTGCCGATAATGCTTGGAAAGAGCGTGGCCGCCGCGCCGTTGGAGTAATCAATCGCCACGCGAAGTCGCGCTTTACGAATCGCTTCGGCATCGATGTTGTTGAGAAAGGCATCGGTGTAGCTTTCAAGCGTGCGTTCGGGAAAGTTGAGATTGCCGACGTTCTCGTAATTGGCTCTGCGATAATCTTCGCCGAAGAAGGTGCGCTCGACGCTCTTGGATTTGGCGACGGAAAGGTCTTGACCGCCTTTGTCAAAAAAGATAATGTCGCACAGTCGTTTATCGAACGGCGACTTACGCACATGCACGCCGCCCATTTCCGTGCCGTTTTTAAGGCGATGACGCGCAATCGGAATCGGAGTGGCTTGTAAATCATTGACCGTAATGCCTGCAGAAAGCAACCCCGAAATCATCGCGCGGTTAATCATGCGCGAGACCTTGTCAACATCACGGCTGACCGTTACGCTCGAGCCTTCGGGAAGAATCGTGCCGTAAGCCGCGCCAAGCTTGGCGGCAAATTCAGGATTGATTTCGATATTCGCCAAGCCTGTAATGCGTGAGCCTGCAAAAAGTTCGCGCGTCCAACGCGATTCCCAAATCAAACTTTGCGTGAGAATCGCGCCCGATTCAATGTCTTTTTCAGGCCAAATTTTAATGTTGGAGCGAATCGATGCGCCATTGCCGACCGTGCATTTATCGGCGATAAAGACTTGCTCTTCAATTTTAACCTCATCACCGATTTTGGCGTTGGCGCAAATGACGGTGAGCGTAATTTTACACCCCTCACCAATGCGCGTATTTTCCCAGACGACGGTTTTATCGAGCCGAGTGCCATCGCCGATGTGAACATTGTCGCCCACGACCGAGTTGTGAAGCACGACGCCATCGCCAATTTTGCAATTCTTGCCAATCAAAACCGTGCCCGAAAGTTTGCATTGGGCGAGGTCGACTTTGGCGGATTTATGTGCATAAATTCCCGTTCCCAATTTTTCATAGCCTTCATAAAAATCAATCGCAACGCGCCCGTGCAAGCAATCCAAATGCGCCTCTTGATACTCGGCGAGCGTGCCAACATCGCGCCAATAGCCATCGGCGATGTAGCCGTAAAGCCCTAAGTTTTCGCGAAGCATTTTCGGGAATAAGTCTTTTGAGAAATCGTATTCTTCGCGATAGGGAATTAAATCCATTACCTCACGCTCTAAAATGTAGATGCCTGTGTTAATCGTGTCGCTGAAGACTTCGCCCCACGAAGGTTTCTCGAGAAAGCGCGTAACCTTGCCGTCTTTGTCCGTTATCACGACGCCAAATTGAAGCGGATTTTTGACGCGCGTGAGCACCATGGTGGCTTTTGCGCCGCGCTCTTGGTGATAGGCGACAGCTTTGGCAAGGTCGAAATCGGTGAGCACATCGCCGCTGATGACGATAAAGCGACCGTCGATGAAATCATATGCGTTGCGCACGCTACCGGCTGTGCCGTAATCGGCATCGGCTTGAATATAGTTCATCTTGAAGCCGAATTTCTTGCCGTCGCCGAAGTAGTTGCGAATATGTTCAGGTTGATAGTAAAGAAGCGAGGTGATTTCTTTAACGCCATAATTTTTGAGCAGGTTGACGATGTGATGCATCATGGGGCGATTCATCATCGGAACGAGTGGCTTGGGAATGTTGATGGTGAGTGGGCGCAGGCGCGTTCCGAATCCCCCTGCCATTAAAATTGCTTTACGAATCCCTGAATCTTTGAAGTCAGACATTAGTGAAAATGTTAAGCAAGTTAGTGAGATGTGTAAAATACGAATTTGCGCTGAATCACAAAGTCCGACCGTAGCCTGAAAAAAGAAGGTATGATTGAAGAGCTGCGTTTCAGCATCAACGCCGAACTCGTGATGAAGTGCGCTAAACTCATGCGCGAAAAAGGCGTGAAAGTTGTAGAAGTAGAAATCGAGTATCGTGCTCGAAGTTTTAAGGAAGGAAAAAATTAGATGGCACGGCGCTTTCAGTGTGCTTCGTGCGATTTGGAAGTATCGGCGCATGAAAAACGCTGAACGCTTGTTTGGAGCGTCAGCGTTGCTCAGTTAGCTCGTTACTTTCTTGAAGAAGGTAATCACGCCGTCTAAGAGCGTTGCAGGAATTTTCGAGACGATGCGCACCGCCTCATAAGCGTCGTCGATGGCGGGCGGCGTGCCAAATGTGGACGCAAGTCCATCGCCGTAGCCGTAGCGTTCTCCGTTTGGATTTTTTTCCAATTTGCCTGTGGTCATTTTGGGCACGGTCGATGCGCCTTCAACTTTGGGTGCAGGCTTGGCAACCGATACCATGGGCGTTGAT
The DNA here is from genome assembly GCA_938003965.1 of uncultured Chlorobiales bacterium. Classification (GTDB taxonomy): domain Bacteria; phylum Bacteroidota; class Chlorobiia; order Chlorobiales; family Thermochlorobacteraceae; genus JANWWM01. The sequence continues at coordinate 14,023 of CALKXI010000108.1, forward strand.
GCAGCGTCGGGCGCAGGTTTTGGAGCAGCAGGTGTTTCAGCAGGCGTATCCGCTTTGGCTTCGGGCGCGGCACTTTTGGCTTGCTGCTCAGCAAGTTTCTTTTGCATCATCGGGGAAAGTTTCTTTGGCTCTGCCATAATTCAAATCTCCTTTTTGAACAGCCGTTAAGTGTGATTGTGTGTCTAAACTGCTTCATTCAAAGTTACGCCTCACAAAAAGGTTTTCAAACTTGAACCGCGTTTCATTCGGACGATTTAGCCTTTTTATGCGAACGCAACTCGTAAGCAATCGCAAGAGCAAAGGAACGTCTTTGAACGCAAATCTGTATAATTGCACGATTCAATTTGATGCACGATTCAATTTGAACAAACCAACGAATGAATCTAAATCACGCCGCTTCTCCAACGGAAGCCCTTCGCATTGAGAGCGAAAAAATTTCGCTCACGAATTTCATTTCAAAAATCGCACACTCTTCCTTACTGATTGCACTTCTCGATAAACTACAACTTCCAACAAGAAAACTAACCGTTTCAGGGCTTCAAGGCTCGCTCTCGTCGTTGGTAATTGCCGAAGTGTTTAAGCAAGAACAAGCCTCAATGCTACTCATTTGCAACGACGAAGACATTGAGCGATACGAAAACGACCTGCCGATTCTTTTGGGCAAAGAAACCCTGATTGATTTTACCGCCGAAACCTCGCTGGCACTCTCGTCGCTACTTTCCAACGAAAAGAAATTGATTCTGAGCACGCCTGCGGAACTGTGCCGAAAAGTCTTGCCGAAAACAGCATCTCAAACAAGAAAACTCACTATCAAGCAAGGCGAAACGATTGGCTACGCACGTTTGGAAGAGTTTCTCGTCAAAAACGGATTCAATCGCAAAGACTTCATCGAGGAAGAGGGCGATTTTGCCGTGCGCGGCTCTATCGTTGATGTCTTTTCGTTTGATGCAAAAGAGGCGATTCGCATTGAATTTTTCGGCGACGAAGTGGACTCCATTCGCACCATTGATGTCGAATCTCAACTTTCAAAAGAGAAAATTTCGGAAGCGGAACTTGTCGCTAATCTGGCACAAGCCGCGCCTGAATCGGAGTCGCTCTTGGATTACCTCCGCCCGCAAAGCCTTGTCATTACTGACAACACGCTCGACTACGGTGCCGATGTGGAAAAATCGGACTTCTTCAAAAAAGATGAAATCGTGGCAAAGTTGGGGGCGTTCCGACAACTTGAAATTCAAAAAATCGGAAAAGGTGAAATTGAGTTTGGCGCACGCACGCAACAAAAATTCAACTCGAACTTTTCCGAACTTGGTAAAGCGATTCGGCGCGACCATGAGCGCGGAAGAAGCGTGGTGTTTGCCTCGACCTCACAAAAAGAGACGAAAGAAATTATCGAGTTTTTAGAAGCCGAAACCGAAAGAGACGCCGAGCAAGAGAGCGAAGTAAGAGAGTTGGTGATTAACACGATTGCTGAAAATTTCTACGAAGGCTTCGTTTTTGAAGGCATCTCGATCTACACTGAATCCGATGTTTTCGGAAAACTGCATTCGCGCAAGCGGCACAAGAAGCGCAAGCGTCGGCAGATTTCGCTGCGCGAATTGCGCGCGCTCAAAGTTGGCGATTACATCGTGCATGAAGATTACGGCATTGGCGTGTTCATGGGCATGGAACGCATTTCGGCGGGCAATTCCGAGCAAGAAGCCGTGCTGGTGCAATACGACAAAGGCGACCGTCTTTATGTGAATCTTCAAAACTTGCATCTGCTCTCGAAGTATTCTTCGGCGGAAGGCGCAAAACCTGTGCTCTCGCGGCTTGGTTCAGAGAAGTGGAGCGCGCAAAAGGAAAAAATCAAGAAGCGGCTCAAAGATATTGCGCGCAACCTGATTCAACTTTACGCCAAGCGCAAAGCTACGCAAGGCTTCGCACATAAGCCCGACAGCATTTGGCAACGCGAATTTGAAGCGGCATTTATTTTCGAAGAAACCCCCGACCAACTCGCCGCCATTGAAGCCGTCAAAGCCGATATGATGTCGCCCTCGCCGATGGATAGGCTCATCTGCGGCGATGCAGGATTTGGCAAAACGGAAGTTGCGATGCGCGCCGCCTTCAAAGCCGTTGAATCGGGAAAGCAAGTCGCCGTGCTTGTGCCGACAACCATTCTCGCGCATCAACATTTCAACAGTTTCAAGTTGCGCTTCCAAAATTTCCCCGTGCGCATTGAAGTGCTTTCGCGTTTTATCTCTGCAAAAGAAGCCAAACGAATTGCGGAACGAATAAAATCGGGCGAGGTCGATATCGTCATCGGAACGCATCGTATCATTTCAAAAGATATTCAGTTCAAAGATTTGGGCTTGTTTATCATCGATGAAGAACAGCACTTTGGCGTTGCGGCAAAAGAAAAACTGCGCGAGCAATTTCCGACCGTCGATACGCTCATCTTAACTGCCACACCGATTCCGCGCACCTTACAATTTTCAATGATGGGCGCACGCGACCTTTCCATCATTTCAACGCCACCTAAAAATCGACAGCCGATTGAAACCATCGTGCATGAGTATGACGAAGACCTGCTTCAAGAAGCCGTTTCGCGAGAGTTAGGACGCGGCGGGCAAGTCTTCATTCTCAACAATCGCATTAACACGCTCGGCGATATGCTCGACACGGTCAAACGCCTTGTGCCAAAAGCGCGTATCGGAATTGCACACGGACAAATGCCGACCAAAGAACTCGAGCAAGTGATGCTCGACTTTCTGCAAAAAGAACTCAACGTGCTGATATGCACCACGATTATTGAATCGGGGTTGGATATTTCAAACGTCAATACCATCATCATTAACCGCGCCGATATGTTCGGACTTTCGGATTTGTATCAACTGCGCGGGCGCGTTGGACGAAGCGACCGAAAAGCCTATTGCTACCTCTTTACACCACCACCTTCAACGCTTACACAAGACGCGCTCCAACGCCTTGCCACTATTGAAGAATTTACCGAACTCGGTTCGGGCTTCAACGTCGCACTCAGAGATTTGGACATTCGCGGGGCAGGCAATTTGCTCGGTGCAGAACAATCGGGATTCGTCTATGATTTGGGATTCGATTTGTATCAAAAAATTCTCGAGGAAGCCGTCGCGGAAATCAAATCAACGGAGTTTCAAAACCTCTTCAAAGAAGCAGAGAAGCGGAAACAATCGGCAGAGAAGCCGTGTGAAGTTACCTTTTTCTTCAACGCGCTCATTCCAAGTTTTTATGTTGAATCGGCGTCGGAACGCTTCGCACTCTACGAAAAACTCTCCAAAGCCACCACGCACGAAGAGATTGAACAATTCAAGAACGAACTCCAAGACCGATTCGGAAAACTGCCTGACGATGTCGAGAACTTGATTGCCGTTAGCAAGTTGCGCGTTGAGGCAATGCGGCTCTCGCTGTCGCGAATCGAAATCGCTGAAAAAAAATGTGTCTTCATTTTCCCCGACGGCGATGTCAATACACAATACTATCAAAGCGAAACGTTTGGCAAAGTCCTCGATGCAATCCAATCCAATGAAATGAAGAAGTATCAGCCTGTCTTCAAAAATGAAAAGCGATTGAAGCTCGACATCACCTTTGAACACAATTACAAAGATTCGCCGATGCGCGCCATTCAAGCCGTGAGCGAGATTCTGGGCTTAATGCTACGATAGCGAGAATGTATCTTCAAGCCTCGCTAAGCCGAACATAACTGAACATGAAATTTTTTCTTGCGCTATCTTGGATTCTGCTCATTGGGATAACGGCAACAGGATTGGCTCAATCCCGGCAGGTCGCGAAAGGCGTGCTGATGGTGAAGTTCAAATCGAGCGACGCGCTTCGCACAGAAAATCCAACAAGATTACTCAAAAGCATCTCGGAAGAAATTCAACTTTCGCCAATTTGGACTGCCGCACATCAACACGCATTAGAGAAAGTCGCTGCACGCAACGCGCCCAATCAACTCGAATCAAAAAGCCTGCAATCCATTTCGCGCATTTATACCCTTACCTTTCCTGAACATCTCGATGAATCGCTTATCGCCTCGCGCCTGCAAAAACTTGACCTCTTCGAGTGGGTTGAGCCAAAATACATTCACACATTTCACGTTGTGCCTAACGACCCGCTCATTGGCACATCGTTCTCTTCGCAAAATTACCTCGACTATCACAGGCTCTTTCAAGCGTGGGATATTTCACAAGGAAATCGTGATGTCGTTATTGCTATCATCGACAGCGGCGTCGACTACCTTCACCCCGACCTTGCAAGCAAGATGTGGATAAACACAGGCGAAATTCCAAACAACAACCTCGACGACGACGGCAACGGCTTCATTGATGATGTGATGGGCTGGGACTTTTGGCAAGATGGAACAGTCGCAAATCCTGTGCAGGATAACGACCCGCGTGGAGACTTTTTCGTTCACGGCACACACGTGGCAGGCATTGCAACAGCGGAAACCAACAACGGCATTGGCATAGCAGGCATTGGCTACAACTGCCGATATATGAATCTCAAAGCAGGGGGAACACAAGCACAGCCAACCGCCGTCGGCTTCGGGTTTGAAGCGATGCTTTATGCGGTTGCAAACGGTGCCTCGGTGGTGAATTGCAGTTGGGGCGCAAGCGGCTTTTCATCGTTTGAAAATGAAGTCGTCAATTTTGCCTCGGCGCAAGGCGTGGTCGTGATTGCTTCAGCAGGAAACAACGGCGGCACAGTGGCTGAAACGGACTTGATTTATCCTGCTTCATACCAAAATGTGCTTTCAGTTGGCGCGGTCAATCATTTCGGCGGGTTAATCAATCAACGCTCGTCGTTTTCAAGTTATGGCATTGCGCTCGATGTGCTCACGGCGGGCAACGGCATTTTGAGCACGGTCTTTGAAGGTGAATACGGGTTGCTAACCGGCACGTCAATGTCGGCGCCGATTGCCGCGGGTGTGGCAGGTTTGTTGAAATCGCTTCGTCCGAATTGGTCGGCGGCGCGGATTCGCACACAACTTCGCGCAACCGCAGAGCCGCTCGATGCGCTCAATCCTACAAATGCGAATTTCTTGGGCAAAGGTCGGCTCAACGCCTTTCAAGCCTTAACGCGCACCACGCCCGGCTTGGAAGTGGTGCAATACGATTACGAAAGCCTAACACAGTCGCTTGTCGTTACGCTCGTTAATCACAATGCGCCGACCTCGAGCACCATTTCGTTTGAATTGCAATCGCTCAACGGTGGCGTTACGATTACCAATCCGTTTCAATCCTCGCCACGCCTGAACACAAACGATACGCTTCGGCTCGTATTTCGGCTCACAATTCGCACGCCCGATGCCTCGCCACGTTTGCTCAAACTCTCGTTCAGCGACGCCGTTGCAGGCTACAACGATTTTTCAGTGCTTCGCATATCCAATTCCACATGGAAATTTCTTTCGTCCGTATCTGTGCGCGTACGTGCCATGAGCCTTGCAAGCGACAGAGCAATTTGGATTGTCGGCGAAAGCGGCGCAGTGTTCCGCTCAACAGACGGCGGCATGTCATTTCAGCGATGCATTGCACCGACAACGCAAAACCTTGATGCTGTTTCAGCAATCGATTCGCTAACGGCGATTGTTGGAGAAGGCGAAAGTGCAACATCGGGCGCAATCGCCGCACGATTGTTCAAAACCATTGACGGCGGAAAAAGTTGGAGCGTTGTCTATCAAGGCGACTTGGGCGCATGGTGGAACGGAATTGCAATGACAAACCAAGACACAGGCTACGCCGTAAGCGATGCGCCGCAAAACCGCACACGCTTTCTTGTCGTCAAAAGCATCGACGGCGGCAACACTTGGAACGAACTGCCGAACGCCCCTTTAACCAACGGCGACTTCGGCTGGACGCGCTCTATCAATTTTGTTAATTCGCTTGTTGGATTTTTTGGTGGTGCAACAAACGGCAACCTTTACGCCACAACGGACGGCGGAACTTCATGGCGCAAAGAATCAACAGGCGGCGGCTATGTCGGCGGAATCTTCTTTCGTGATGAAGAGAATGGAATTCGCGTCTCAAATAATCCACCTTACTTGCAACGATTTTCCGAAGGCATGTGGCGCGATATTTCAACCATCAGTGCGCCGCTTGAAAGCGCAACAGGAATCCGCAAGACGGCTCGGCTTTGGGTTGGTGGAAATCAACAAGTATGGAACTCAACCAACGGCGGAACAACCTTCCGTGAAGAAACTTTGCCAATTGAAGGCGACGATAAACTCGTTCAACTCTTGGCAACGAAAGAAGGGCGTAACGCTCGCGCCTTAGCACTCACACAAGGCGGGCAACTTTTCGAGCAATTAACAGACTTGCAAAGCGGAAAACCTGTTTCGTCTGAACCGCAGATTTTAGAACTCTCGCAAAATTATCCGAATCCGTTCAATCCCATCACCACGATTGAATACCGTGTGCTCGAAGCAGGATTTGTCTCGCTCAAAGTCTATGATGTGTTAGGCAGAGAAGTGGCAACATTGGTGAGCGGCTTTCAAGAGCCAGAAGCCTACCGTGTGGACTTCAACGCAAGCCAGTTAGCAAGTGGCGTGTATTTTTATCGGCTTCAAATCGGGCGTGCGTCGGCAACGAAGAAAATGATAGTCGTGAGGTAAAAAGTGAAAA
>CALKXI010000109.1 GCA_938003965.1 uncultured Chlorobiales bacterium
GCGCACTGCGCCGTGAAATTTTTTGTCGAAGTTTTGCGGGAAAAACATCTCCACACCTGTTTCGCTTGATTCGTCGTATCGACCTTGAACTTGAAACGGCAAAGGCAAATCGGGCAGAAGCGTTGCGGGCGTGTAGTCTCCTTCGAGCGAGAGCGCGTAGGTGAAAGGTTTGAGCGCAGAGCCGGGTTGGCGCGAGCCTGTGGCGACATTGTATTGCCCATCAATTTCCGCGTTGAAGTAATCGGCAGAGCCGACCATCGCTAAAATTTCGCCCGTGCGATTTTCCATCACAACGAGTGCGGTGTTCGTTACGCGATTTCGCTTGAGCCGTTGCAGATGCGCTTTTGCTAATCGCTCACAAGATTCTTGCAAATCGAGGTCGAGCGTGGTGATGATTTTTTTCGCGTCGCTTGGCAGAGATTGTTTGAGCACATACTCAACGAAATGTGGTGCGTGAAAGGCGCGTTTGGTTTCAGCAAAGTTAATCGGCTGTGCGAGTGCGTCGCACTCCTCTGCTTCGGAAATGAAGCCATTAGCGCGCATTCGGCGAAGCACTTCTTCTTGGCGTTTGCGTGCAAGGTCGAAGCGGCGAAGTGGGTCGTAGGTCGTTGGCGATTGCGGCAAGCCTGCCAGCAAGGCGCATTCAGCAAGTGTGAGTTGCGATGGCGATTTTTGAAAATAAAATTCCGACGCCGCCCCAATTCCGAAACATTGATTCCCAAACGGCACGCGATTCAGATACTCCGTCAGAATTTCTTCCTTGCTCAAATGCACTTCCAAACGCACGGCGAACAGCATCACTTGAAGTTTTGAGAACACGCCACGCTTTGCGCCCAGCATTAAACGCGCTGTCTGTTGCGTAATTGTCGATGCGCCCGAGACAATTTTCATCGCCGTTAAGTTTTGCCACATCGCCCGAAAAAGTGCGGTGAAGTCAATTCCAAAGTGCGTGTAAAAATGTTTGTCTTCCGTTGCAATCGTCGCCTGAATCAGCATCGGCGGAATTTCTTTAAGCGAGACAGGGCGCGATGAAGCAAATTCCGAACTCAATACTTCGCGCAACAGCCGACCGTTTCTATCAAGAACTTGAATCGAGTGGCTTTTTTCGTGAGAGAAATCTTGTTTTGAAATTGGCAACGCGATGTATCCAACAAGAAGTATAACAAACAGCGCGAAAGCCAACGCCCACGTGCGCCAATTTCTCAATCGTTTCATCTTTAAGTCGGGCAAACTGTTTATCTTGCGAACTTCAATTCAACTTGAAATCTCAATGAAATTGCTCTCGTTAATTCTTTCACTCATCATCGCTATGCCTAATGCTTCAAAAGCATCTTCCAACAAGAAGACCACAAGCGAGTTCGCCGCTGATTACCGCATTGAATCGCTCGAGCCGAATTTGCACATGTATCTCATCACAGTAACCGTTCAAAATCCTGACTCGAAACCGACGATAGATTTCATCTTGCCTGCGTGGCGACCGGGACGGTATCAAATTCAAAACTATGCGGCGAATGTGCAAGAATTTAAGGCAATGTCGGGCAAAACGAGTTTAGCATTTGAAAAAATCGATAAACAAACTTGGCGCGTTTCTACCGAAGGCAAATCAGAAGTTACGGTTCAATACAAATACTTTGCGGGCGGTCAAATCGATGCAGGCAATTCCTACGTTGGCAGAGATGAAATTTACTTCAACGGCTCAAACCTCTTCGTCTATACAGACGAGACGCGCTTTAAGCCTGTTCGGCTCTACATTGATTATCCCGCAGGTTGGAAAGTTGCCACGCAGTTAGAGCCTACGGATAATCCTCACGTGTTCACGGCTGAAACTTACGACGACCTCATCGACGCGCCAACGCTCGTTAGTCCAACGATGGTTACTTATCAAGTTAAAGTTAAAGGCGCAACGATTTACATCTGCTTCAAAGACAATGCAGGACTTGGCGGCTATAAGTTCAACGAAGAAACCATCAAGAAAGACATTGCCGCCGTCGTCGAGGCACAATTCACCTTGATGCAAGACGTGCCGTTCAAAACTTACTATTTCATTTATCACATTCTTCCGATTTCGTTTGCGCATGGCGTCGAGCATAAAAATTCAACCTCGATTGTGCTTGGTCCTGCCGACAAAATGAACGAGAACTACGGACGCTTTATCTCCATTACCTCACACGAATTTTTCCATGTCTGGAACATCAAGCGCATTAAGCCAAAAGAGTTCATGCCTTACGATTACACCAAAGAAGTCTACACGCCAATGCTTTACGTATCCGAAGGATTCACGAGTTACTACGGCGACCTCTCACTCGTGCGCGCAAAAGTTTGGACACCGAAAAGTTACATCGACGACATTGCCGACGGCATCACGAACTTGCAAAAAACCTACGGCAGAAAAGTTCAATCGCTCGCGCTTTCCTCGTTTGACGCATGGCTTTCAGGCTACGGCGCGGGCAGAGCCAATAGCACCATTTCCTTTTACAGCAAAGGCGAACTGATTGGCATGCTCTTAGACCTTGAATTGCGACATCGCACCAAGAACAAACATTCGCTCGACGACGTGATGCGCTTTTTGAATGAAGAATTCGCTAAAAAAAATCGTGGCTTTTCCGCAAAAGATTTTCAAGAAGTCGTCGAGCGTTTTGCTGGCGGCTCTATGCAACCCTTTTTCGATAACTACATCAACGGCACAGAAGAACTGCCGTTTGAAACCACGCTCGAATATGCAGGATTAGACCTCCAAAAAACGCTCTCGCCACAACCCTACACAGGCATTACATCTGGCGTTGAAAATGACTTTCCCGTCGTGAAAAGCGTTGTGCCCGAATCGCCCGGTGCTAAGATTGGATTAGACAACGGCGATATGCTTATTGCGCTCAATGGTAATTTTCTGATGAAGCAATCGCTTTCTGCAATGCTTTCTCGCTTCAAAGCAAATGATAGTGTCAAGGTTACGATTCAGCGCGATGGCAAACTTCATGAAAAAACCATGCGCCTCGAAGGCAATTACATCTACTCGATTTCTAAAAAGAAAAATCCAACCCGACTGCAACGCGAGATTTTTGAATCGTGGCTTGCCTGCAAATGGAACGACGAATAATTCTTTTGCGGACAAACATTGCATTTTAACGCTTCACTTTGTTGGGATAATCGCGCTGTCATTCTGAGCGCAGCGAAGAATCCACAATGGAAATTCCTCACTTGCGTTCGGAATGACCGTCCGTCAGAATGAGAAGATTTGCTTGATAACAAGTTTGATAAAATTCAGCGAGTCGGCGACGTAGCGCATGTTGCTTTTTCGCGAGCCGTAAATCACCTCGATTTCCACAAAGCCAATCGTGAAGCCGTGTGTAGCGGCGTGAAGCAGAAATTCCGTCTCGAACATAAATCCTTTTTCAAAGCATAGCGGAACGATATGTTCCAAGCACTTGCGTTGAATGAGCCGGAATCCGCATTGTGCGTCATCGATGCGTTGTTTGGTGAGGCGCGAAAGAATGGCGGAAGTGGTGGTATTCGAGAAAATGCGCGGCAGGGGCATTGGCGCAGTGAATCGTCCGTTGCGACGGCGCGAGCCAATCACAATGTCGTAGTGCGAGGCGGTTTCTAAAAATTTTGGAATGTCGGCGGGTAGATGTTGGTGGTCGCTATCAATCGTGAGCACGGCACTTGCGCCGCATTTGAGCGCAATGTCGTAGCCCAATTTGAGCGCAACGCCTTTGCCTTGATTCTTCGGCAAGTGATAGGCTTTGACGCCGTGTTGATGAAGCACGGTAACGGTTTTATCGGTTGAGCCGTCGTTAATGCAAATGGTGCGTTCAGGCGGAATGAAGGCACGAAGTTTGGCAAGCAGATTCGGCAGTGTGGTTTCCGCGTTGTAGCACGGAATCAGCGCAAAAAGGCTCATTTAATCCGCCAAGTAAGGTTCAGGAATTACGTTGCCGATATTCAAAATCAAAGATTTATCAATGGCTTTCTTGACGCGCACCATTTCACGAATGCCTTTCTCGCCAAACATTTCAACGAGATATTCTGCTTTCAATTTGCCGACGCCATGCTCCGCCGAAATGGTGCCGCCCATTGAAATGGCTTCGCGAATAAAGTCTCGATAAAGGTCTTTGGCGCGTTTGGCTTCGTCTGAATTTTTGGGAAGAATGTTCAAATGCAAATGTGCATCGCCGATGTGTCCGAACAAGATGTAATCAAAGCCTGCCGCTTCGCATTTGGTTTGGTAAGATTTCATCAATTCAGGAAAGCGATGGTGCGGCACTGCCATGTCGGTTGAAATTTTGCGCTGTTTGAATTTGGCATACCATTCATTGACTTGTGCAGGCAAGGCGTGTCGGAAGTCGCGAATGGCTTGTTGCTCATCAGGCGTGAGTGCAATCCATGAGTGGTCAATCAACGCGCTGTGCGTTTCCATCAAGCCAAGCCACGCTTGAAGCAGGTCGTCTTCGGTTGAATCGGTGAGTTCTTGCTCGAAGAAAATTGCGCCAACGGCTTCAGCAGGAATTTGCGGATACTTCGGACGAAGAAAGTTCAGTGAAAATTTATCGAAGTATTCAAGAGCGCGAGCCGAGAGTTCGGTTAAGGACTGTGCGCGGCGCGAGCGTTCGCGTGCTTCATTGACAAAGTTCAAAAGGTTGGTTTCGTCGGCAAAGTAAATGAGTCCGCTGAAGATGCGGTCAGGTTTTGGGAGTAATTTCAAATCTGCTTCTAAAATCACGCCGAGTGTGCCTTCCGAGCCGATGAAGAGGTCAATCAAGTCCATATTTGGCGCGGCGTAATAGCCTGCCACGTGTTTGGAAACTTTTGGCATTTGGTAAGTTGGAACAGGGACTTCGTAGCGCGTGCCGTTTTCCGTCTTGAAGGTAAGTTTGTTCGAGTTGTTGGCAAAAATTTCGCCACGCCGAATTTCTACAAGCTCGCCCGATGGAAGCGCGATTTTCAGCCGCTCGACATAGTTGCGCGTTGCGCCGTATTTGAAGGTGCGCGCGCCTGACGAGTTGTTGGCAATTGTGCCGCCGATGAAGCAAAAGCGTTCGGTGGGGTCGGGCGGATAAATCAATCCATATTCTTCTACGGCTTGCTGAACATCATAAAGCAAGGCACTTGTTTGAACGGTTGCCGTGCCTGTGCCGTCCGAATTTTTTTTGATGCTTAGAATTTGATTCAGTTTCGGCATGGCTAAGACTGCGCCGCCAAATGGGATTCTGCCGCCGGTTGTGCCTGTGCCGTTGCCTGAAAGCGTTAAGCGCGTTTGCGTTCGTGAGCACTCTCGTAAAATTTCTGACACCTCGCTGTAACTTTCGGCAAAATAGACGCCGCTTGCGTAGCCACCTTGTATTGCGCTTGTATCTTCAAGATAAGATTGAATTTCAGATGTATCCGATTTGAATTGCATGTCGGAAAGATTGTTTTGCGTTATGTTTGCAAACCATCAACGGTGATTTTTGGTTTGCTTAGTGCCATCGTCTTGCAATAGTCCTTGATGAGGCGACTTCAATTCATTTCAACTTACACTATGCTTTCGGAGATTCAGCATTCACACCCGCTTGTCTATAAACATTTTTCAAACATTGAGCACGGCGAGTTTTGGCTCAAACGCATTATGGAACTTGACCGCTATTGGTCGCAAGTGGGCAGCCGCCCTGCCCCAGAGGTCATTTTTGATGGCGCAAAGTTGCCCAAAGATATTGAGATTTCAGGCGAGTTCGACGCCATTTATGCAGGCGCAACGTTAGGTTTATTGCATGCAGCGGCATTGACCGACCTTTTCGGAAAAAGCGTGCTTGTGATAGACAAATATACGCCCGCCAAAACGCACCGCGATTGGAACATTTCCTTGCGCGAACTCCAACGCCTTGATGCAATGGGCTTTCTCAAACAATCCGAAACTGAAAAAGCCATCACGAAAACTTACAAAACGGGCTTCGTTGAGTTTGCTGCACGCAAAAACAGAAAGCGTCTTTTCATCAATCATGTGCTTGACTGCGCGATTGAATCCGATGTGATTCTGCAATTAGCCTTGCACAAAGTGTTGGCACGAACAGAAAATGCTGTTTTAGCACAGACCGCCTTTCAGCGATGTTGGAAAGTGGACGGCGGCGTTGTAGTTGAAGTTCGGCGCGAAGGCTCTCCGCAATTTTTCAAAGCCAAAGTGCTTGTCGACACAATGGGCATTATGTCGCCGATTGCGATGCAACTCAATTCCGAGAACGGCGTCGTTAGACCACAAACGCACATCTGCCCAACGGTCGGCACGCTTGCAAGCGGCTTGGAAGAAATTGACTACGACATTGGCGAAATTCTCGTCAGCACTGAACCTGCCGATACCTCGCACGGAAGCGGTCGGCAACTGATTTGGGAAGGTTTCCCTGCCAGCGATACGCTTTTTACATCATACCTCTTTTTTTACGACCGCATTGATTCCGACAACGACAAATCGTTACTGAACTTGTTCGAGACTTACTTCGAGAAACTTCCGACCTACAAAAAGCCTTCCGCGAAGTTCCACATCGAGAAGCCTGTTTTCGGAATCATTCCTGCTTATCATCACGATGGGTTTGGCAAAACGCGCGTGACGGCAGACGACGGCATTGTGCTGTTTGGCGACGCCGCCTCGCTTTCATCGCCGCTCACCTTCTGCGGCTTTGGCTCAATGGTGCGCAACTTGGAACGCACGGCGTCCAAACTTGCCGACGCCCTTTCGCAAAACGCCACAACCAAAACCGACCTCGACGCCATTTCCGCTTACGAACCGAATGTAGCAATCATGTCGAACCTCATGAAATTCATGTGCTACGATGCGCGCACCGACGAGCCAAACTTCGTCAACGAATTGATGAACGAAATCATGAAAGTTCTTGATGAACTGCCACCGCGCTTCCGCGAAACACTCTTTCGCGATGAAATGTCGCTTGCCGATTTTACGACGCTTATTCTCACTGTCGGTGCAAAGTTTCCCAAAATTTTTCCGATTACCTATCAAAAACTCGGCGTATCGGGAAGCATCAGTTGGCTTCAAAACTGGGCAGGTTGGGTGGCGCGCTCGCTCTCAACGACGCAATAATTCTATCGTGATTCCTTGAACTGCACCGATTTCCACGCCTCGAAGAGATGCTTGACTTTATTGCGTTGATATTTGCCCGTTGAGGTTACAGGAATTTCATCACTGAACACCACCACCTTCGGCTGTTTGGAAAACGGCAACTTTTCGGCGCATTGTCTTAAAATGTCTTCCTTTGTGAGTTCCGCGTCTGGCAAAAGTTGAACTAATGCACCGACTTCTTCGCCATACCAATCGTTTTCAAATCCGACAGCAATCGCCGCCCGCACGCCTTTGATGCGGTTAAGCACTTCATCAATTTCAAGCGGCGAGATATTGACGCCACCACGAATGATGAGTTCTTTTAATCGTCCTGTGATGAAGAAAAATTTTCGTCCTTGTTCATCTTGTTGGAAGAAGCCTTCGTCGCCGCTGTGAAACCACCCTTTCTCAAAGGCTTTCAAATTGGCTTCTTGGTTGTTGTAGTAGCCTTTCATCACGTTGTGTCCACGAATGACAATTTCGCCACGCCAACCGGCACGCACTTTCTCCCCACGCTCGTTCCAAATTGCCATTTCGTTGCACGCCAGCGGCACACCGATAGAGGGAAAGCCATATTGACGCATCATGCGTTTGTGTTCTTCTTCGCTCAAATCAATCGGCAAGTAGCACGAGTAGCAAGTCGTTTCCGATAAGCCATAACCGTGAATGATTTTCATCTTGTAGCGGTCTTCGAACTTCGCTGCCAGTTCAACCGTCAAAGGACCTGCGCCGCAAATGAAGTGCGAAAAGGTCGACAGGTCGTATTGGCTTGTATCAATATCGCCTTCAATCAAAAATGCCAAGAGCGTTGGCACGACGCTCACAATTTTGACTTTTTCGTTTGCCACACGCTCGAAGAATTTTTCGGTCTGAAATTTTTGATTGAGCACCACACGCCCGCCGTAATACATTGGCGTTACCAGCGTTACCACCGTTCCATTGACGTGGTGAATGGGCAGAACGCACATCATCGCATCACCTTTTTTCAAGCCGTGCCACTCGGCGATGTATTTGGCGTCGCACAGCAGGTTGTATTGCGTGAGCACTACGCCCTTCGGGTTGCCTGTTGTGCCGCTTGTATAGACGATGAGGGCTTCGGTTTCAAGGTCGGCAAAGGTTGAGCGCGGGTCGGTTGTGCTAATTTGTTTGCGCGTATCGGTAACGCTGTTTTGGAAAAATTCGTCGGAGTGCTCGGCGATTGTGGCTTGAAATCCGCTTGTTGGCAGAATCGTCATGTCGTAATTCAGCGATTGAATCAAGGGCAAGTATTCATCGCGCACGAAGGCAAGTTTGACGCCTGCATTTTCCAAGATGTAACGAATCCGCTCAGGCGTTTCGCCGACGTTGATTGGCACAACGGTTATTCCTGCGCACCACGCGCCGAAGTATTGAATCACCGTTTCCAAATGATTATGCGAAACCGTCGCAATTCGGTCTTCTTCAATCAAGCCTTGTGATTTGAGGTAATTCGCTGTCTGAAAGCATTTCTTGATAAACGCTTCGTAAGTCAATGACTGTGAGTTTCCTGCTGTGTCGTAAAAAGTAATGTAGGGTTCATTCGGTTGTTCTTGCAGGCGTGTTTGCAAGAGTGCCAAGATGTTGTTCTCTGAAACGAGATAGTTCGTTGGCATGATGAGCGTTCCATCTATGAACACGCTATGCGCTTGATGTTGGAGGTAAAGCAAAGTTTGAACGTTCTTATCCATCGCTGTTTTGAGGTTTGATTCATGGTGAAGTTACAACAAACCGAATTTTTCACGATTCGCTATGTTATTTTGTAGATTTGTAAAATTTCATTCCATACATCCATGCGACACGAGGCGCAATCTCAATTTTCACGATTTGTGGCGGACTCTTCGGAGCGGTGCAAAGCCTTTTTGCAGAAAGATTTTTACCGAAAGGTTCAGTTCAAGTCGTGGTTCAAGCGCATTAGCGACGATGCCGTTGCACATCCGAAAAAATACGTCGGCTTCGCCGTTATCGGCTTTATTTTGTTTTATGTGATGTTCGGCGATTATGGCATTGTCTCTCGCATTCGCCTTGAAGTTGAGCGCGCTCGCTTGCAGTCAGAACTCAATGCCGAATATCGGCGCACCGAACAACTCAAAGCACGGATTGAAACCGCCAAAAGTTTAGAAACTATCGAGAAACTTGCTCGCGAAAAATATGGCTTCTCTAAACCGGGAGAAACCGTCTATGTTATCAAATAGTCTTTTAACTCAATGAAACCCAAACGCCTTTACGACGAGTCCGAAAAATCAAGGGTCAAAAAACTGCTCGCTGATTTTTATTCCAACAAACCCATTGAGTATGGTCGCTACGACCACCGCGCAGGCGAATACAAACGCTACGCTGACCTCATCGCACAATTCGCGCCACGAAAAGGCAAACATCTCGAACTCGGTTGCGGCGATTGGCAAATCCCGCAAGCCATCGCCAATCAAGGCTTTGAGGAAGTTATTGGGTGCGATTTCTTTTCCGACGACTATCTGAATGCCTATCGGAGCAAATTAACGTCGGAGAATGTTCAGTTAGTTCGATACGATGGCTTGAACATTCCGTATCCTGATAACTACTTTGATACGGTCTCGTCGCTTTGCGTGATGGAGCATATCATTGATGTTGAAGATGTTCTCAATCAAATGCACCGTGTCTTGAAACCGAACGGTCTTTTGATTATCAAATGTCCGAATTGGAGTGGGATTAACAATCCTGTTCGCGCCTTGCAAAGTTTGACGCGCCACCGTCATCGCTATTGGCAGTATGAAACCGTGCTTGATAGTTTCTTTGGCTTTTTCCGCTCAATCGGTTGGTATCTTGAAGCCTCGCTTTCATCTACGCCGAAATGGATTTTGGTTTATCCGCGCATGAAAGACGGCAAAATTTATTTTCAATCGGGCGATGACGATGTCGTGCATTTGTGTCAGCCAATTTCATTCAAGAAATACTTTGAACAAAAAGGCTACAAACTGATTTTATTCAATCGCGGAATGGGCGAGTCTGGGTTTGCCAAGAAATTCAATTCGCTGTTTCCTGCATTTGCAACCACGATAAATATCGTCGCACAAAAATCTTAATGCTATGTCTTACGTGAAGAATCCATACACTTATCGCCGTCGTGAAACTGTTGAAGTTGGGTTCGGCATCATCAAACTCGGCGGAAGGAATCCCATTCGTGTGGAATCGATGACAACCACCGACACGATGGATACCGACGCAACCGTTGAGCAATGCCGCCGCCTCTACGAAGCAGGGTGCGAGATTATTCGCATCACAGCGCCTTCCATGAAAGAAGCCGAAAACTTAGGCGAAATTTCCAAGCGACTTCGTGCG
>CALKXI010000110.1 GCA_938003965.1 uncultured Chlorobiales bacterium
TTGAACTTGCGCGGCGTTTCAACGCTCGTAGGCAATTCGCAACCGCTTATTTTCGTCGATGGCGTCATTATCAGCAACGACCAAATTCAAGGCGGATTAGATGCGCTCACTGCGGCAACCGGCGTGGGTAGCGCGCGCCCACAAGGTCAACCTACAAATCGCCTTGCGGACTTAAACCCAAACGACATTGCCGATATTCAAGTTTTGAAAGGTCCGAGCGCGGCGGCAGTTTATGGCGCGAAGGCGGCGGCAGGTGTTATTTTGATTACCACAAAACAAGGCACGCTCGCTGAAAAAACGCTGATTGAAGTCAATCAACAGTTCGGGTTCAATTCGCTTCTTCGCAAGCAAGGCACACGCAACTGGCAAGCCGACACTTCAGGATTTTTCTCGGCATTTGGAAGTCCTGCACCTGCCGCGTTCGATGTCCCCTTCATCGATTACGAACAAGAGCTTTACGGCAGAACGGGCTTCATCAACGAGACCAGCGTCAGTGTGCGCGGAGGCAACGCCTCAACGCTCTTTTTCCTTAGCGGCAGTGCGAGAAACGAAGAAGGGATTGTCAATAACACAGGCTACAGACGCTATGCCACTCGTCTTTCCGTTTCACATCGCCTTACGAACGACATCATGATTGATGGTTCGGTAAGTTATGTGAACAGTGCTTCCGACAGAAGCGCAACGGGAAACTCCAATAACAACGTCAGCATCGGCTATGCCGCCGCGTTTATGCCAAGTTTCGTCGATTATCGTCGCCGACCCGACGGCACATTTGCCGACCCGAACAACATCGGTTCAAACCCTTTTGAAATTATTGAAAAAGTGGTCAACAACGAGCGCGTTGACCGTGTTACGGCATCAGGAAAATTTGATTGGGATTTGGTTAAAAGCGGCGGACATAATCTCAAATTCGTCGCAACGGGCGGCATAGATTTCTTCACCCAAGTCAACCAAGTCTACTCGCCGCTCAACACGATTCACGAGCTTGCCACAGGCTTGCCCGGTCGTAGCATCAGAACCAACACGCCGAGCCAATTCTCGAACCTCTACACCAGTTTGGTACATCGCTATCAAGACGGCGGACTTTCTTTTACAACTTCAGCAGGCGTGCAGTTTGAAAATCGTAACTCAAACAGCGTGCTTGTTTTCGCCAGAGGCTTAGCGGCAGAATCCGACAACATTAATCAAGCCGCTTCGATTCAGCAACTTCAAACCGTTCAAAAGCAATACGACCAAGGGATTTATTTCCAAGAAGACGTCGATATTTCGGGCATTTTCTTCCTGACCGCTGGGCTTCGTATGGATAGAAGTAGCGCGAACGGCGATGTCGATAAATTCTATCTCTTTCCAAAAGGCGGCGCATCGGTCTTGCTTTCCAAACTCAGTTTTTGGGACGGCTTGCGCTCAACGGTTGAATCCGCCAAACTTCGTGTTTCAGCGGGACAAGCAGGAACATTCGCACCCGCGATTGCGAAGTTCACGACGCTTGGCGTCAATAACGTAAGTGGCGCGAGCGGCTTGAGCTTGCCCGCCCGTGTTGGAAATCCGAACATCGAGCCTGAACGTGTAACGGAAATCGAGTTTGGGGCGGACTTTGGTCTTGCCAAAGGCTTGGCGTCGCTTGAATTTACCTACTTCACGCGCGGCATTTCAGGGCTGATTTTGGAATCGCAAGTTGCCGCTTCATCAGGCTCAACGTTGCAATTCAAAAATGGCGGCGAGATGTCGACGAACGGTATCGAAATCGGCTTGAACTTGAATCCGATTCGCACGGCTACCTTCTCGTGGGGTTCGCGCCTCGTGTTCACGCGCACGCGCGCCGAGATCACCAAACTGACCGTTCCCGCGTTTCAAACGGGCGGCTTTGGCGTTGCGCTTGGTGCTTACACCATTCGTGAAGGATTTGCACCGACCTCAATGGTTGGCTCGCAAAGTTTCGGACCCAACCCGAAAGCCCCAAACCCCAATGCGGCACCCGGACAATTCAACGGCTTGATTATCGGCGACGAACAGCCCGACTTTATCTTGGGCTTCTCCAATACCCTTGCCTATCGCGGCTTCGAACTCTACTTCTTGTGGGAGTGGAAACAAGGCGGCGACGTGATTAACCTCACGCGCTTTCTCACCGACTTAGGCGGCACATCAGCGGACTGGGGGCAAGCCTCTTACCTCGAGCGCACCGATCGCCGTTTAGGCAGAAGCCCAAACAATCCCGGCGTGCGCGAAACGCCTTGGGTTGAAGACGGCTCGTTCATTAAACTTCGCGAGCTGACCTTGAGCTACACCTTCAACCGCGACCAAACCGATAAGTTCTTTGGCGGACTCATCTCCAATCTGAAAGTTAGTTTCACTGGTCGCAACCTCTTGCTCTTTACCGATTACTCTGGCTACGACCCCGAAGTGAGCAACTTCGGCAGCGTTGCTATCGGTCGCTCGGTTGATGTAACGCCGTTTCCGTCAACACGTAGTTATTACTTCACTTTGGGATTTGGCTTGTAAGCCCGAACCGAACTCTAAACAACGGAGAATTTTCAATTATGAGAAACCAACATCTTCATTTCACGCTTAAAAGACTAACTGCAAGCCTCTCGTTTGCTTTGCTTGCCTTGCTTTTTTACGGTTGCCCTGACCGCAATTTTCCGAATCCGAACTCGGCATCGGAAGAAACCGCAAGCGTTCAAAGTCTCGTAACGGGCACCGAAGGCTCCATGCGCAACGCGCTGAGTTTTTACATTTACGGCACATCGCTCATTGGTCGTGAAGCTTATTATCTTGGCGGCGACGACCCACGCTACATGTCCGAATACACGGGCGGCGCATTAGACGCTGGCGGTCCGTTCGTGAATAACACATGGAACGCTCGCTACAACGCCATCGCGAATGCACGAATCCTCTTGGCTCGTGCCGCACAAGAGCCTGCCTCGCGTGCGGGTCAGCGTGCGGGACTTGAAGGCTTTGCCAAAACGATTATTGCCTATCAGTTGCTCTTGAACCTCAACCTCACGAACGAGCGCGGCATTAAAATCGGCTACTCGCCCGACCCTGCCGCCTTCCCATTTGTCAGCAAAGCCGAAGGTTTCGCTGAAATCAATCGTCTGCTCGACGAAGCCTATACCTCACTTACCAGCGAGGGTGCGGCGTTTGACTTCCGCCTCTCGAGTGGGTTTGCAGGCTTCAACACGCCAGAGACTTTCGCACGCTTCAACCGTGCCTTGCGCGCACGCACGGCGGCTTATACAGGTGATTACGACACTTGCCTGACGGCACTTTCAAACTCGTTCTTGACCGAAGTGAATACCGCCGCAGGCATGCGTATCGGTGTTTATCACGTCTATTCCACAGCCGCAGGCGATTTGCTTAACCCCGTTTTTGAACCGCCAGCAACCGCCACGCGCTTTTTCGCACAACGCGACTTTTTCAGCCAAAACCAAGACACCGCCACCGATGCACGGCTTTCCAAAGTCTTTTTCCGTTCGCCCGCGGTGAGCAACTATGGCGTGAGTTCAAACCATGCAGTGAGCGTTTATGCGTCCAATACGGCACCTGTGGCTATCATTCGTAACGAAGAACTCTTGCTACTTCGCGCCGAAGCCCGCATTAAAACAGGCGACTTTGCAGGTGCTTTAGCCGACCTCAACCGTGTGCGACAAGCGGCAGGCGTGGCTGACTACACTGCCATCGCCGATGAAACCGACGGCATCAATAAGTTGCTTTATGAACGCCGCTATTCGCTCTTCTGCGAAGGACATCGTTGGATTGATATGCGCCGATTCAACCGTTTGGGTGAATTGCCCCTTGAACGCACAGGCGATACGGTTGTCAGAAATTTCCCAAGACCGCTTTCAGAAATTCCCTAAAACTTCATTGAACGCAAAAGGGCGGAATCAATCTCCGCCCTTTTCTTTTTTATCCGCTTCTGCATTATGCCCACGCGCTTTCCAAAAACTGCTTTTTGAATTTTTTCAGCGATTCATCGCTCGAAAGAAACGTGATTCCAAGTTCCGCTTGTGCTTTTAAGGTAATCAAGCCTGATTGCAACGGACGCACCGCAAGTTGATTGAGTTCGGCAGTCCTGATTGGACGAATGAGCGATTTATCGAACCCGAATTCATCGGCAAGTTTGCGAGCAAACTCAAATCGCGAGAGAATATCTGACCCTGCAATGTGATAAAGCCCGCGCTTGTTTTGGCGGACCAGTTCATAAATGCCCCGCGCTAAATCATCGGCTAATGTTGTATTGCCAAATTGGTCGCAGACGATGTTGACTTGATTGCCTTTTTTCAATTCTTGCGCCAGCCATATTGCGAAGTTTTTTTTCACCTTTGTTGCAACGCCATAGACGACCATGGTGCGCACAATCGCCCAATTTTCGCCTGACGCACGCACAGCGTTTTCAGAGGCGAGTTTTTCCTTTCCATAGTAGGAAAGCGGATTCGGCGTTGCGGTTTCGTCGTAAGGACCAGCCTTGCCGTCAAAGACATAATCGGTAGAAATGTGAACGACGCGCGCGCCCACCAATCGCGAGGCAGTCACCAAGTTTTCCACCGCTGTAACATTGGCTTTCCACGACAGTTCTTTTTCGCGCTCACAGCCGTCGACGTCGGTATAGGCGGCTGCGTTGATAATTACTTCGGGCGAGAAATTCCAAACGAGCTCTTTAACCGATGCCAGATGGCTTGCGTCGAGTTGCACATAACCGAAACTGGCGGCTTTGTTGTAGGCTTCGCTCTGGCGCGCAGCAATCAGCAAGTCAAAACTGCGGTCAGCCGAGAAAATTTCCGTCAGTTTTTGTCCGACAAGTCCATTTGCACCAATAATGAGAACGCGTCTATACATTCCTTCTAATTTCCTTGTTGGTTAAATTTTCCTTATTGGTAAATAAATTATGGCTCTGCATTGAGAACATTACGCATCGGCTTTCGCTGCCATTGGCTCGGACGCCTCGACCCAAGCCGCAAGTGTAATATCACCTGTAACATTCACAACGGTTCGACTCATATCAAGCACTCTATCCACACCTAAAATAATCCCAATGCCTTCAGCAGGCACCCCAATCGTTTGAAGCACCAGCACCACCAGCGGAAGCGAGCCGCCAGGAACACCTGCCGTTCCTACGCCTGCCAAAATTGAGAGCAACACCACAGAAACTTGTTGTGCCAGTGATAAATCTACGCCGTAAAATTGCGCTAAAAAAAGCACCGTTATTCCCTCGTAAAGTGCCGTTCCATTTTGATTTGCTGTTGAGCCGACTGTTAGCACAAAGTTCGTAATATCTTGATTGATCTTCAGTTGCTCAGCAGTTACGCGAATGGCAGTTGGCAGTGTTGCATTCGACGAACTTGTCGAGAACGCCGTTAAAATCACTTCCCAAATGTTCTTGAAAAATTCAATCGGATTGCGCTTGACGAAAAATTGCAGAATCAATCCGTATGTGATGAATTGATGAATAGAGAGCGCCAGCATTACAACGAAAACATACATGCCGAGCGTTGCAATAATCTGGAAGCCAAGTTGTGAGGCGGCAGAAAAAATCAACGCCGCAACGCCAAATGGTGCAAGTCGCATGGCGAAACTGATAACCTTCATCACCACATCGTATAAGCCTTGAAAGACTTTCGTCAGTGGCTCGATGCGCCCTTTCTCACACAGCGCCATCGCAATTCCGAAAATGAGCGCAAAGAACATCACCGCTAAAAGTCCGCCGCCTTGGTAGCTTGGGTCAAAAGCAAAAGTTGCATCAACAAACGGATTGCGCGGAATGAAATCGAGAAGCGTTTGAACAGCGGATTTCGTCTGCTGTGCATTGGTGAGAATTGCGCCCACCGTTTGGTTGCCTTGTAAAGTCGACATCAAAGCTTGTCGGCTTTCTTCCGCAATTCCCTCGCCCGGCTTGAAAAGATTGACCAAAATAACGCCCATCACGACGCCAAGCCCTGTAATGACAACGGTAAAGAGCAATGTCTTTAATCCAATGCGCCCAATGCGCCCGACATCGCCCAAATCCGACACGCCCAATACAATCGCTGAAAAAATCAGCGGGATAATCACCATAAAAATCAGCCGTAAAAAAATCTGCCCGATTGGGTACGCCACATTCGAGGCTATCCATTTGACCGCCTCGCTTTGCGGCGCAAAAAAATTAACGGCAAGTCCCGCTATCAGCCCGACGAACAACCCGATAAAAATTTGCGTGTGTAACGGCAAGGGTTTCTTTTGCGTCATTTAACAGTTAGTTTTCTTGTTGTAGTGCGATAGAGATTTTTGTTTTTAAGACAGGCGAGGCGTCATTTGTTTCTGCCAGCAAAGTTGACAAATGCTTTTTCAAAACAGGGTGAAAATAATCGTCCAATTCAAGCATTGGCAGGAGCACAAATTTTCGGTTTGGAATTTCCGAATGTGGAATGGTTAAGCCGTCTTGATTAAGCACTTGATGGTCGTAAAATAGAATATCAAGGTCAATCGGTCTTGGCGACCACCGAGCGTAGCGTTCAGGTCTGCCGAGACTGCGCTCAATTTCTTTGAGGGCAGCGAGCAATGTTTTTGGCGACAGTTCCGTCGTGATTTTACAGACGGCGTTCAAGAAGTGATTTTGTCTGGACATATCAATCGGAGGCGATTCATAGACGCTCGATGTTGCCACAACCTGCGTTTTCGGCAGTTGCCTCAAACGCGCAACAGCTTGCTGAAGCATCTTGCATCGCTTACCAAGATTTGAGCCGAGACCGATATACGCCACACTCATCGCTCGACAACGTAATCAGCTTCAGCATAATCGCACACGCCGCCAACTGGCGGATTGCGTTTGCGCACGCGAACTCTCACCGATTCTATTTCTTCAAAGTCTTGCAGTAATTCATCCGCAATCGTTTTCGCAACGGCTTCAATGAGATAGAACTTCTTGCCTGTCAAGGCTTCCTTGATTTTGGCATAGACCTTTTCGTAATCGACTGTTTTAGCGAGTTTATCGGTCGCGCCCGCTTCGGTGAAATCAAGTGCTAATTCAGCGTCGACTTCGTAGCGCGCCCCAACTTGATGCTCGGCTTGATAGACACCATGATGGGCGTAAAATACGGCGTTCATCAAGCGCACATAACTTTTTTGCTTCATTGAACTCTATTGGCTCTGTGCGATTTTTGCGACACACACACTTCGGTGTATCTTTGTTTGTATTTTTTCAAGTCTACATATTACGCAAATACATCTTTCTTTCAACCGTAAAATAAGTTGGCGAACAAATTTGTAGGGGCTCCAGTGCCTCCAAATTTTCTTTGGCAAGTTCAAACAGCCTGCTTAAACTTCGCAGTAGTTTTGAACTTGAGTTTTGACTTGAATTTTGAATTAACATATCGTCGCTTCGCCTATCTTTTGCAATAGAAGCGTCGAGCGACATATTATCTTCTGACCACAATGGCTGACAAAAACATTATTCCGCTTTTTCCTCTACCGCTTGTGGTTTGTCCCTCCGAACCCTTGCCGCTTCATATTTTTGAAGAGCGCTACAAGGCAATGATTGCTTACTGCCGTTCAGGAATGGAATATGGACAAGGAAAGCCTTTCGGTGTGTCGTTAGCATATAACAACAAACTTTATCCTGTCGGGTGCACAGTCGCCCTCGAAGAAATCGTTAACGAATATGCGGACGGGCGTTTGGACATCATCACAACAGGCGTGATGCGCTACCGAATGCTTGAGGTCTATAAGGATAAGCCCTACATGCAAGCTTCCGTTGAGTTCTTCGATGATGACGACACAACCTTAGACCCCTCGCTCCGACAACGCGCCATTACGCTTCATCTCAAACTCATGGAACTCATCAATGGCGAGACCACCGTTGAAGATTATGATATCGAAGAGCGTGCCTCGTTTCGCATTGCACACAACGCAGGGCTCGATGTGCTTCAAAAGCAAAAACTCCTTGAAATGACCAGCGAAAATGCTCGATTAGAATTTATCATCGCACACTTCGAGCGCATCATCCCTGAAATCGAGCGTGCCGAAGAAATTAAACGCCGAGTCCGCTCAAATGGACACTTCAAAAATTTACGCTCGCTCGACTTTTAACCCTCTTCTGCTCTCGATTTCTTCGGGAAATGTTATGAACGTTCATTAAATTAACGCTCAATATTTTACGCATCGCATCACAATTTGAAGGCATCAAGCATTCCGTTCAAGCGGAAGGCTGTTGCCTTTTCGACTCGAGTGTGCCTTTGCTTGTTTGTCCCCAACACCTTTCGCAACGGAAATCTAACTTGAATTCAACACCATTGCTTTACCGTCTTTGGAAAAATCTTCGTTAAAGCGACTCTAACTTTTTATTTGTGCCTAAACCATGCAAACACCTGATTTGATTCACGACACATCTACACTCAACGCACCGAAAACCGAACGCTCAAAGCCGAGCGGCGGCGCGAAGAAAAAATCGACGAAGAAATCCAAAAATCCACTCGGAGACTCGATTGCCAAACGCCGCTCCGAACTCTGGGGCGTTTTTGTGATGCTTCTTTCCGTGCTGTTTCTCATCGCGCTTTTTTGCTATCACATCGAAGACGAAGCACTCATTGAGAATATCTCCCTACTTGAATTTTTCTCACACGAGGCGCGGCTCGTCGCAAGCCAGCTTTACAACCCGCTTGGGCTTTTCGGCGCGAAACTTTCTTCGTTTTTGATGCGCTCTATGCTCGGCTATCCCACCGCGCTCCTTCTCGTGATTTCTGCCTTTTGGGGCTTTTCGCTCTTTCGTCGTCAGGATTTCTCAAAGGCGATTTATGTAACGGTCTACGGCGTCTTTTTTTCTACCATCGTGGCTTCAATGTTTGGATTAACCGCATTTGGATTCAGCGAGGTGATGTCGGGCGCAATTGGTCGTTTAGTCGCTACGACACTTGCCACGATTCTCGGAAAGTTCGGCGCATGGTGCTTGCTCACGGTGCTGTTGTTACTTGTTATCGCGCTCTTTATTGACCTTGACTTGCAAAAAACTTTTGACCGCATTGCCTACCTAACACGCGACAAAGCCAATGAAATCGCCAGCGGCACGATGCTCAAATTCAAAGAATGGCGTGAAGCCCGTGCACGCGCCATTGAAGAAGAACTTGCGGAAGAAGAAGCCGAACTCGAACAAGAAGCGACACCAGCACCGCCGCCCGCTCAATTTGAGCCAAAGTTTGGTCGAAGAAAAGAGGATAAGTTCAAAGAGACGCAAGCGGAAACGGTTTCAATTCCAACAAGAGAACTCACAAATACGCCCATCGAGACTGCGACCGCCGCGCCGCCGAATCTCGCCGAAGCGCATCGTCAAAATGCGGATTCGAACAGCGCAACCTTTGGACTACGCGACCTTCTCAGCGAAACGCCTGCCGACTCACACGCCACAACACTAACTCAAACAGAGCCGATTCTCGTTGAAACAAAATCGCTGACGAACGAACCGCCTACGCCTACAACTGCCTCTACGCTTGAACCTTCAACTGCAGAAACAAGTGCGCCGCCCGTCGCTCCGACACCGTCTATCGAAGAAGCCATCGACCGCGAACTCGAAAAACTTTTGAACAGATTAGACAAAGCATCTCAAACTCCAACAAGTTCTGTTACAAGCAAAACCGATATTGTTGAAACACCACCTGCGCCGACGTTACCGCCCCCAATACTTCCGCCTGATTTTCAAGAAGAAAAAGATGAGGTGCTCGACGACTTGCTCACTGAACTAACTGCGCCAAAGCCAAAAGCGACAGCCGCCGAGCCGCCGCCCGAGCCAAGCATCACGCTCAAAAAAGCCGTTCAAGAAAAAGAAGCCGATTTAGATGAACGCGAGTTAGCCGTTGCAACCAAAGAGAATTTCACGTATCAATTTCCGTCCGTCGATTTGCTTCAAGAGCCTGAACCTGAAACCGACTCCGTCTCGATTGAAGAGCTCGAGGAAAACAAGCGCAAACTTTTGGAAAAACTTCGCATCTATAAAATTGAGGTCGTCAAGGTAGAAGCAACGGTCGGTCCGCGCGTTACGCTCTTCGAGCTTGAACTTGCGCCTGATGTCAAGGTCTCGCGCATTACATCGCTTGCTGACGATTTGGCGATGGCAATGTCGGCGCGTGGCATTCGCATCATCGCGCCAATTCCGGGCAAGAACGCGGTCGGCGTTGAAATCCCGAACTCGAAGTCGAAAATTGTGCGCATCAAGACGCTTCTTCAATCCGAAAAATTCAAGAACTTCAAAGGCATTCTGCCTATTGCATTCGGAAAAACAATTTCCAACGAAATTTACATCGACGACCTTGCCAAAATGCCGCACTTGCTTGTGGCAGGCTCAACAGGTTCGGGCAAATCGGTTGGCATTAACACGATTCTCACCAGCCTCATTTACTTTTGCTCACCTGAAAAAGTCAAGTTTCTTTTGATTGACCCGAAGCGCGTCGAGCTCTTTCCGTATCAAAAACTCAAAAATCATTTTCTCGTCAAATACAAAGATTTGGACGAGCAGATTATCACCGACACGAGCAAAGCCGTCTACGCGCTTAAATCGGTTGAGAAGGAAATGGATATGCGCTACGACCAACTCGCCAAAGCGGGCGTGCGCAACATCAAAGATTTCAATGCAAAGTTTCCTGACGATGCCTTGCCTTACATCGTCGTGGTGATTGATGAACTTGCCGATATGATGATTACTGCCGGGCGCGATGTGGAAGAGCCGATTGCACGCCTTGCTCAACTTGCGCGCGCGGTCGGAATTCATTTAGTTGTTGCCACACAGCGACCAAGCGTTGATGTGATTACCGGCGTCATCAAAGCCAATTTCCCTGCACGTGTCGCCTATCAAGTTGCCAGCAAAATCGACTCGCGCACCATTTTGGATATGATGGGAGCAGAGCAACTTTTAGGATACGGGGATATGCTCTATTTGCCCTCGAGCGAACCTAAGCCGATTCGCATTCAAAATGCGTTTGTCTCGACCGAAGAAGTCGAAGCCATTACCGAATTTATTTACGCGCAAAAAGGCTTCGACATGGCACTCGAGTTGCCTTCGCCCGACCTGAAACTCACAAGCTCAAAAGGCGAGATGGACGACGAAGACGAGGGCAGTTTTGAACGCGATAAAATGTTTGAGGAAGCGGCGCGATTGGTGGTGCGCCATCAGCAGGGTAGCGTCTCGCTCTTGCAACGCCGATTGAAACTTGGATTCGGAAGAGCCGCTCGCATTATGGACCAACTCGAGCAAGCGGGCATTGTCGGCGCGCCTGACGGAAGCAAGCCGCGCGAAGTCTTGGTCGAGAGCGAAGAATCGCTCGAGCTAATCCTGAACAATTTGGACTAAACACGAAAGGTGGATTTGGCTCCGTTTTTGTACTCCATTTCGTTAGGAATCTCTCGTATCGGATTTTTCTCCTTGTCCCACTCGTTTCGCGTTGGTTTCAGTTAGTTGAGCGTTGATGTATGCCTTTAATGCTTCAAAGGTCATGCCTTGAGTCTCGCGACTAATTTTGTCTCTGATTTCACGCATCATTCTCACTGCGTCAAATATCTTTTCTCTTTTATTCGTTGTCTCCATACTTCACTAAATCTTTTGGGCTTCTAATTTCAATCGTTGTGTAGCCAAGTTTAAGGTTGACTGAATTATAGCCTTTTCAAAAATTCGCCAATTCTTTCAGCGCGTCATACATCTTTTTATCGTTCGGCAAAACGGCATCTTCAAGGTTATCGGCGTAAGGCACGGCGGCAACATCGAGCGCGCCTAATCGCTTAACGGGCGCATCGAGATATTGGAAACATGTTTCCGCAATGAAGGCGGCGATTTCTGCGCCGAAGCCTTGTGTGAGCATATCTTCGTGTGCCACCAACACCTTGCTTGTTTTCTTGACGGACTTTACAATCGCGTCTTTGTCGTAAGGCAAAATCGAGCGCAGGTCGATGACTTCCACGCTTATGCCTTCTTGCTCCAATTTTCGCGCGGCTTCGAGTGCGCGTTGCACGAGTGCGCCGTAAGTAATCACCGAAAGGTCGCGTCCTTCGCGCACGACTTTGGCTTTGCCAATCGGCGTGAAATAGTTTTCGTCAGGTTCAGGCGTTTTGGCAAAGGCTTGTCGGTAAAGGTATTTGTGTTCCAAGAAGAGCACGGGGTCATCGGCGCGGCATGCGGTTTTGAGCAGTCCTTTCGCATCGGTTGCGTTAGAAGGAAAGAGCACAATCAATCCTGGAATGTGCGCAAAAAAGGCTTCGATATTTTGCGAGTGATAATGCGCGCCGTGAATGTATCCGCCCACAGGCACACGAATCACGACGGGGCATTTCCATTTGCCGTTGGAGCGGTAGCGCATCATTGCCAGTTCGTTGCGAATCTGCATCATAGCAGGGAAGATGTAATCGCCGAATTGAATCTCAACGACAGGCTTAAATCCCATCACGGCTAATCCGATAGCCGTTCCGACGATAGAGCTTTCAGCAAGTGGTGAGTTGAAGACGCGGTCAGCACCGTGCTTTGCGGTCAGGTTGCGCGTGGCGGTAAATACGCCGCCTTTTCCGCCTGCTACATCTTCGCCATAGATGAGCATTTTCGGATTATGCGCGAGTTCTTCATCGAGCGCGTGATTGATAGCATCGACCATGACAATCGGCGCGCCGCTCGGCGTTGAGGCTTCAAACGCAAGGTTTAAGGGTTCATCGCTATACACGTGTTTCATGACCGTCTCAACTTTCGGCACAGGGCGCGATTCTGCCCAAGTTGCCGCTTCGTCGATTTTTTGTTTTGCATCGGCTTTGATGGCGTCGAGTTCTTCTTGTGAAAAGACTTGTTCGGCAACCACACGCGCTTCAAAGCGCAAAATGCAATCGCGCTTGCGGTCTTCGGCAAGTTCTTCTTCGGAGCGATATTTGGTATGGTCGTCGGAAGAAGAATGCGGGAGCAATCGCACGACCTTGGCGTTAATGAGCACTGCGCCTTCACCGTTGCGGACTTTGGAAATCGCTTCGTCAGCAATGCGTTTCATCTCGAAGTAATCCGTGCCGTCGACATTGTAGCGAATCAAGCCTTCGTAGCCTGCACCGAGTTTATAGACCGATTCTCCTGCGGTTTGTTCGCGAATCGGCACTGAAATCGCATAACCGTTATCTTCAATCATAAACACAATCGGCAATTTTTCGCGCGACGCCCAGTTGAGGGCTTCGTGAAAGTCGCCTTGCGAAGTTGTGCCTTCGCCTGCCGAGACATAGACAATTTCGCCTTTGCCTTCGCGTTTGCATCCGATTGCTGTTCCGACGGCTTGCAGAAATTGCGTGCCTGTAGGCGACGATTGCGAAACGATGCGTAGTTCTTTATGTCCCCAATGTGCATACATTTGCCGACCTGCGGTGCTGGGTGCTTCTTCGCGAAAGAGAAAATCGAGCATGGCGTCTTCAATGCGGAAGCCAAGCGTGAGGCAATAAGCAAGGTTGCGGTAATACGGGTACGACCAATCTACGCCGCCGCGCATGTTTTGAGCCACAGCAATTTGCGCCGCTTCGTGCCCTGAAACGCCAATGTGAAACGACGCCTTTCCTTGTTTGAGCATCGTGAGCAATTTGCTATCAATCTGCCGTGCGGTTACCATTAAGCGATAGACTTGGGCAAGTTCTTCTTTCGTGAAGGATTCTAAAATGGACGGCTGTTGAGATTTTTTAGTGGTGGACTTTTTACGGCGTTCTGTTTTTTCGTCTGTCATGGTTAAGTTGGATTTTGAAATGGCGGTTGATAAATGTTCATTCGTCGGGATTTAGTCCTAACGCACGCAGTTTTGCGGCAAGTTTTTCGGCGCGTGCTCGTTCTTCTTCGGCTTTCTTTTTCGCTTCTTCTGAAACTCGCCGCTCTTCCTCGACTTTCTTTCTCGCTTCTTCGGCGCGTTGCTTTTCGGCGTTTAGTTGTGCGGCGATTTGCGCTTGCCACTCTTCGTTGGTGAGGAGTAGGTTTCCGTCGGCATCATACCAGCGAAGCCATTCGCCATTTTCTACACCTTCAAATTTTCCTTGCCACAATCCGACTTGCAAGCCATATTCCTCAATCTTCAAATCGTCTTTGAGCACATATTCTGCGCCGCTCAGTTTGAAGAGGCGCACTTTGGGTTCGCCGTAAATGCCAATCCAGTCATAGACGATGTAATACGGCACGCGAATCTCCGCATAGATTTTGAGCTTATCTGTAAGTTCATCGCCTTTGCGATTAGTTACGACTTCCACGACCACATCAGGCGGCTTGCCAAATACCCAGATGAAATACGCACGATATTTTTTGTGGCTCATAAACTGCTCCCAAGTCGGAACATCGACGCCGAAACTAATCATTGCATCGGGCACAATCGGCGGCTTTGAGACGGAAAAGAACACGCCCACATTCGTGGTTGCAATGAACTTTTCTTTCGGCTTCCAATTTGTGTAGAGCGATGAAACAAGCAAGCGATGTTGCTTTTCGGCAACGATATTATCCACAGGTTCTCCATCTTCGATTTCAATGTGAGAAATATCAGGCTCTTCGAATATGTCCGCGTATTTTTCGCGCCAATCAAGCGTTGCTTTCTCTTCTGCCATTTTGTTCTTCGATTAACAGTTCGACCTCAAATACATCTTGAAAGGATTGAACGAGTGCATCGGCGACATGGCTCATCTCAAGCCTTCTACCAAGCACTTTTGCCAAAGAAGTTACGCCCATTTCGCTGATTCCACAAGGCACAATGCCATTGAAAAAACTCAAATCGGTATTGACATTTAGCGCAAGTCCGTGCATGGTGGTCCATTGTGAAAACTTCACCCCAATGGCACAGATTTTTTCGTTGCCGACCCACACACCTGTGTAATTCTTCTTCGGATTCGGATGAGACTTGCGCTCTGCTTTTACGCCGAAAGTCTGCAAGGTGCGAATGACGACTTCTTCCAAATCGCGCAAGTAGCGATGCACGTCGAGATAGAAGTGATGCAAATTCAGAATCGGATACGCCACGAGTTGCCCGTAGCCGTGATAGGTGATGTCGCCGCCGCGCTCGATTTCAAACATTTCAATACCGCGTGCTTCAAGTTCGGCAGGCGTGTAAAGCAAATGACGCTTGTCGGTCTGTGAACCGAGCGTGTAGACGTGCGGATGTTCGACAAGAAAGAGCGTATCAAGGGCTTTTTGATTTTTGACACGCTCAAACGTTTCTCTTTGGCGTTGAAGTGCTTCGGCGTAGCGCATCGTGCCTAATTCAACGACTTGAACTTTTGGCTTCATTAGGCAATGGCTTGTTCGAGAATGGCGAGATAACTTTCGTAGCGCGAGGGCGCAATCTCACCGTGTTCTAACGCTTTGATAACGGCGCAGTCGGGTTCAGTCGTGTGCGTGCATGATGGGAATCGGCAGTTTGGTGCAAATTTTCGAAACTCAATAAAACAGTGCCGCAATTCTTCGCGCGGAATGAAAGCGAGTCCATATTCGCGAATGCCGGGCGTATCAATCACATAGCCGATTTCGCCCTTGTCGTTTTTGACTTCGAGCATGGTTGCAAACGAGGTGGTATGCAGTCCTTTCAAAGTTTTTTCGCTCACCTCGCCAACGGGCATGTCCATTCCTGTCAGTTGGTTGAGCAAGGTCGTTTTTCCGACGCCTGAATGCCCTGAAAAGACCGATGTTTTCCCCATCAGTTTATCTTTCAGTTCTTGAAGTCCGATACCCGTTCGCGCGCTGACTGGAATAATTTCGTAGCCTAATGGTTCATAGATGCGGCGAATATCTTCCAGCTCGCCTGGCTCGGCAAGGTCAATTTTATTGATGATGAGAATCGGAGTGATGCGTTCATATTCGGCGTAAGCCAGATAGCGGTCGACAAGCCCTGTTCGGAACAGAGGCTCAAAGATGGAACTGACAACGAAGAGCAAATCGATGTTGCTGGCAATGACGTGCTCGAGTTCGCCGCTACGGTTGGTTTCGCGCTTGCGGCTTCGCGAGAGTTTGGTGCGTCGCGCTTTGACCTGTTGAATCAATCCTTCGCCGAGTGCTTGTTCGGTCGGTTGAACAATCGGCTTAATGACGACTTCATCGCCAACAACCACAAGCGTTGCATCTGAATTTTCAGAAATCGTGCTGCGATAGGTTTTGCAAAGGTAGTTGCCATCGTCGGTGCGCACGGTTATAGCGCGACCTTTGCACTCAACGACAACGCCCTCTAAATCGGCAAGATGCGCTTCGGGCTTTTGAGTGTGGCGTGCATTTTGTCGGTTGTGCCGCTTGGAAATGTCGGTCGTGCGTTCAAAGATGGCGGAATCGTCGTCGGCAAGGTTGGGATTAAATTTCCATTTTTCTTCGCCCTTCGACCATGCCTTGATAACCTTTTTCAACTTCTGCTTTTTTTCCATCGCATCAAGTTTATGGCATGAGGTTTAATTTATGAGGCGCGAAGTTACAAAAGTTGGCGTGTTGCGTGTAAGAGAAGAAAAAATTTTCATTGAGTATTTGCATTTTTGCACTTATGTGTTATTTTTGCGTTCCTTCGATGTAAAATTCCTCGGTAGCTCAGTGGTAGAGCAATCGGCTGTTAACCGATTGGTCGCTGGTTCGAATCCGGCCCGAGGAGCAACATGAAAGCCTTGCCGATGTGCAGGGCTTTTTTAGTTTCGTAATTTTCTGCATCAAGGTTTAATTTTTCCGCCTCTGAACTTCGCCTTATATTTGAATCCTCGATTTTACCTTAATCACTTTAACTCTGTATGACATCACGCGAAATTAGGCAGTCTTTCTTAGAGTTTTTCAAGTCTAAACAACACGAAATTGTCCGTTCTGCCCCTGTTATTCCTGCTGAAGACCCGACGCTTCTTTTCACGAATGCTGGTATGAATCAATTCAAAGATGTTTTTCTCGGCACAGGCAAGCGTCCCTACAAACGCGCTGCCAATACGCAAAAGTGCATTCGTGCCTCGGGCAAGCACAACGACCTTGAAGATGTCGGACGCGATACTTATCACCACACCTTCTTTGAAATGCTCGGCAACTGGTCGTTTGGCGATTACTACAAAGAAGAAGCCATCGGCTGGGCGTGGGAATTGCTCACGGCGGTTTGGAAACTGCCCAAAGACCGCCTTTACGCAACCGTCTTCGAGACCGACGATGAAGCCTTCGAGATTTGGAAAAACTTTACCGACATCAATCCCGACCACATTCAACGGCACGGCAAGAAAGACAACTTTTGGGAAATGGGCGAAACTGGTCCGTGCGGTCCATGCACGGAAATTCACATTGACCTGACGCCTGATAAGAGCGGGGCAAAACTTGTCAATGCAGGTTCATCGCAAGTCATTGAAATTTGGAATCTTGTGTTTATTCAATACAATCGCAACGCTCAAGGCGAATTAGAGCCGCTTCCTGAAAAGCATGTCGATACAGGCATGGGCTTTGAGCGCGTTACTGCTGTGCTTCAAGGCAAGACTTCAAACTACGATACCGACATTTTCAAGCCGCTTCTCGATAAACTTACCGATTTAACTGGTGTTCCTTACACAGGGTCGTTGGAAAAGGAGAGTGACATTGCGTTGCGCGTGATGGCTGACCACATTCGCACACTTGCTTTTGCGATTGCAGATGGGGCAACGCCCAGCAATGAAGGTCGTGGCTATGTGCTTCGACGCATTTTGCGACGCGCCGTGCGTTATGCCAAAACCCTCAATCAACCGAGTGAGGTTCAACGCACGCCTCTTCTTGACAAACTGGTCTCCACGCTTGTCGATTCAATGGGGGATGTGTTTCCTGAGCTTCTCGAACGCCAAAGTGTTATTGAGCAAGTCATTCGCGCCGAAGAAGAAAACTTTCTGCAAACACTTGACAGAGGGATTCAAATTTTTAACGAGGTCGCCGCAAAAGTTAAAGCCGAAAATCAGTCCATTATTGCTGGGAGCGATGTATTCAGGCTTTACGACACTTACGGTTTTCCGATGGATTTAACACGCTTAATGGCACAGGAAATCGAGCTCTCAATTGACGAAGCTGGCTTTGAGCAATTGATGAAAGAGCAAAAAGAACGCGCACGAAAAGACCGCAAACAAAAAATGGCACAAGGCGATGACGGTGAAACGAAATGGTTCAAAATCTCGTCAGGCAAAGATTCTATCTTCAAGGGCTACACATCGCTGTGCGAAAAGGCAAAAATCCGCTGGGTGAAGAAGACCGACGATAAGCTCTTTTTGATTTTAGATAGAACGCCGTTCTATGCTGAATCAGGCGGGCAAGTGGGCGATAAAGGCATCATTGAGTCAGGAAATTTTATTTTGCACGTTGGCGATGTTCAAAAAGATGGCGAGCGCATTGTGCATATCGTCAATCGCATTACCGAAGTTGGCGGTAAAGAGGTAGAGGTTTCGGACTTTGAGTTTTCTATGCTTTCCAAAGATGTGGCAGCCAAAGTCGACCGTGATGCTCGATTGCACACAGCACGAAACCATACGGCAACGCACTTGCTTCATGCGGCGCTTCGCAAGGTTCTGGGCGAGCATGTCCAACAAAAAGGCTCACTCGTTACGCCAGAGCGGTTGCGCTTCGATTTCAGCCACTTTGAAAAGCCAAGTGAAGCACAACTTGCTCAAATCGAGGCGCTCGTCAATGAACAAATTCGCACCGCCCAGAAAGTTATCAAGCATGAAGGCGTGCCGTTTGAAGAAGCCAAACGCATGGGCGCACTTGCATTCTTCGGCGACAAATATGGCGATGTGGTGCGCGTGCTCGAAATTCCGAATTTCTCAATCGAGTTTTGCGGCGGAACACATTTAGACAATGTCGGCCAGATTGGATTGTTCAAAATTGTTTCTGAATCGAGCATTGCTTCAGGCATTCGTCGCATTGAAGCGGTAACAGGCAAAGCTGCCGAAGAGTTGTTCCGAAGAGAGTTCAACGAACTTCAATCGCTCAAGCAGTTGCTCAATGCGCAATCGGAAGATGAAATTCCAACAAAAGTGGCAAAGTTGATTGAAGAGCGGAAAGCGTTAGAAAAACAGTTGGAAAAACTGCGTATGGAAGTTGCGACTTCGCAGTTGGACAACCTTTTAGCACATGCCGAAGAAATTAGTGGCACGAAAATTTTGGCAACCGACGTTTCTGCCTCGAGTGCTGACGAACTGCGCTTGATGGGCGAAGCTTTACGAGGCAAAATGAAGTCTGGTGCCGCACTGTTAGCGAGCGTAATTGAAGGAAAAGTCTCGCTTGTGGCAACGGTCAGCGACGACTTAATTGCATCCAAGCACTTGCAAGCTGGCAAACTTATCGGCGATGTAGCAAAGGTTTTGCAAGGCGGCGGCGGCGGCAGAGCCCACCTTGCTACCGCTGGCGGTAAAGACGCATCTAAACTTCCCGAAGCCTTTGCGCTCTTCAAATCAATGGTGCAAAGTCACCTTAACTAACTCTGGCGCATGACACTTTGTAAAGTTATCGGCACACTGGTTGCCACACAAAAAGATGAAGCATTACGTCCTGCAAAGTTGCTTATTGTCAAGCCAATAAACCTTGATGGGTCATTTCGCCATGAGCGCGAGATGATTGCCATTGATATGCAAGACGCAGGGGAAGGCGACTTGGTGCTGGTCGCGCAAGAGGGCGCCGTTGTTGAGCAAGTGATGCAGTCCGACACAGTTCCCGCCAATACAATTGTCATGGCTATCGTCGATGGATTCGACGTATTTGAACCCTAACCAATCGCTCAGCCATTTTAGTCCATAATTTTTCTAAGAAATGCAGGCGTCTCTGGATTCGTCTTACGAATTTTGTCTACGGTTCCATCATTTGGTTTTTGCTCATTTTGCTCTTCACCGGTCTTATTGGTGAGCGGTTGCGGCATCGGGATTCCACGTTTGATGAAGGTTGGTGTACTTTCATCTTTCTTCTCGAACACATCGGAACCCACGCGTTCCATTTTTCCGCCGACGATTGGATTTGAAATCGGGGGTGGCACTGGCGCCGATTTCGTTTCTGTGCGTCGGATAACTTGTAATTCAGTTTGCTTTGCGGATGTGCTTGAATGTTTCTTGTTTTTATTGAAGCCTGTGGCGATTACGGTTACCGTGATTTCGCCTTTCATTGTTTCGTCTTCAACATGTCCGTGAATGATCGTTGCACCCTCGCCTGCTTGTTCGTGAATAAAACTCATCGCTTCTTTCATATCGCTCATCGTTACATCGCCTGTAATGTTGATGAGCACGCCCGAAGAGCCTTTGATAGAAACGCCGTCTAAGAGCGGCGACGAGATTGCTTCTTCTGCGGCGCGCAAGGCGCGGTTTTCTCCTGTAGCGGTTGCCGACCCCATAAGCGCGTCGCCTGAATCGGACATGATGTTGCGCACATCGGCAAAGTCGACATTGACGAAACCATGTTTGGTTACAATTTCAGAGATGCCTTTAGCGGCGCGATAGAGCACATCGTTTGCGATGCTGTAGGCCTGCTTGACGCTCAAATCGCCATTTGCGATGCTCAAAATTTTTTCGTTTTGCACCACGATAAGCGTATCGACTTCTTTTCGCAGTTCATCGATGCCACGCATAGCCGTCTCCATCGTGCGCTTACCTTCATATTCAAACGGTTTGGTTACGATAGCGATGGTTAAGATACCCAGTTTTCGAGCGATGTTGGCGACGACGGGCGCTGCGCCTGTGCCTGTGCCTTTGCCCATACCGGCAGTAATGAAAAGCATATCCGCGCCGCGAATGAGCTCGGAAATTTCTTCTCGTGATTCTTCTGCAGCATGCCTGCCTACCTCAGGGTTGAACCCTGCACCGAGCCCTTTGGTTGTTTTGCCACCGATTTGCAATCGATGTGTCGCAAGCGACTTAGATAACGCTTGACTGTCGGTATTACACGCGATAAACTCCACACCAGCAATGCCGAGTTCAACCATGTTATTGACGGCATTTCCACCGCATCCGCCAACACCGATGATTTTGATTTTTGCGCCGAGTGGCGAATAGGTTGTGTCTAATTCAAATGGCATAGTTACTCGCTCCTTACATTTCTTTTTGTGAATTAAAGTTTCGCTTTTCTTCCGAGACAGTCTGTTTTGTTGTAATTGCTTTTTTTTCCAAACGCTTAAATTTGATCAAACCAGTCTTTGACCCTATCAAAAATGTTCTTGTCAGATTTCTTTTGCGATTCATTTGACGATGCCTTGGAGGTCTCCAATTCAGGCTCGTTTTCCTCGACCGCTTCGTGCGGCGGCTGTTCGATTGGCATATCGCGAAACGCACGCAAGACCAATCCTGCTACGGTAGCATATTTTGGCGAATTGAGTTCGCCTTTCATTCCGCCGTCAAGCCCTTCAGGCGTGCCAATTCGAACATCGAGCCCCAAAACCTGTTGCGCCAAACTTTGCGTGCCTTGAAGTAACGCACCGCCACCTGTGATAATTGCGCCCGCATTGAGATATTGGTAATCCCCTGATTTTTTCAGCGACTCGCGCACGCGCTCGAAAATCTCCGTCATGCGCGCCTCGATAATGTTCGTCAACACAGATTTTCGGAACGACTTCGGCGGACGCCCTTCCAAATCAGAGACTAAAATTTCTTCATCGTGAATTAGGTCAGGAAAGTAAGCGCATCCATGCTTGACCTTCAACTCTTCGGCAACGTCTTCCAGCGTGTGCAATCCAATTGCGACATCGTTTGTTACATCACAGCCGGCAATTTTGACCACTTCGGAATAGCGAATCGCGCCACGCCGATAAATCGCAATGTCGGTTGTGCCGCCGCCAATGTCAATCACCACGACGCCGCTCTTTTGCTCGCGTCCTTTAATAACCGCCAGCCCCGATGCGACTGGCTCAAACGTCATGCCATTCACCGAAAGCCCTGCCTTTTCAATACACTGCTCAATGTTTCGGATTTTGCTAATCATGCCCATCACCACATAGACACTTCCGCGCATGGATTGACCAGCCATGCCAATCGGGTCTAAAACGCCCTCTTGGTCGTCGACGATGAACTCTTGTGGAATGGAGTGAATCACACGCCGCTCCATGTTCAAATGCTCTAAACTTTTCTTCGCCTTCTCGACCAAGCGCATTACATCGTTGTGATTGACGATTTGCGTCGGGTTAATCGTAATTTCCGCGCTCGACTTAATGCACTGCACATGCTCGCCTGAAATGCCCACATTCACGCCTTTGATTTTAATGCTCGATGTGTGCGAGGCTTCGTTCACCGCTTCTCGAATCGCATCAACCGTGCGATTGATATTGACCACCGTTGCACGCTGCAATCCTTCCGACTTCGATTTCCCAACGCCTAAGACATGAATTTTTCCAAACTCATCTTTTTTGGCGACAACACAGCAAACTTTGGTCGTGCCAATATCCAGCCCAACCACAAATTGTTCTTTCGTTTTTCCATTCGTCATCTGTGCACCTCGTTTTCAGTTTTGAGATTTTCGTTTTGGGTTTATTGTCTCATGTTCTTTTGCGAAAATTTTTCCGTCAAAACGGACATCAACATATTCGAATGGCTTCAAGCCTTTTTTGACAACGACTTGCTTCCAGAAAATTTCAAAATTGTTCAGCCGTTGCTCATGGTCGTCGTTTCCGAAAATGACCGTTGCCTCGCTTTCTGCCGTGAAGACATGAAGTTGATTATCGGAAGCAATGCGCACTTCGCTCACCAGCATCTTGGCGTATTTCGTCTCCATCAAGGCTTTGCAAAAATTGAGTGCGTTTGCAGTTTCTGCACTATCAAGTTTGCTTATCGCACTTGTGCTATCGCGAACCATTTTTTTGAATCCTGTCAAGAGCGGCAAGCGTGTGGATTCCAACACCAATTCGCTTTTGTCCATCACGACACCTGATTCATCAAT
Source organism: uncultured Chlorobiales bacterium (assembly GCA_938003965.1). Lineage (GTDB taxonomy): Bacteria > Bacteroidota > Chlorobiia > Chlorobiales > Thermochlorobacteraceae > JANWWM01. The sequence goes on from CALKXI010000110.1 coordinate 22,802, forward strand.
CAGTTTCAACACCTTGCCAACTATCGCCATTGCAATTGGTCGTCGCTCTTGCACACGCAAGCGCACGGCGTCGGGCAGTTCTTTTGTTGCAATCACTTTGCGAATGTATGGCATTGATTGCAGCGTATCGACGATGTCGGATAAACTCACCTCATTCATCTTCATTCCGACGAACCGATTCAAGGCGCGTTCTATCTCTTCCGTTTTGCTGATGCGATTGCCTTGCACGATAAAGCGCGTGAGTTCGGATTCGCGCATCCAAAATTTTGAAAGAACAAATACTGCGATTAGCCCAACAACCGCCACCACAAACACCATCATTTTCGGCGGCTTGAATCCGCTTTTATTGCGCACGAACACTTCCTTTGTTTGTGCTTCTTCATCAAGCGCGGTCGGCTCTTCGCCGTTGAGCATTTCGGCTTTGGGTTCAATCGGTTCAGCGTAACTGCCGTCGCTTTTAACTTCTTCGTGCTTCGGCTCGTCTCCGTCGTTATACTCGATGTAGTTTGGCATCGTGCGTTGTGCGTTGCGTTTAGTCAAATTTTCCAAGCAGTTTAATTTCCAATTCCAGATCGACGCCGAATTTTCTTTTCACTTCGGCTCTTGTCAGTTCAATCAGTGCCAGAACATCACTTGCTTTTGCATTTCCAAGATTGACGATGAAGTTTGCGTGCTTTTCAGAAATTTGCGCGTCGCCAATTCGCTTGCCTTTTAAGCCACACGCCTCAATGAGCGCGCCTGTGAATCGTGGATTGCCGTTTTCATCGGGCGGCGGATTTTTGAAGATGCTTCCCGCGTTCGGCAAAGTGAGCGGCTGTGAGTTTCGCCGTTTTTCCATCCACATCTTTCGGTTTTCCATCGCCACTTTTTGCTCTTTGGCAGAAAGTTTTTTGAGCCGAAGTGTGCAAGAGAGAATGACGTCGTTCTCCAAATCTGTCCCACGATAGCGATACGCCACTTCCTCACGTTTCAAGGTTTTGATTTCACCACACCGAATCACCTCAACGCTCTCAATGACTTCAAAAATCTCTTTGCCGTAAGCCCCTGCGTTCATGAGAATCGCGCCGCCAACACTTCCCGGAATGCCCGATAAGTTTTCCAATCCGCCATATCCTTTTTTGAGCATATCAGCGGCAAGCGCGGGCAAATCTGCTCCCGCTTCCACATAAACAAGGGCACTTCCGTCCTCTTCTTTGACTTCAACTTGTTCGAGATTTTCGCGAAGCGAAATTACTGCGCCGCATACCCCTTTGTCGCTGATGAGCACGTTGCTTCCGCGCCCTAAAACGAGATAGGGCAGTTTCACTTTTTCAAAGAACTTCAAGGCACTTAGCACATCGGCTTTATCTTTTGGCGACACAAATACATCTGCATTGCCGCCGATACGAAAACTTGAAAACTTCGCAAGATTGTAGTTCAACTGAACCTCACCTCTAACAGCTTGACGGAGTTCTTCCAAGTTCAACATTGCTTACTGAATGCTTAATGTTTTGCGCTTATAGTCAATCGTTAGTTTTCGCCCTTTGAAGAATGGGTATCCTAAAATCATATCCACTTTTTTCTTCGCCGTAACCCCTGTGGCTTTGAATTGTTGCTCAATCACGCTTAAATCCATGACGGCGGTTTTGACATTTTTCATCGTAATTCCGTCGAGCGAAACTGCGCATACTTTGACGAACTCGACCTTTATTTCTCCGCCGATGCCGTGCGCCGATTTTTCTTTCTTCGGCACATCAAGGTGCGGCAGGTCTAAATCCGTTGCCAAACTTTGTGCAATCACACACCCTGTTGCGCCCGTGTCGAGTATTGCTGAAATGATGCGCTTTGTTTTCTTGCCTGATACAGCAACCTTGACCAGAATGAGCGGCAAGTGCACCGACGCTAATTGAAACTTAACTGCCATATTTTTTCTCCAATCCTTCTGCAAATTTTTCCGCCCACTTCGTGATGTCGCCTGCACCCATCATCACCACAAGTTCGTTGCTTTTGACTTCGCTATTCAGCACCGTGAGCAAGTTTGATTTTTCTACGACCATTGCGTTTGACATTTTATCTGCAATTAAACAACTTGATACACCCTTGAAATCTTCGGCTTTTTCGCGCGACGCATACACTTCCGTGATGATGACCTTATCTGCAAGACTTAACGCCGATGCAAAGTCTAACGCAAAATCTCGCGTGCGCGAGTAAAGGTGCGGCTGAAAAACGGCTATCACTTTTCGCGACTTGAATCCGCACTTTGCCGCTTCAAGCGTTGCGCGAACTTCGGTCGGGTGATGCGCATAATCATCGACGACCATCGGCGCATGTTCTCCGCGTTCAAATCGCACCTGAAACCGCCGACGCACGCTTTTGAACTTTGCCAATCCCCGCCGAATGTCCTCAAAACTCAATCCGATTTCAAAGCCGACTGCGATTGCGGCAAGCGCGTTCTTGACGTTGTGAATGCCCGCCGCTTCAATGCCGACAATGCCAACGGATTGACCACGCCGCATCACCTTGAACTTCAACGACGTTTGCGCTTGCTCGATGTCAATCGCCTGAAACTCCGCATCAGCATTGAGCCCGTAGGTTATCGTCTTGCGCTTTAAGTTCGGACGAATCGCACGCAAATTTTCTTCATCATTGCAAAGAACGACTGCGCCATAAAACGGCACTTTGTTTCCAAATTCTGTGAACGCTTGCTTCAAATCGTCAATATCCTTGTAGATGTCCAAGTGTTCGGCTTCGAGCGTGGTCATCACGGCAATCGTTGGCGTTAGTTTCAAGAAGGTTCGGTCGTATTCATCGGCTTCAATCACCATCAAGTCGCCATCGCCGACGAGCGCGCTTCCACCTGAACCAAGGCTCAAAAAGTAATCGGACACGCCACCGATGAGTGCCGTCGGCTCGAGATTGGCTTCGGCAAGCATTGTGGCAATCATCGTGGTCGTCGTTGTTTTTCCGTGCGTGCCTGCAACACAAATGCCTGCTTTGCGTCGCATGATTTCGCCTAAGAGTTCATCGCGCTTGACAACCGGCAACCCTAATTTCATCGCTTCAAGCGTTTCAGGATTTTCATCAACGCGCACTGCCGAAGAATGTGCGACGACTTCCGCGCCGTCAATGTTTTGCGCATCGTGTCCGATTGTAATCACTGCGCCGCGTTCTTTTAATCGGTCGGTTACATCGCTAGCGTTCAAATCTGAGCCGCTCACTTTCAAGCCATTGTTGAGCAAGACTTCGGCAATCGCGCTCATGCCCGCGCCGCCAATACCGACAAGATGAATGTGCCTGATTCTGCCGAGCAGTCCTTGTTTCAATCGTTTCATCATTGCTCTACCATTTTTTGACTTGCAAGCCGTATTGCACTTTGTGCGATTTGTTCGGCGGCGTTTGGCTTGCCGAGTGTTTTTGCTACTTGCTTCATTGCCTTTCGCTTTGCGTCGTCTTCAAGGAGCGAGAGAATTTTTTTGTAAGATTCATCGCTACTGATTTCATCATTCGGAATCAAGATTGCCGCGCCTTTTTCCGACAAGGCTTTGGCGTTGAAGTATTGATGATTATCCGCCGCGAAAGGATACGGCACAAGCACCGACGCCATGCCGATGTTGGTCAGCTCAGCAATCGTTGATGCGCCCGCACGGCAGAGCACTAAATCCGCCGCCGAGTATGCCAAGTCCATTCGGTCAATGAACGCGCTCAACCATAAATTTTCTTTTGGCTGAACGCGCGTTGCAACGGCTTCGTAGTCGGTTTTGCCAATTTGCCATATCACATTGACACGCGTGAGCAAATCATCGAGTCGCTTTTCAATCGCTGTGTTCAGGCTTCGCGCGCCCAAACTGCCGCCAAATACAAGCAAGGTTTTTCGCATTGGATTAACCTTGAAAAAACATCGTGCTTCTTCGGGCGCGACGAGTTCAAAGCGTCGAGTTGGATTGCCCGTCATGACGCACGGCATGCGCTTTGAGAAATAGTGCCGCGAACTTTCAAATGTGAGATGCACTTCGTCGGCACGTGCCGCAAGCCAGCGCGTTGCCCAACCCGGCTTTGCATTTTGTTCTTGAATCAAGGTTGGAATGCCGAAGTCTTGCGCTGCCCACACGACAGGAAAACTCACAAACCCACCTGTTCCAATCACCACGTCCGGCTCTTCTTGCTCGAGCAACTCTTTTGCTTCGTCAATGCTTTGCATCAAGCGAAACGGAAACTTCAAATTTTCAAAGAGCGATTTTAACGAATAGCCTCGCTTAAAGGCGACGGCTGAAATCAAGTGAAGCGTGAAATTTCGCTTTGGAACTTCGGTCGCTTCAATGCCGCGCTCTGTGCCTGCAAAGGCGATTTTGGCTTCGGGCTTTTGCCGTAAAATTTCTTCGGCAATCGCGATTGCTGGAAACAAATGTCCGCCCGTGCCGCCACCTGTCAGCAAAACTTTCACATCAAAAATCGGTTGCCTGTTTCATACTGCTTTTGCTTTCGCTGTCTTCAACGTTCATTCCTGCGCTTGCGGCTTTTTTCTTTTCCTGCCGTTTCTTTTCTCGCGAGATGCTAATAAGCAAGCCCACGCCGAAGGCGTTAAAGAGTGCCGCACTCCCGCCGTAACTGACGAAGGGCATGGGCAAGCCCGTCGTCGGCACGAGGTGGCACGCCACCGCCGCATTGACGAAGGCATAGATACCAATCGCAACCGTAACGCCGTAAGCGAGATACTTGCCGTAATCGTCTATCGCATTTCGCGCAATCAGCACGCCGCAAATGATGACACC
>CALKXI010000111.1 GCA_938003965.1 uncultured Chlorobiales bacterium
AAGCGAATTTTTTGGATATGTGGGATTTGAGAGTTTGCGCCTCGTCCCCACTCTGCGGTCATGATTCGTATCGTGTTAAGTGATACCGCGGCAATGTTCTGGCTGTTGGAAAGTCCGCCAACTCGGCTAATGCCGTGAAAGGCAGCTTCAACATCGATAAAATCTTCGTTAAGGGTAATGGGATTGAGCTGAATATCAGGATAGGGAATGGGAATGTTGAAATCGATGCGTCGGTTGAGCGATATTTGCGTCCAGAAAATTTTATCGCGTGAATCCGAATGATTGCGCGTGCGGCGATAGGCTTGGGTGCGAATGGAATCGTAGAATCCGCTTAATCGATTTTCGGTGTTGACGACGACGCGAATATCGGTGGTATCTCCGCCGGCGATGAAAAATTTTCCTGGCTCGTCGTCTGCATCGGCTTCGAAGTGCAAGGTGCTACGGAACGAGCGAAAGAGCGTGCCGCCTGCAAAGAAAGGTGAATTAGGCGCGATGGGCGTGCGAATCTCGCCCGAAATTTCCGTCAAGCGAAGTCCGCGATTTTGCGGCGTCAGGGTTTGCTCCCAGTAGAGGTAATAAACATTCTCTTCGGAGAAGGGGTCGCGATACATATCGGGGCGCATGGGGTCTTTGCCGCCAATTTGATGACGCTCTCCAAAGAACTCAATGAAGTCATCACGATTAAAGCGTCCATCATTTTCGCCGCGCACCAAAATTGGGATTTCTCTACCTTTGTTGAAAATCCGATAGGTTCTTGGGTCGGCACTGAAAAAATCGGGCGGCAAGCCTCCATCTAAAAGTTCGAAGAATCCGATACGGTAGAGTCCATCTTCATTGACGATGATTCGATACTTCGGCACAACCGGCAAACCTGAATACGGCTTCGCAAGTTGCGCATTTGGAATTATGTTCGTGCCATTATTGAACAGCATTTGTTGAGTTGGCACAACTGTATTCGACTGAACTAAGGTTGGCTTAAATCGCTCGCGCTTGGCGGGCATTTTGCTTAGCAGTTCTTTTTCATCTATGCCGATTTTGAACTGCGATGCGTCTTGATGCTCTGTGCCGAGCGTGAGTTCAACTGTAACTTTTTTTGTGTAGGAAAGCGTCTTTGTGTTTGGATTATACAGATAGGGCGAAACCGAAAGCATAGAAATGTCGGTGCCGCGCATTGAGCCTGCAAAGAACCAATCAAGTTGCTTTTTGGGATAAACATCGCTCGGCTTAATCGTTCGCTTACGCTCGTAGGTTTCTTCTTTTGGCATGCCGATTGGCGTATCATTTTCGGCTTCTGAATTGAACGGAAGCGTCAAACGCACAGACCCCTGCCCTGCTACACTCACAATCCGTGCTGAAAGAATTTTTCCTTGCACTTCATAAGTGAAATACGGAATTGGATAAACGACATGCTCATTCTGATACGACCGCTTTTCCACCTCAATGCGTTGAACGCTTGAGCCATCGGGCAGAGATTCACTGATGACTTTCGGCTCGTCGAATTCAAGTTCCATGACAACTTTGTTATTGCCGCGCGGCTCTACTTTAAGCACGGAGGCTTTGATTTCTTGTTCTTTGAGCACATCGCCCTTTTTTTGAAGCATACTTTTTTGAAAGAGCGTGTTAAACTTAGGTGCGAAGTGTTGTTCCGTCTCTTGTGCTGTTAGCGTTTGAACGGCAGGCAGGTTGAGAAGCGCGAGAGAAACAGTCAGAATGATGCCTCGTTGTATCGGGTTCATTGCAGATGGTCGGTTGCTCAAAAAGGTTTTCGTTTTTTCGGCTTTTTTGGGTGTGTTGTGCAAGTTTAAGCGATTGAGGACTGATTTTTCAGCCCTCAATTTTTCCCCAGTTTCACGTTGTTGCATCACGCTTTGCCGTGACAGTGTTTGTATTTTTTGCCGCTTCCGCAGGGGCACGGGTCGTTTCGTCCTGGTGCTTTTTCAACGCGAATGGGCATTTGCTTCGGGGCTTCTTCGGTCTCGACATCGCCTCGCGCACCTTGCGCAGATGCAACCGAATAGGCACTCGTCGCTTCGGCGTGTGTGGCGACTAATCGCTCGCGGCGGATTTTGGATTTCGGCTCTTTGGGCAGCTGCGCTTGTGATTGCGACGGCGCGACGGTTGGATAGAGTTTGAACGCCAATGAGAGCGTTTCAGAGCCGAGCGATTCGAGCATATCGACGAAGAGTTTGAACGCTTCTTGTTTATACTCGAGCAACGGGTCTTTTTGTCCGTAAGCACGAAGGTTGATGCCTTCTTTGATGTCGTCAATATCGCGCAAGTGTTCGCGCCACTTTTCATCAATGACGGTAAGGGTTGCGAATCTTTCGATGCGCCCCATCATGTCGCTGCCGAGAAGTTCTTCTTTGCGCTTGTAGAACTCTGCCGCCGTTTGATAGATTTTATCCGCAACGCCCTCTTTACCTAACTTTTGCCACTCTTGTTCGGTGAAAGAAACCTCGACCGAGAGTTCGCGCAGGAGCTGTTCGCGGAGTTGGTCAATCTCGACGTTGTCGTAATACTTTGCAGCAAGTTGTTCGGCATAGTCTTTTAACAAGCTAAAGAGTTCCAATCGGAGACGGTCTTTAAAGAGCGCGTTGCGACGTCGGGCATAAACGATTTCGCGCTGTTGGTTCATGACGTTGTCGTATTCAAGCAAGCGTTTGCGCGTGGCAAAATTTTGTTCTTCAACCTTGCGTTGCGCGCGCTCGATGGATTTGGTAACGAGGCTATGCTGAATGACTTCTCCTTCCTGATGTCCCAGTCGATCCATGATGGCAGCGATGCGTTCCGAGCCGAAAAGGCGCATCAGGTCGTCTTCGAGGGAGATGAAGAAAACCGATGTGCCAGGGTCGCCTTGTCTGCCGGCGCGTCCGCGAAGTTGGCGGTCGATGCGTCGTGATTCGTGCCGTTCTGTGCCGAGAATAAACAAGCCTCCGAGTTCTCTGACGCCTTCACCGAGTTTGATGTCGGTGCCGCGCCCTGCCATGTTGGTTGCAATTGTAACGGCACCTTTTTGCCCTGCTTGTGCCACAATTTCCGCCTCGCGAGCATGCTGTTTTGCGTTTAAGACGTTGTGCGGAATTTTTCGAGCTTTGAGCATGCGCGAAAGCGTTTCAGAGACTTCGACGCTTGTTGTTCCAACCAAAACAGGCTGACCTTTTTCGCGTAGTCTTTCAATTTCGGCAATGACGGCGTTATACTTTTCACGCTTTGTTTTGTAAATCCTATCCTCAAGGTCTTGTCGGATGACAGGCTTGTTGGTTGGAATTACCACGACATCGAGTTTGTAGATTTCAAAAAACTCTGGAGCTTCGGTTTCCGCTGTGCCTGTCATGCCTGCGAGTTTTTTGTAGAGGCGGAAATAATTCTGAAGCGTAATGGTCGCCATCGTTTGGGTTTCGCCTTCAATCTTGACGCCTTCTTTGGCTTCAATGGCTTGGTGAAGTCCATCGCTGTATCGACGTCCTGGCAGAATCCGTCCTGTAAATTCATCAACAATTAAAACCTTGCCATCTTGAACCACATATTCGTCATCGCGTTCATAGAGCGAATAGGCTTTTAAGAGTTGCGAGACATTGTGGATTCGTTCAGAGCGTTCAGAGTAAAGGCGATAGAGTTCGTCTTTCTTGTGCTGTTTTTCGGCTTCTGTTAAGTTTTCTTGTTGGATTTTGGCAAGTTCAGTGCCAATGTCGGGAAGCACGAACATATCGGCGGATTGGGTTTCGCCTGCGATAAAATTGCGTCCTTTTTCAGTGAGGTCAATCGTATGGAAGCGTTCGTCAATGGCGAAGAAGAGTTCTTCGTCGACCTTGTGCATTTCTTTGGCGTTGTCTTTGAGAAACTTGTTCTCGACGGCTTGCATCAGGCGCATGTTGCCTGGCTCGCCGATAAGTTTAAGGTATTTTTTGTTTTTCGGCTGTCCGCGTTTAGCACGAAGCAGGGCGAGTCCTGCTTGAAACTCCCAATCTTTGGCGGCTTTTTCCTTTTCGGTTAGGTAGCGTTCAGCATCAGCAAGCAACTTGCCGACCAGGTTTTGCTGGGCACGCACGAGCCGCTCGACTTTAGGTTTCATTTCCTCAAACTTGGAGTTATCGCTGTGCGGAACAGGTCCTGAAATGATGAGCGGGGTTCGCGCTTCGTCAATTAAAACGGAGTCGACTTCATCGACAATAGCGTAATTGAAATTGCGATGAACGACTTCCTCTTTTGAAGTTGCCATGTTATCGCGCAGATAATCGAAGCCGAATTCGTTGTTCGTGCCGAAGGTAATATCGCAAGCATACATCTGTTTGCGCGTAGCGGAATCCATCTCGGAGAGAATCACACCGACGGTTAGTCCGTGAAATTCATAAATCGGTTTCATCCACTCACAGTCGCGCTTGGCAAGGTAATCGTTGACAGTCACTACATGCACGCCGCGCCCTGTCAGCGCGTTGAGAAATGTTGGCAGAACCGCCACAAGGGTTTTGCCTTCACCTGTTGCCATTTCCGCAATTTTGCCTTCGTGTAGCACCACGCCACCGATGAGTTGCACGTCGTAAGGAATCATATCCCAACGAATCGTTGAGCTTACCACTTGCCATTCTTTTCCGACATGGCGGCGGCAGGTTTCTTTGACAATCGCAAAGGCTTCGGGAAGAATCTCGTTCAAAATTTCTTCAGTCTCTTCGTGCAGTTGCTTTTCAAGCAATTCAATTTCATCTTTGATAGCTTGAACTTCATCGAAGGTGAGGTCGAGGTTTTCCAGCTTCTTTTTTTCGTCGGCAAGCGCCGCTTCAGTTTCGGCACAGTGCGCTTTGATGCGCGCTTTGAGTTCAGCCGTCTTAGCGCGTAACTCGTCGTCGGAAAGCGATTGAAATTCTTGGTAGTAGGCGTTAATCTTATCGACAATTGGCGCAATGCGCTTGATGTCTTTATCGTGCTTCGTGCCGAAAATTTTGGTCAGAAATTTGAGCATTGTATCGTGTTTTGTGGTTATCAAGTCGTGTGGTTTGGCTGACTTTTAGACCAATTTTGTTGTGCGATTGTTCTCAACCCATGTGCGAATGTAGGTTGCAATTTCCTCGGTGTTGGCACCAGGCGTAAAGAGTTTTCCGACACCCATTTGGGTGAGTTTCTCAACATCTTCTTCGGGAATAATTCCACCGCCTGTCAGCAGCACATCGTCTAAGCCTTTTTCTTTCATCAAGGCAAGAACGCGCGGAAAAATCGTCATGTGCGCGCCGCTTAAAATGCTGATTCCAATCGCGTCAACGTCTTCTTGCAAAGCGGCTTCGACAATCATCTCTGGCGTCTGACGCAAGCCTGTATAAATGACTTCCATGCCTGCATCACGCAAGGCGGCGGCAATAACCTTCGCACCACGGTCGTGTCCGTCTAATCCTGCTTTAGCAATCAATACGCGTATGGGTCTTGACATTCAACTCGCAGTTTGTGTTACGAGAATAAGAACGCAAAGATAAGAAAACCTTGTAGAGAGGAAAGCGGTAATTTTGAGGTTGGTTTTTCTGCCCTTGGCATTGTCCGTTCTTAGAGTCGTGATAGGTCTCCACGACAATCGGCGTGCGATTAACATCTCAAACACATCGAAAAACTTGAAACGGCGAGAGCACAGAATATCGCATAACCATCGCTGTTCCGAAGATTGCCTACTGCTCATCTGTGAATCAGACTCACTTTCGGCATATAACCACTGCACGATATTTCAGGTCTTTTTGGACCATTTCCCGCCGTTTCTTTCGCTAATTGAGGAGAAAAGAACAGATACTACACGCTTCTCGAGAATCAATAATTGAACTCGAAGCCAATGTTGAAACTGCGTCCAGGTGCGCGATAGAGTTCTAGCTCTTCATACTGCGTGTTCGCTAAGTTCATGACCGTGCCAACCGCAGCAAATCGGTCATTGAAGAATTGCCAGCGAAAGCCCGCATTCATCACGAAAAAGTTGCCCGGATAGTCAATCCCTTCCGAGTTTGCTGCAATGCGTACGGCATTGATTCGGCTCACATAGCGGCCACTGTAGTTAATGCTTAATCCAGAGAGCTGTTCAGGCGCACGCAGTCGCCAAATCGCGAGGTTTTTGAAGGCAAGTTCAACACGGAACGAAAAATTGTGTTCAGGGCGATATGGCAACCAGTTTTTATACTTTTCGGGGTTCTTATTTCCGCCCAGCACATTGTCCGGAAACGACCCTGTTGCTCTCATCCAATTGTAATTAACTTGCAGTTGCAACTGTTCGAACGGTTGCGAAGTGATAGACGCTTCTATACCGCGAATATCCGCGCTTGCCACATTGAAGAACTGAAAGACACTTGACGAAACATCGAGCACGCTTGCATTTGGATTGATATTTGTCGATTCAATCAAGTTCGAGTAGTGATTGACATATCCTGCAATATCAATCGTGAAGTAGCGCGAGAAACTTTTGTAGAGACCGATTTCGTAGCTTGTCAGCCGTTCTGCGTCGAGGGCAGGGTTCGGATTACCTAAAAAGAATCCAGCTTGCGTAACGAATCGCTCTCCGATGGAAGGCGCGCGGAAACTTCTTCCGACCGAAGCGCGAACCGAAAACTCTTCGTTGAACATATAATTCATAGCAAGTTTCGGGCTAAGTTGCCAAAGCGACTTGGTGATAATGTCGTCGGTTCGAATTTCAGTTCTGCCTTCTTGAATGTTGATGAGTTGGTCGATGTAGGTAACTTGGTCTTGATTGACTTTATTCCAGTCAAGACGAATTCCCGCCGTTACTCTGAATTTTTCGGTGAGCGCGATTTCATCTTGCGCAAAGACGCCGAGATTCAAATCCGATGTCGTGGTGTAAATCGTTGAGCGTACGTCATTGAGATTGAACTCGACGCCTGTGGTGAGTTTGTGCTTATCGCGCATCCAGTAAAGCGACGTGCGTCCGCCGTAGCGACGTGCATCGGAATCGTTGAACGTGGTTGGGTCGTTCGGGTCGTAGGGTCGGCGAATGACGCGCCCAAAGGAATACTTTTGATAATTGCCTAAGAAATTGCCTTGCGCATCGAACTGTTGGAATTCCGGTCGTTCAGTTGGGTAGTATTTGATGAGAAATGTTGTGCGACTGAAATAAAGCTTTGTCTCCCAACTTGCTGATGCGTTGAGCATGTTCATGTAGGTTACGCCAAGGAGTTGATTGGTTGTTTGTTTTTGGTCATCGCCTAAAAAGAACTGCCCTAAAATTTGATTGCCATTTGCATCGAGCAAGGGTTCGCCATTGCCTTTGAACACTGGTCCTGGCGGCGTGCCCAATGCGTTGATTCGGTTTGTCCATTGATACGCAATACCACCTTCCGACCAGTTGGCAATTCCTGTCAGCTGCAGATACTGTGTTTCACCAAGATTATATCGCAAGGTCAGTTTGATATCGTCGGTGCGAAGGTCGCCTGCTTCGCGATAGCCTTCATCACGATTGCGTAAGTAAGTTAGATTGTATGATAGACTTCCCAACTGGTCTCCCACCATCAGCATGCTTGACGAAAACATCGGGCGATTGATTCCGGGGAATCGGTTCACTGTTGGCGGTGGGTCGTCATACATTCCGTTCATCACTCGTGCTTTGATGGTCAGGTCGTTGGGAACGAGGCTAATCGCATTGATAACGCCGCCCATTGCCGCTGAGCCATAGAGCGAAGACGACGCACCCTTGACCACTTCAAGGCGAGAGAGATTGGTTGCAGTCACCGTTTGCCAATCAACCGACCCTGCATCAGCAGAGTTCATTGGAAATCCGTCGTAAAGCATCATGACACGAGTGCTGAGTCCGCCACCTGTAAAGCCTTGTGAGCCTCGAATTTGTAAGTTTGATGCACCTGCTCCGCCCGAGCGCGTAACATCGACACCTGGCACAGTTTCAAGCACACGGTCAATCGATGGCACAACTTGCGAGGCAATTTGAGAGGCTGAAACCACACTGGTTGTAACGGGCAGTTCCACTAAATTTTGCTCATAACGTGTCGCAGAAATGACCACTTCTTCTCCGCTCACGCCTGTGGCAACAAGATGTATATCTAACATCGTCGTTTGACCCGCACGAATTTCCACTTGACGAAATCTTGGCTTGTAGCCAACCGCTGAAATTTTTACTTCATAGACTCCTGTCGGCACCGAAGAGAGTTCAAAGCGTCCCATTTCATCGGCTCTTGTGCCGAGTCTCGTGTTGCTCAGCATCACTGTTGCTCCGACAATCGCTTCATTCTTCTCTGAATCCCGAACCATTCCTTTTAGCCTTCCGACTTTCTCGTCTTCGGCCATTCCGTCTCGTACTCCGAGCAGAATTAGAAAGGTGAAAACGACAACTCGTTTCATAGTTGTTCTCCCTTGAAAAGGGTTAAGAAAAATGTTCGCACAACCAAGCAAAAAGGGCGAAACGCCTTCTTGCGCTTCGCCCACACCACTTCCGTCCAATTTTTATGGTGCAATCGTCGCGTTCCACACGCCTTGACGATTCGTATTGTCCATCGTCATGCTGTTTTCTTGCGTAATCGGATGGCGGAATTCCGCCAGCACCGACACGGTTTCAAATCCGCCAGGCACTGCCGAGTTCACTCTGAACCGATAAATTTTCACATTTCGATATGTGCCTAATGGGAGATTTCTCGCATATGTTACCGAGTTGCCTGATGCAGGTTTATCGAGAATGATGAAAATGGCAGGCGGACCAGGTGGTGCGCCTTGGCGCTCGCCCATAATGGCAAGAAATTCAGAACCGTTCGCCCATGCTTGTGGCGGTCCGACAGGCGCATTTGGCCAATTCGCAGTGCCAGTGGTTGAAGTAACCGTGCCTGAAAGCGTTGCGGTTCCTGCGCGTCCTGACTGCATCAACGCTTCGGCAACTTTGATTTCAACTTGGTCCTGAACAGTTGCACGCGTTTGATTGCGCAAATCGGCGACCACGCCCCCAGTAAGGAACTGTTGCGAGGCTTGCCCTGTGTAGAACGGATTGACATATGTTGGATACACGCCGTAAATGTCTTTCGGTAACGATGCAATCACCGTCCCGTTTCCATCACGTCCAATTTCGGAAGTGAAGGTATAAACGCCATTTTGCAACTCGCTGAATTGAATGCCCGGTGCGTTGCCTAAACCAGGAATACCAGAAACTGGACCTTGGCGCGGTTGACGTGTGGCAGGATCGAGTGGCACAAATGCAATTTTCATTCTGCCCGGAAATGCGGCACTGGTATCCATCGTATTTGGCCAATTTGCCGCATCGGTAATCGGCTGACCGTTGTAAGTGAAGGTAACTGACCCTTCAATAACGACACGCCCCTGCGGTCCTGTATTACTGCCGTCATCGGAACAGCCAGCAATCGAGAGCGCGCTTACAAACGCCAGAGCGAAAAATAGCCCTCTTATGTGAGACTTATTCATAGTTATTCTCCTTTCAAAGAGTATTTAGTGTTTGAAGTGTTTATTCTCCTAAAAAGAACAGATAAAAACTCTTGTAGCGACGCTTGCGCAATGCGTTGTTCATTTTTCGCATTCGCATTACAAACCACTCTTATTTGGAATCTTTCTGAAACAAACTTTTTCGCGACCCCGACTTGATAAGCAAGAACTTCATTTTCTTCTCGTCAAACAAAATGTCGAAAACGCGCAGGAGGGGGAGGAGATCAAATTAAGAGAGGAATATTTTCCGTAGCGAGATTTAGCGGAAGATGGTGCCGCACGTGTTCTTGAAACACATACTGATGCCAAAATGCGCTCATGCGTGTTTCAAAAACCCATGCAGCATAAGTGAAATGTTCTTTTTCTTCAATGACGCATCCTTTTTCAATGGCGCTGAGTGAAGTCTTGAAAGTTCGTTGCGCTACAACGCGCCCACAAGTTGCGGATTCTACCTGATCTTCGTATTCAAGATTCGGAGTGTTTGCGGCGTGTGGCGGCGCAGAGTAGCATGTGGTGAAAAGTTCAATGCCCGTTTGCAAAGTCTTATCTTTTGCTTTCGACTTGGCAAAAACAACATCTTTCGTAATCGCACTTCCAGAAACTGTTGACATCATCACAAAGATGTAGACTTCAACAAATCTCCAGAACTTCTTAGCGATAGATTGTATGCTGTTTCCTTGAACTTTCATCCTAAACGGAGATTAACTTCACTGAAACTATTGCAAAGTTACAGCGCAAATGAAGCGTTACCAACATTTTCCTTCTTGTTTGAAACGATTTTGTCAAGTTTTTAAGTGCTTATTTTTTAGGCACTTACAGAACAAATCGACCATAGCGTTTGTCTTTATGAACTCGCCCATACACACGCTCTGCTCGCAATCTCGCTTTGTTTGTTAGAGTTAAAAAGTTTATTTCACGGTTCTCAATTACGCTTTTGCTTGTAGCGCATAGCGAGCACATAAATTGCAGCACTGACGCCCGCGTTCAGCCCTGCCAAGATGTGCACGATGAGAAGCAAGTGTGCTATGGGGAATTTCTCTACATCACTCCAGAACAAAATGAGGGAATTGAGAACGACGCCCGCCAGCCATAGCCGCAACAAATTGTTGCGCAATCAAGCTTCAAATTGGGCGTCTTGTTTCATCAGAGTTCGGCTTGAATCATTTTTCCGAATTCCAATTTTTCAAAAATCGCTGCCGCTGCCTTGCGCCGTTCAGGGTCATCAAGGCGGATTTCGTCTAATCCCTTTTCGATGTTACTTGCCTTGAAGTAGCCAATAATGCTTTGATTTTCGTCTCGCACTTGAATGTAATCGGGAACAACGCCCTTGCCCTTGGTTTTGAGAAGATAGACTTTCATTGTTCAAGTTTATTTTCATTCCTCTGCTCACTTCATGTTGTGATAGACCGCTTGCACGTCATCGTCTTCTTCAAGCGCCTCGATGAGTTGCATCACTTCTTTTTCCTGTTCTTCGGAAAGTTCAGTCGTTGTAGTCGGAATGTATTGCAAGGCAGAAAGTTGCACCTCGATTTTTTGCTCTTCCAAGTGTTTTTGCATCGTGGCAAAGTCGTTGAACGATGTGTAAATGAGCACGTCGTCTTCCTCGACCAAAAATTCTTCCGCGCCGTAGTCAATCAGCTCGAGCTCTAATTCTTCGAGATTTCTTCCTGTGGGGTTGATTTTGAAAACGCCTTTGCGCTCGAACATAAACGAGACTGAGCCATTCGCACCCAGCGAACCACCATGACGGTTGAAGTGCATGCGCACATTGGCGACGGTTCGCGTGGGATTGTCAGTCGCCGCTTCAACAATCAATGCAATGCCGTGGGGCGCGTAGCCTTCATAGACAAGCTCTTGAAAATCCGCCTCTTCTTTCGATGAAGCACGCTTGATGGCGTTCTCAATGCGGTCTTTGGGCATATTGACGCTCTTAGCGTTTTGAATCGCTCGACGCAAGCGTGGGTTGTTTTCTGGGTCTGGTCCACCAAGTTTGACCGCAATCGCAATTTCACGCCCAATTTTGGTAAACGCTTTGGACATTTTCGCCCAGCGCGCAAACATTTTTTCTTTTCGTTTCTCGAAAATGCGTCCCATTAGTTTGAAACAGGTTTAAGTTTTGAAAATTTTAGAAAGCCCTTCTTCAATGCGTGGTCAAGTTGCATCGCACCATACATGACAGCAAAGGCAAAACTGCCCGTCAAATATGGGATATACGGCACAGCCAACAGCCCCGGAAGCGCATTAAACGCTATTCCCGAGAGCAATGCAACTTCCATCTGCCAATTCAGCCCGTAACGCAAGGCACAAAAAAGCCCGATGTTCATAAAGAGCAAAAGGTAAAACCCAATCACGCCCGCTTTTGCTGATAGTGTCCGAATCACAAAGAGTGGATTTTTCTTTATCAGCGCGAACGTTTCTTCTCTCAAAATGCGCTCGTATTCATCACCAAGCAAAAATACCGTCGGCGAAATTTCTCTCGCTTTTCTGAAGCCGATTTCATCTTGGTAACGAATGCCGTAGTCGTTGTCTAAAAAACCGAAGCCAATATAAACATTGTGCCAAAACGGATGCACTTGCGGCGGCACAACATAATTAGGTTGAAGTTTCGCAAGGTAGGCATCGCGTTCGGCATAGCGCGTTTTGAAAAACACTTGCACCGCTAACATTCCAACTGCAATGACCACAAGGCTCAACAGTTTTTCGCGCACGGTCCAACGCTTTTCAAAGAACAAGAGCACGCCGAACACGAGGAGGATTGCGGTCGCCGAATGTGATCGAATCAAATGCGCAAGCATGATTCCGACGCCGAACAAGAACCATATCGCCCAATGGCTCGCGCTCGGCTTTGAATCAGATTTTGAAAAGCGAATGAGATATGGAACAATTAGCATCGCGAGCGACGGCGACAGTGCGTAAATATCGCCCGATAAGTAAACCGTAACAAAGAGTATCGCAAACATTACAACATA
>CALKXI010000112.1 GCA_938003965.1 uncultured Chlorobiales bacterium
CGCTGTTTCGCCCTTATCGCGTCGCGTGGTTTCCGCCATCGAAGCCTTTCTCAAAGAGCGAAGCGAAACCGATGTGGAAAATTACTTCACAACCTTAATGCCAACGCTCAACGCCTTACGCGAGCGACTTGCCCGAATGCTACATGCCGATGTGCGAAACCTTGCTTTTGTTCCTAACACGAGTTACGGCTTGAACCTGCTCGCGCAAGGGCTTGATTGGAAGCACGGCGAGCGTGTGCTCCTTTATGAACGCGAGTTTCCGTCGAACATTCAGCCGTTTCTTGCACTCCGAAAAAAAGGCGTTGAAATTGATTTTTTGAAAGACCATGACGGGGAAATTCGCATTGATGAACTTGAAAAAAGCATTACGCCGAAAACGCGCCTTGTCTCGCTAAGTTATGTGCAGTTTCTTTCGGGCTTTCGTTTGAACCTTGATGAACTTTCAGAAGTGTGTCGGCGAAAAAATTGTTTGCTCTCGATAGATGCGATTCAAGCCTTAGGCGCAATGCCGATTGATTGTAGGAAGGTCGATTTTTTAGCGGCAGGGGCGCACAAGTGGGGCATGTCGCCAATGGGCACGGGCGTGGCGTATTTTAGCGATGACCTGTTGGCGCGGCTCAATCCCGTTTTCGTCGGCTGGCTTAGCGTTGAAGAGGCGTGGGATTTTTCCTATCACAATAAGCCGCTCAAACAAGATGCTTCACGCTACGAACTTGGCACTTACAACTGGGTAGGGCTTGTGGGCATGAACGCCGCCTTTGAACTCTTCGAGGAAATCGGAATTGACGCCATTAGCGAAAAAATTTTATCGCTCTCGGAATACTTCTCCAACAATTTAATTCACGGCGGATTTGAAGTGGTATGCAATCCAGCACGCGCGAATCGGTCGGGAATTATCTCGGTTAAAAATCTCAACAACGCCGAAGAAGTGTTCAAAACGCTTACGGCGCGCGGCATAGAAATTTCGTTGAGAGAAAATTATTTGCGATTTTCGCCTCACTTCTACAACACAAGTGATGAGTGTGATGAAGTATTTTCACAACTCAAACAATTACAATAAATGACTCCGAAAGAAGCCGTCGTAGCCCTCATTAATGGAATGAATTTGACAAGCACGCAAATGGAAACGATGGTCAGCGAGGTGATGGAAGGTAAAGCCTCTGACGCGGTCATTGCGGCGATTCTTGTTCTGCTCCGACAAAAGGGAGAGACCATTGAAGAAATTTATGGTGCGGTTAATGCCTTGCTGAGCCGAATGGAGAAAATTGACTTGCACCCCGAAGCGATTGACACATGTGGCACAGGTGGCGACGCCAGCGGCACGTTCAACATCTCGACGGTTGCTTCCATCATTGCCAATGCGGCAGGCGTGAAAATCGCCAAACACGGCAACCGCTCCATTTCAAGCCAATGCGGCAGTGCCGATGTGCTCGAGGCGTTGGGCATCAACATCAATTTGACTCCTGAGCAAACGAAAGCCGTTTTTGATAAAACTGGTTACGCATTTCTTTATGCACCAAATTATCACAAAGCCATGAAGTCGGTGGCGCAAGCACGACGCGAGTTGGGCATTCGCACGATTTTTAATATGGTTGGACCGCTTGCAAATCCCGCGCTCATCACGCGCCAGCTGGTCGGCGTCTACGACAAAGAGCTCACAGGCGTGTTTGCCCAAGTCTTGCGTCAGCGCGGCTCAGAGCATTGCGTCGTGGTCAATGGTGCAACCAAAGAGGGCATTTCGCTTGATGAACCAAACATTTGCGGCGCGACTTACATCTCCGAACTGAAAAATGCGTCTGTAACCAGTTATACCCTTCACCCAGAAGATTTCGGGTTCAAACGCCGACGATTAGAAGAGTTGCAAGGCGGCAGTTTGCAAGAAAGCGTTAAAATCGTGTGGGATATTGTTGAGAATCGCGCCGATGAAGCCAAACGCGACGCCGCCGTTTACGCCAGCGGCATGGCGATTTATGTTGGCGGAAAAGCCGAGACAATGCAAGAAGGATTTGAGAAAGCCAAAGAAGTGATTGAGACTGGCAAGGCGAAAGAGGCTCTTATGCAACTCATCGAGGCACATCGTTCCGTTACTGCATCGTCGGCAGCGTAGCCTCAAGAGATGGGCTCGACTTTTGCTTCAGGTGTGCGTCCAAGGGTCGATTTGACAAATTCAGGAAAAATCACGCGCTCTAAATGCACGCACTTGCCTGTTTCGGCGTCAAGTCTAATCACCATTGCGCATAAATGCACGTCGTTCTTGGCACATTCGTATTTGTGCGGTGTTTGGTAGATGAAGCGGTCGATGGCGGATTTCGTGACCATACCAATCACGGAGTCGTAAGGACCTGTCATGCCCACATCGGTGCAGAAGCCTGTTCCTTTTGGAAGAATCCGCTCGTCGCTGCTCGGCACATGCGAGTGAGAGCCCATCACTGCCGAAACACGTCCATCAAGATACCATGCTAATGCAGCTTTTTCAGCAGTGGCTTCCGCATGCATGTCGACGATGATGTATTTGACACCCTTCATTTTTTCCAATACCCAATCGGCTGTGCGGAACGGGCAATCAATGGTGTACATGAATGTTCTGCCTTGAAGATTGATCACGCCGATTTTCCCAAGTCCATTCGGCAGATTGTAAGTGCCAAAACCTGTGCCATATGTGCCCTTCGGGTAGTTGGCAGGGCGCAACACGTTTGTTTCGTTCCGCAGAACTTCGTGAAACTTGAAATTGTCCCAAATATGATTGCCGCCTGAAATCACATCAATGCCCGCAGTGCGAAGTTGGTGCATAATTTCAAGGCTCATGCCTTTGCCATTGTAAGCGTTTTCACCGTTGCAAATCGCAAAATGAATATCATACTTCTGAATGTATCCTTTGAGCAAGCGCGTAACAATTTCCACGCCGGGCTGTCCGACGACATCAGCGAGAAAAAAAATGTTGATTGTTTTCGACATGAATTAGAATCCTTTCGGTTGAAGTTCTTTCGGTGAAGATGCTGTATCGTCTCCCACGATGTTATATCGCTTTCGAATTTCCCATAACGCTTTCGGCGTAATATCGAGAATTTTAGCGGCTTCCGTGTAATGATATTTGCAGTCGTTCAGAACGGCTTTGATGTAGGCGACTTTAACCTCTTCGAGCGATTTGCCTAATGGCAAGGCAAATATCGGCTCAGATGTTTTTTCGGTAAGTGAAGAAGATGAGGGAGTCGTGGGCCGTGCACTGTCAGCATGTTCTTCCAACAGAGCCAGTTCCTTAGCAGTTACAAAGTGATTGTTTTCCGTGAAGACGACCGCGCGCTCCATCACATTGCGAAGTTCGCGCACATTGCCGTGCCATGGGTTTGAAAGCAAAAGTTGCTTGGCATCATCAGCGAGTCCTAAGACGTGTTTGCCCATTTCCTCCGAAAACTGTTTGATGAACATTTCTGCAATCAAGATAATATCGTTGCCCAGCGTGCGAAGCGGCGGCATAGTAAGCGAAACAACATTAATTCGGAAAAATAAATCTTGTCGGAACTTGCCTTGTTGAACTTTTTCGGTCAGCGAGGCATTGGTGGCGCAGATGAGTCGAACATTGACCGAAATCGGTTGACTGCCGCCAATGCGCCTGAAACTGCGCGTCTCCAAAACTGTGAGCAATTTCGATTGCACCAATGGCGAGGTGGAATCAATTTCGTCGAGGAAAATTGTGCCGTTGTTGGCAATTTCAAACAAGCCTTTTTTCGTTTCTTTGGCGTCGGTGAACGCGCCTTTTTCGTAGCCAAAGAGTTCGGCTTCAAGCAAGTTTTCAGGGAGCGCGGCGCAGTTAATTTCAACGAACTCGCCTTTGCCTGCACGCGCAGAGAGCCGATGAATCATTTCTGCTGAAACATTTTTCCCTGTGCCTGTCTCGCCCAAAATCAAAACCGTAGAATCTGTGCGTGCAATTTGTTCAATCATTCGGCGAATCCGCTCGATGGCTTCGCTGGTGCCGAAAAGTTCAGTCGAACGAAACTGCTTGAACTTGCGCTTTAACTTCTCGTTCTCTTGCTTGTATTGCTCGGAGACGAGTTTCGTGCGTGCTTGCTCAATTGCGTTGCTAATGCGCGTGCGAAGCACGGTGAAGTTTGCCGATGACGCGCCGCCTGAAATGGATTTTTCCATGTAGTCGAACGCGCCCGCTTTCAAGACTTCCACCGCCGATTCAATGCTTCCGTAGCCTGTCAGAACAATAATCGGCAACTGCGGATAACGCTCTTTGACAAGGCGCGTGAGTTCGAGCCCATTCATATCGGGCATGGTGTAATCGGTCAAAATCAGGTCAGGCTTTTCCGTCGCCACACGCTCGACGGCTTCCATCGGATTGGTAAAGGTAAGGACGTGATAATCGCGCGAGAGAATTTTGTCAAGTAGAAGACAGAACGTCGCATCGTCATCTATCACAAAAAGTTTATATCGTTCAGCAGTCATTGGTGATGGTGTGATGAGTTAAATATCGTCAAAACGCTAAATCAAGTCTGCCAAATCAAGTCGGCTAAATCACTTCGGGCAATCCGCTGTCGATGCTTTGATTGAGGCGGAAGGTTGCCAGCGTCGTTAAAACTTGGCTACGGAAGTCAATCGCAGGTGTTCCTGTTTTAATCGATTCAAGAAATGCGGCGATTTCTTCTTTGTGCCCTTTGCCACCGCCGAACTCGCGCACACGCTTCGCACCTTGTTCGGAAAGTATCACTTCTTTGAAGTTTTCCATAATGCCAATGCGATTACCACCGAAAACCTCAATGCGCTCTTTGGGATAGAGTTTATCGCCGTTGCAAAGGTATTGAATCACGCCAACGCTTCCGTTTTCAAAACGAATGATAATGTTCCAATTTTCGCGCACTTCCGACGGCACAAGTTCGGCAAAAACGCGCACTGGCTCTGAACCTGTGAGGTATTGAATCGTGTCGATGAAGTGGCACCCTTCGCCAATCAATCTGCCACCGCCTTCAACCAAATCCTGTGTCCAATGGTCTTTGGGCAGAAACCCTGCATTGACGCGGTAGTGAACGGAAATCGGCGATTTCAAACTGCCAAAGTAACGCTTCAAAGTTTGAACAGGCTCGCTGAATCGGCGGTTGAATCCTGTCAAGAGGTGCTTATCGGATTTTTCAAAGGCTTCGATAACGCGCTGTAAATCCTCTTCCGTTGTTGCCAAAGGCTTTTCAACGAAAACATGCTTGCCCGCATTGAGGCACTTGACGACGAGGTCGGCGTGAAGGTTGTGCCGTGTGGCAATGAAGACGGTGTTAATGTGTTCGTCGTTCAAAATATCGTCAACGCTCGATGTGGCATAGCGGAAGCCGAATTTGGATTTGACATTTTCCGCCGTCAAGCCGCTTGCGGTGCAGACGCCCTCGAGCGCAACATTGTGCGACTTCAGCGCGGGAATCAAAAAGCCTTGTGCGAAACTCCCTGCACCGATAAAGCCAATGCGAATTTCCGACGATGTTTGTTTTGCATGTGTGCGACCGTTCTTTGAAATTTCTTGTCGGAGATTTGAGCCGAGTTGAAAGTCGCCGTAATCGAGCAAGATGCCGATGTATCGCTCTTTGCGCTCACCGCTGATGAGTTTATAGGCTTCTTCGCCTTGCGCAATCGGAAAAATGTGCGTGGTGAGTTTCTCGAGGTTGAGTTTCTTTTCGGCGAGCAGGTGCAGGAAGGTTTGCATGTTGCGGTTCTCCGTCCAGCGCACATAGCCAATCGGATAATCAATGCCTTTTTCTTCGTAGTTGGTGTCGTAGCGTCCTGCGCCATAAGAGCGCGAGAGTTTGAACTCCAACTCCTTCATGTAGTAAGGTGTGCGTGGAAGGTTCATGCCTGTAACGCCGACCATCACGACTCTGCCTCTATCGCGCAAAACTTCGGCGGCAAATTCAACAGGCTGATTGGACGAAGTTGACGCTGTGATAATGACCGCATCAACGCCGTAGCCGTTTGTGAATCCGAGAATTTGTTCTTTGATGGTTTCTTCGGACGCTGTGAGCGCAAGGTCGCACCCGAGTTCTTTGGCCAGTTGAATTGAGGCAGGATTAACATCAATGCCGACCACGCGACAGCCATTGGCTTTCAGCAGTTGAACAGTTAAAAGTCCAACCAATCCCAAGCCTGTTACGAGCACGGTTTCGCCGAGTGTCGGTGAGGCTTGGCGCAAGCCTTGCATGGCAATCGCCCCGAGTGTGGTGTATGCCGCATCTTTGGGCGAAACGCCTGCGGGAAGTTTGGCAACAAGATTTTTCGGAACAACGATGATTTCTGCATGCGACGCATAGCCCGCACCTGCACACGCGACCAAGTCGCCGACGCGAATGTCGGCAACGTCGCTTGCTACTTCCAGCACGACGCCGGCTGAGGAATAGCCCATTGCCGCGTCGCTATCCAGTTTATTGAACGCACGCTCGACGGTTTCCAATAAGCCTTGTTCTTTGACTTGTTTCAAAACGAGTTTGACGAGGTCAGGGCGAGCGCGAGCTTTTTCAAGCAGAGATTTTTTAGCGAAGTCAACTTTCGTGCGCTCCGTGCCTGCACTAATCAGGCTGTAAAGGTTACGCACCACAACCATTCCGCTTTTCAAGGTCGGAGCGGGAACGGATTTAATTTTAATCGTGCCCGAGCGCGAATTTTGAACCAGCTGTTGCATGCAAGTGAGTTTGACAATTTGAGGCGGCAAAGATACGCAAACTTGATGCAAAGTGCTTTAACAAGAGCAAACAAAAGGCAACCATCACTTTTGTTTCTCATCTCGTTTTTATCCTGCTACCGCTTCCCACTCGGCATAAAGCATTTCCAAATCGGCTTGCAGGCGGTTGTAACGCGCCGTCTTTTCTCTTGAATCTGCTTGCTTGAAAAAGTTCGGCGATGCCATTTCAGATTCAAGCGATTGCTTTTCAGACTCTAATTTCTCGATTTGCTTTTCGAGTTTTTCAAGCTGCTTTTTGTTTGGATTGGATTTGGGCGTCGTGGCAGAATGCACTGATTTTGCAGGCTTGGATTGCGCTTTTTGAAGTTCCTTCTGACGTTCGAATTCGGCTTGCGCTTCGGCTTCCATTCGTTTGACGAAATCAGCATAGCCATCAAGGAATGTGCGGAGTTTGCCATTTTGGACCAAGACGACTTTTTCCACTAAGCTATCCAAGAAGTGCCTATCGTGCGAGACAACGATGAGCGTGCCATCGTAATTATCCAACGCCTCAATGAGCATTTCTTTTGAGCGCATGTCTAAGTGGTTCGTTGGCTCGTCGAGAATCAGAAAGTTTGACGCTGTTAGAAGCATTTTCGCCAATGCCACGCGCGACTTTTCGCCACCTGAAAGCACGCCGATTTTCTTATGGACCGCGTCCCCCGAAAAGAGAAAACAGCCTAAAATATCTCGCACCTTCATTCGGGCTTCTGAATCAGGCGCAACCGACATCATCTCCTCCAAAATCGTGTGCTGTTGATTGAGCATTTCGGTTTGATGCTGTCCGAAAAAGGCAAGACGAACATTATGCCCGACTATGCGTTTGCCTTCAAAGTCAATTTCATTTGAAACAATTTTGCAGAGCGTCGATTTTCCCGCACCGTTTGAGCCAACAATAGCGATTCGCTCGCCGCGCATGATTTCAAGGTCAATGTTGTTCAAGACGGTTTTCGTCGACTGGTCGGGAAGCGTGTAAGTTTTCGTAACGCCTTCAAGCGTCAGCACCATTTTGCCCGAAGGCGCGGCTTTGGGAAATGAAAACGCAATTTGACTTAAATCTTCTTCGGGAGCTTCTAAGCCTTGTTGAAGTTTTTCAATCATTTTGATGCGACTTTGCGCCTGTGATGCCTTTGTGGCTTTGGCTTTGAAGCGGTCGACAAACTTTTGCAAGTGCGCAATTTGCTTGAGTTTGTTTTCATATTCCGCCATTAAAATTTCGTATCGCTCCGCCTTTTGCTGTTCGTAGAAAGAGTAGTTACCCTTATACTCCGTGATGCGTTTGAAACTGATCTCAAGCGTCTTTTTTGTGAGTTTATCGAGGAAATAACGGTCGTGCGAAATAATGATGTAAGCGCCATTGTAAGAAAGCAAGTAGTTTTCCAGCCATCGAAGCGCATCAATGTCGAGGTGGTTTGTCGGCTCATCGAGCAAGAGAAGTGTGTTGTTTTGAAGTAATAACTTCGCAA
Organism: uncultured Chlorobiales bacterium; assembly: GCA_938003965.1. Classification (GTDB taxonomy): domain Bacteria; phylum Bacteroidota; class Chlorobiia; order Chlorobiales; family Thermochlorobacteraceae; genus JANWWM01. The sequence goes on from CALKXI010000112.1 coordinate 8,167, forward strand.
TCAACAGCCGCATTTGCCAACCACCTGAAAATTCCTTGACCTTCTTGTGAAAATCTTCTTGCAAGAAGCCTAATCCTGACAAGACTTTTTCGGCGTCGGCTTGCATGCGATAGCCGCCGAGACGCTCAAACTCATGTGTGGCATCGGTAAATTCTTCAATGAGAGCATGGTAAGCGTCGCTTTCGTGGTCAATCGGCAGCGCAAGTTCCTTTTCCATGCGTTCAAGGTCTTGCGAAAGTTTGAAGAGCCGCTCGTTGGCTTGCATCGCATATTGCAGAGCCGTTTTCTCAAGGTCGCCCTCGAAGGAAATTTCTTGCGGCAGGTAGCCAATCGTCGTCGAAGATGATTTCAAGAGCTGACCTGTATGGTGAAGCGTCTGCGATGGCATCTGACCAGCAATAAATTTCAGCAGGGTCGACTTGCCTGTGCCGTTTAAGCCAACAAGTCCCACTTTTTCGTCATCACCAATCCGAAACGATGCGTCGATTAAGAGTTCTTTCGTGCCAATCGTCAGCGAAAGGTTGCGTGCTTCAAGCATATTGAGAAAGTGACTTTGAAAAACATAAAGATACAACAAATCTTAAAAAGTATTGGCAAGTAAAGTATTGGCAAGTTTATTACACTACATTCCGCATTTGGTATATTCGCCTTCTAAGCAATTCAAAACAATGCTCGCCAAATAAATGAAACGCTACTTCTTGCCACTAAAAATTCTGCTCTCGCTGGTGCTCTTGGGCGTGCTTTTTTCAAAAGTCAATCTTGACGCTGTGCTTCAAGCCCTTGTCAAAATTGACTATCCCCTTGCTTGGAGCGCGATTGCATTAGTGCCTGTTAGTTTCTTGTTGGAGTCGCTCAAATGGAAAGTCTTGATTAGCCGACAAGATTCGCAGACGAGTTTGTTTGACTCGCTTCAATCGGTGCTGATTGGCACGGCAGGCGCGATTACCACGCCGCTTCACATTGGCAAATACGCCGCGCAAATGTTCTTCCACGCCGAAGTGCCGCGCGCACGTTTGCTTACGCTCGTTTTTATCAACGGACAGATTCTCGGCGTTTTCACTTTGCTTTTTGGCTTGGCGTCGCTCGCTTACTTTTTCCATCTGACACATCACCAAAATCTTGCTCTGGTTTTTCTTTGGCTGTTTCTTTTCGCACTGCTTTTGTTGGTAGGTTTGATTTGGGTTTCAAAATCGCGCTTTCCGTTTCCTGAAAAGTTAAATTTCTTGTTGGATTACACATCGGACGAGTGGAGCAGAGCCTTGCTTTATGGCTTTTTGCGACACATGGTTTCCACCGTTCAATTTTGCTTGCTCATCAATGCGTGCTTGGGGAATGCACCGATGCCGTTTGAAGAGGCGTTTGTGGCGGTCTCGTCGGTGTGGCTTGCCAAAGCCGTTGTGCCATTTTTCATCGGCGATTTAGGCTTGCGCGAAGCGACGGCGGCATATTTCATTTCTGCACTTGGCTATTCGGCGGAAGCAGGCGTTGCCGCCTCGCTCTTGATTTTTACAATAAACTTGCTTTTGCCCGCACTGCTTGGACTTGCCGTTATTCCTAAACTTCGCTTTTCAACGCCGTGAGCGTTTTCTTCTTTCTCTTCCTCGCCTCGCTCGTTGTGTATGTGAGTTTTGTTGTTTGGATTTTATTCGGATTTCGGAAACTCGACTCCACACAAACTCCAACCATCAGGATGTCGCCGAGGGTTTCCGTTGTGATTGCGGCACGCAACGAAGCGCAGTTTATCGCCACTTGCCTACGAAGCCTTGCCGCGCAAACATGTGCTCCGCTTGAAATTATCCTGATTGACGACGCCTCCGACGACGACACCGCTCAACTCGCACTTGCGCAAAACAGTGGCTGTTTGACTTTGATTCGTAACGATATGCCTATCGGAAAAAAACCGTCGCTCGCCAAAGGCATTGCCGCCGCCAAAGGCGATGTGATTGCCTGTACCGATGCCGATTGCCTTGCGCCGCCCACCTGGATTGAAGAGATTAGCAAAGCCTTTTCGGATTCATCGCTTGGGTTTCTCTCAATGCCGGTTCTTTATCACGGCGAAAAAAATCTCTTTGCGAAATCTCAATCGCTCGATTTTCTCTCGCTTGTTGCTATTGGCGGCGCGCTCATTAAACTTGGAAAACCTGCCATTTGCAACGGTGCAAATATCGCTTATCGCCGCAAGTTGTTTTTTGAGACAGGCGGTTTCGGCAAAATCAAACTGGCATCGGGCGATGACGAAGCCGTTATGCGCAACATCTTCCGAGTCGGTTATCGAGTTGATTTCTTGGCGTCGGAACGCACAACGGTGAAAACACTACCGGTTGCAACACTTCGCGCGTTTCTCAAACAGCGAATCCGTTGGGCGTCAAAAGGCACGGCTTACGGCGATGTCTCTTTGCTTTTTCTTCTCGCACTTGCTTTGATTTATGCCTTCAATCTTGCGCTCTTCCTCACGCCTGTGTGGGCATGGCTTGGCGATTTATGGCGCATTGCGTTTGCTTCGTTTCTCATCAAGTTCAGCGTTGATGGCTTCGCCGTTTGGCAGATGACTAAGCAGTTCGGACGCACAGACTTGCGGCGCGTCTTTTTTGTGGCGGAGTTGTTGCAGATTTTTTATGTTGCGCTTACACCGCTTTTGGCAGAACTGCTCAAACTTGGAAAGGGCTACGAATGGAAAGGCGTGAATCGAAAATAACGGTTGTCCGAAAAGTCAATCAAACACTCGACTCCGAACACGATGCGCCACTGCCGCCCGAACTTGCACTTCGCATGATGTGGCAACTGACCTGCAACGCATGGGCATTTATGCCCGACTCCGAACAGCCCGATGACTCGATTGAATCAAGACATCAGAGATTTTCTCGCGTGTTTAAGCACCGCACACGTTGAGTATTTGGTTGTTGGTGCGTATTCATTAGCCGCTCACGGCTATCCACGCGCCACTGGTGATATAGACTTTTGGATAAACCCAACACCTGAAAACGCAAAGCGTATCGTTAAGGCGTTGGAATGCTTCACCTTGCCGCTTCCCCTAACCGAAAAAGATTTTCTCGAGGAAAACATTGTTCTTCAACTTGGCGTTGCGCCGAATCGAATTGATTTGCTCACCAGCATTGACGGCGTGCGCTTTGATGAGGCTTGGCAAAATAAAGTTCAGATAACCATTGATGGCATACCCGTGTTTGTGCTCTCAAAAGAGGACTTGCTTAAAAACAAACTTGCAGTTGGACGCGATAAAGACCAAAGTGATATTCGATGGCTGATGAAACAACTCGGAAAATCCTAAATGCAACGCGGCATGTTTTACCCAAAGCGTGTTCCAAAATTTATTGATGCGCTCTTCCCGCAATGCTTGTGGCGCAAAGCCGATGACGCGCTCTACCTCACCGTCGACGATTCGCCCTCGCCTCACACGCCCGAACTGCTTGAAATTTTAGCGCGATACCATGTTAAAGCCACATTTTTCCTGATTGGAAAACACATTGAACGCTATCCCGACTACGCCAAAGCCATTGTTCAACAAGGACACCGCATTGGCAATCACTCTTACTCGCACACGCGAAATTTGCACGAAACTTTTTTTCGTGATGAAGTTATCAGAACGGAGCAACTTCTATCGACGCTGTGTGCCTCTTGCACGGCGCGTCAATCGCTGTTTCGTTTTCCTTACGGAAGGTTTAACTTTGTATCACTTCGGATATTGAAAGAACTCAACTTAACGCCCGTGATGTGGTCGCTACTTACAGCAGATTTTGATGCAAGCGTTTCTGCTGAAGCCGTGTTGAATTTACTCCGCTCAGCAACTGCGGGCGACATTGTGGTGATGCACGATAACGAGAAGTCCATCCAAAAACTGCGCGCTGTTTTGCCGATTGCGCTTGGTGAACTTTCAAGGCGTTTTTCATTTAACCTTTTGTGATATGGCTATCCTTGAACCGATTATTACCGTTCTGCAAGTTCTTGCGCTCGGAATGATTGGCATTTACGCGATTGAAACCCTCGTTTTGGTCGTGGGCATTCATCGACGCTTTCCGACAAAAGCGTGGGACGAGTTGCCAATGGTGAGCATCGTCGTCGCCGCACGCAACGAAGAAAACAATATCGCTCGATGTTTGGACTCGCTTGTTCAACTTGATTATCCCAAAGAGAAACTCGATATCATTATCGCCGACGACCACAGCACCGACCGCACCGCCGAGATTATTCAAGACTACGCACGCCGATTTGCTTTCGTGCGCTACTACGCCGTTCAAGCCTCCGAAATTAAAGGCAAAGGCAATGCGATTCATCAAGCCGTGTTGATTTCAAAAGGAGAGTTCGTGCTCATGACCGATGCCGACTGCGCCGTTCAACCCACTTGGGCGAAAGAAACCATCAAATACTTCACCGACGAAACGGGTCTGGTGTGCGGCATTACCACACCACGTAGTTCGCGTCTCTTCGAGAAAGTTCAAGAATTGAATTGGACCTACTTGCTTTCCACAGGCTCGGCAGTTGCGGCGATTGGCTATCCGATTGGCGGCATTGGTAACAATTTCAGTTTTCGCAAACGTGCATATCTGGACGTGGGCGGCTACGCCAAAGTTCGATTCAGCGTAACTGAAGATTTCGCGCTCTTTCAAGCCGTCAAGAAAACGAAGTGGAAAATCGCCTATCCCGCACTGCGCGAAACGCAAAACATCACTGAGCCGATGCAAACGGTCGCCGAACTTTACAAGCAACAAAAGCGATGGATTTTAGGCGGCACATCGGCAGATTGGAAAAGTTGGATTACGCTTCTTGTTGGTTTCTGCACTCATCTTCTTTCTGCTCTCTCGTTTGCGATGTTTCCGATAAAAACTGCGCTGACGATGCTTGCCGTCAAGTTTGGTGCTGACGCACTCTTTCTGCTCACGCCGCTGATTCGCTTGCGCATGATGCGCCTTGCTCCGAACTTCATCTTCTTCGAACTCTATCAATACGTGCTCATCATCTTCGTTCCGATTGCATTGCTCTTCGACCGCAAAATCGTGTGGAAAGGCAGAGTCTACGGCTGATGCAGATTGAATCGACTTTTCGCATCACGCCTGCACATTGGGCGATGATGGCGCAGACCTTCATTGCAGGCACGAGTTTTTCTTTTGCGCGCGTTGCCTCTGTCGAGTTCAATCCGCTCGTTTTAGCCTTTCTCCGCCTCACGGGCTCGGCGTTGATTTTTGGCGTGCTGTTTTTTTCGCGCGGCGGATTCAATGGCAATCGTCCAACGTTATCGGAATGGATAAAACTTTTCGCGCTTGCTTTTGTCGGAATCACATCGGGGCAATTTCTTTTTCTATTTGGCTTGAAATTCACCACGCCTGCAAGTAGCGCAGTGCTTTATGCCATGACGCCGCTTTGGGTGTTGCTCATTTCGGTGGTGATGAGCAAATCGGAACGGCTCTCGAAGCGCAAACTTTTCGCGATTGCGATTGCCATATCGGGCGGCTTAACGGCACTTTTCGGAAGTGGCAAAACATTGGACTTTGCAGAAAACGCATGGCTCGGAAACTTCATCACGCTTGGGGCGGTGTGGTGTTGGGCAAGTTACTTGGCATTCGGCAAGAAAATTTTGGTGAGGTATGATGCCATTCAGGGCACAGCGTTGATGATGATGCTCGGCGCGCTGATGTTCTTCCCGATTGGCTTTCTGCCGACACTCTCGTTTGAGTGGTCGGTGATTTCGGCGGGGGCATGGTTTGGCGTGCTCTGGGTTACGTTGCTTGGCTCGGTAGTTGCTTACGGATTGATTAGTTTCGCGCTCTCAAAACTTACTCCGTCGCAAATTTCCGTGTTTATGAACGCGCAACCTGCGATTGCCGCAAGCGTGAGCATCTTATTTTTCGGCGAGCCTTTTTCGCTAACACTCATCATAGGCGGCGCACTTGCCATCACAGGAATCATTATGCTCCAACAAGAACGCTAACAGACGGCACACATAGCAAACGCTCGCACAAGATTTAACGCCCGCATTTACTTTTTCAGCTCTTGTTCCAACTCTTGCAGTTGCTTCAAGGCTTCGTCGAATTCTTTTTTGAGCGTGTTAAATTTCTCCTCGCTTGCGTTCTTTAGCTCTTCGGCTTTCTTCTCTAATTCTTCGCGCTTGGCACCCAGTTCTTCCATTTTCTTTTTGAGTTCTTCGGCTTGCTCTTTTCGTTCAAGGGCGCGTTTTTTCATTTCCTCGAGTTGCCGCTCGACGCTTTTGTATTCCTCTTCGGCGGATTTTAGGAGTTCTTCTTTGCGCGAGGCAAGGTCTTTGATTTTTTCTACGGCTTTACCTGCTTCTTCTTTCACGCGCTCGGTGGTGATGTCTTCTTTTTTGACGAAGGTGAAATAAGCGAACAAACCAATAAACGCAATGAACAATAGCCTAATGAGTTGTTTCATTTTTTGAAAAAGTTTAATTGACGCTCGAATGTGCAAATTTTTCTTGAAAAGATAATCTCACCTTCAACGCCTCGACCACGTTGAACGCGATTGGACAAATCGCATACTTTTCCATCACCGATTGAAACCGATACTTGAAATGCTCGCCTTTGAGGTTCGGGAAGGTTTGGCAACAGAGCGGGCGCACTTCGTAGGCACTGCACAAATTTTCTCGAAGCATCGGGCAGGGTTTTGTGTTGAAGTAATAGGCTTCTTTGTAGGGCTTGACGAATGTTTCTTTGAAATTTTCTACTGAAACGCCACTTGCTTGTGCAAGTGCAGGAAGTTCGTGCTCAAAGGCGGCGGCGTAAAAGTTCTTGCAACAGTTTGCGCACGTTTTGCAGTCGATATTGGGTTCAATCTCGTCGTTGAGCAAAGCGACAAGTGGGTCGAGCGTTGATGATGGAAATTGTCGGAGAAATTTGGCGAAGGCGTTGTTCTCGCGTTCTTTTTCCTTTGCGATTGCTTTGATACGTGAGAGGTCGAGTAGCATAGCATTAGGGTAAAGGGTCTGCGCTTTTACCGATGTCTGTTTCTAAAATTGAAAATCCGACGATGTCGCCTTGTGCGGTGTGAATCATCAGGTCACCGTCTATGAAATCAAGCGGCTCGTAGTCGTAACTGTGGTCGGCGTCGCGATTTTTATCAAAAACGACGTGTAAGGTGCGCTCGGTTTCGTCGTAAAATGTGTCGTAGTCTTTTCCTGAAAAGGCTTGCAAGTCGGGAACTTGGCGAAGCAACTGCGCGATGAACTCGTGTAAGGTCATTTATGGAGAAGTATCTTTTTGGGATTCTTTAGATTTTTGACCTTTTGCATATCCCAATCCATATCCGCCTAAACCGCCTGCCGCTAACGGGGCAACATATTTTATGATTTCAATGGCTACTTCTTTTTGTCCATTCGCTGCGAGGTAGGTTGTAACAGCAAGAATTCCAAATATGATTGTTCCTACAAGAATACTCTGATAAACAATCTTTTTCTGTTCGTGCAGACGGTCGTCTTTTCTGTCTTCAAGTTGCGTTTTTAGAAGTTCTTTTGCATACTCATAATTCCGCGCATCAGCCTTATCTTGTAATTCAACTTGCTTTATTTGAACTTCAAGTTGCTTTTGGTTATGTCTAAAAATTTTTCAGCAACTTCAGGGGGCAGAGATGGTTTGTCGCTTGATTCTCGTTCCTGTGACATTATGCGGCGGTAATGGTATTTTGTATCTGATAATTATTTCTCCGAAGCCTTGCTGACCCAACTTTGGCTTCAAAAACTCTACCGACTCGATATTCTCTTTGTCTACCTCATTCAATTTTAAGAACTCCTCAGGAGTAACTTTTTTTGTGTAGAGAGGTCTGTCGATTTTGAATTGGGTCTTTATCATAGCCTGAATTACTTTTATTGTTGGAAACTTAAATCATCGTATTGATTCCGCAAAAAGTTTTTACTCAAACTGTTCAAGCATTCGCACGTCGTTTTCCAAAAGGTAGCGAATATCGGTGATGCCGTAGCGGAGCAGTGTGGTGCGCTCAATGCCCATGCCCCATGCGTAGCCCGAATATTCGTTAGGATTGATGTTGCAGTTTCGCAACACGTTTGGGTGAACCATTCCGCACCCCAAAATTTCGAGCCAACCTGTGTGCTTGCATACGCGACAGCCTTTCCCGCCACAGAGGTAGCAGGTGATATCGACTTCCGCTGACGGCTCGGTGAAGGGAAAGAAACTCGGTCGGAATCGCAGGTTCACATCGCTTCCGAACATTTGTTTGGCAAAGGAATAAATCGTGGCTTTTAGGTCGGCGAAACTCACGCCTTTATCGACATACAAGCCCTCGAGTTGATGAAACACACAGAGGCTTCTTGCGCTCACGGCTTCGTTGCGATAAACCTTGCCGGGCATAATGAGCCGAAGCGGCGGCTTTTGCGCAAGCATGGCACGGATTTGCACGGGCGAGGTGTGCGTGCGTAGGACAATGTCTTCGCCGTCGCCTTTGCGAATGAAGAATGTGTCTTGCATATCGCGGGCGGGGTGGTCGTCAGGAAAATTGAGTTTTGTGAAGTTGTAATCGTCGAGCTCGATTTCAGGTCCGGTGGCTTCGCTGAAGCCCATTCCAAAGAAAATGCGCTTCATGTCACCCAAGACTTTTTGAACAGGATGTTCAGACCCTAGAAACGGCTTTCGTCCTGGTAGCGTGAGGTCAAGCGTTGGGGTGTCGTCGCTCTGTTCTGCGAATTGGCTTTTAGCTTGCTCAAATTTTGTTTCAGCAAGTTGTTTGAGTTCATTGAGCAATTTTCCAATGCGTGGCTTTTCCTCACGTGGCACTGTTTTCATCTGCTCGAAGAGTTCAGCAATAATTCCCTTTCGCACAAGGTATTTGAGCCGATAGGCTTCGAGTGATGAAGCGTCAGAAATCTGGGCAGATTCAATTTCTGCTTTGAGTTGAGCGATGGACTCTTGTATCATTGTTTGCTCTGACGAAATCAGGCGAAGCATTTTGCCATCTGCTTCGCCCACAGATTGAATCTTTTACCGAGCGTGAATTTAAGCCAATGCAGCTTTAACAACTGCGCTAAAGGCTTCGGGATTTTTCACGGCGAGTTCAGCGAGCGACTTGCGGTTGATGTTAATGTTTTTCGTTTCCATTGCTGCAATGAGCTTCGAGTAGGTTGTGCCGTTGAGCCGAGCGGCGGCGTTGATGCGCGTAATCCACAGAGCGCGGAAATTGCGCTTTTTGACGCGACGGTCGCGATATTCATATTGACCGGCTTTGTCGACGGCGTGCTTGGCAATCGTGATCACATTTCCTCTTGCGCCCCAGAATCCTTTGGCTCTTTTCAAAACTTTTTTGCGGCGTGCGCGCGAGGCAACTGCATTTTTAGCGCGTGGCATATTTGACTCTCCTAAAAATTAGTGATTGAATGAATCTTAGTTTGAATTAGGCAAGTAACATTTGCTTAACAGTCGCTTTGTGTGTTGAGGCAACGAGCGTATCGTGTTGCAAGTTGCGCTTGCGTCTTGCGCTTTTGTGTCCGAGATTGTGTCTCATTCCGCTTTTTTTGCGCTTGATTTTTCCTGTGGCAGTTACTTTAAAGCGTTTTTTGGCAGAACTTACAGATTTCATCTTTGGCATCGTTGTGTTATCCTTTCCTGTTGAGTTGATAAAATTTGATTGAGATTGTCGGTTTCGTTTATGCAGTCGCATTGCGTTTATCGACTGCTTCTTGTTGTTTTTTCTTGCGTTCTTCGGCTTCGGCTTTCAGAGCAACTTCTTGTTGTGCGCGCTCTTGGGCTTCTTTTCTCTCGAGGGCTTCGATTTTCGCCCTGTCAGGCACGTAGAAAACATAAAGGTTTTTGCCTTCTAACTTCGGCGGCGATTCTTCTCTGCCAACTATTGAAAGTCGCTCCGTCAAGCGTTTGAGCAGTTCATAGCCTCTTTCTTTATAGACGATAGCGCGTCCGAGAAATACGACTGTTGCTCGGACTTTATCGCCTTTGCGTAAAAATTCTTCGGCGTGATTGGCTTTGAAATCGAAATCGTGCTTGTCGGTATTCGGATGAAAGCGAATTTCTTTGAGTGCTGACGTTTTAGTTTTCTTCTTTACCTCTTTTTCTCTTTTCTCAATTTCGTAAAGGAATTTGCCGTAGTCAGCAATTTTGCAAACAGGCGGTTGCGCATTGGGCTGAATTTCAATCAAATCGAGTCCTAACTTTCGCGCTTCGCGCAAGGCGTCGACGGTTTTCATGACTTGCTGTTCGCCTTCGGGGAAAATGACACGCACCTCGGGAACACGAATTTCATCGTTCGTGCGGTATGCCTTGGCATTGCGATTCCTATCACGAGTGTCTTTCATATCTTATTACTTCTTAGTTGATTCAGTGTTGAATTTATCTCTAATGTGATTCCAATTTTGTTCCCTCGTAGATGTCCGTCAGCAAGTGCGCAACGCCGATGGATTTCAATTCCAACTTCGCGACTTTATTGTCCAAGCTGATGTAATCTCACTTGCGTTTTGTTTTTGAGAGCGAGGCTGAGCCTAAATCAAATTTCCGACGATAATTTCGTGAATAATGTTTGGCATATCGTGCTTGACCAACTCGCCATTAACAAATTATATTGCTGTTCGGAACTACGCTCAAACTCTAAATATAGGCTTCTCGCGTTATCTTTTTTGCCAATACTGGCGTCATTTCATCCTCTCACTTTTTCAATGCGATTTCTTCTTTCAACATTGTGATAGTTTCATCGATTGATTTCACGCCTTTGTCGCCTTCTTTGTGCTTGCGAACGGCGACGCTTTTTGCCTCGCGTTCTTTTTCGCCAATGACGAGCATATACGGAATTTTCTTCAACTCGGCATCGCGGATTTTCTTGCCAATTTTCTCGTTGCGCTCGTCGAGTTCCGCACGAATTTTTTCGTTTCTTAATTTCTCGACCACTTCCGCTGCGTAATCGTTGACGGCATCGACAATTGGCAACACTGCAACTTGTACTGGCGAGAGCCACAGCGGAAAATTGCCTGCACAGTTTTCAATCAAAACCCCGATGAATCGCTCCATTGAGCCAAACGGCGCACGATGAATAATCACAGGACGATGCGGTTTGTTATCGCTTCCTGTGTAGGTAAGGTTGAAGCGTTCTGCCATCACATAGTCGACCTGCACCGTGCCAAGTTGCCATTTGCGCCCAATTGCGTCTTTGACGATGAAATCGATTTTCGGTCCATAGAAACTTGCTTCGCCAATGCCGATGAAGTAATTGAGATTCATTTTTTCGGCGGCGGCGCGCACATCGTTTTCGGCTTGTTCCCAGAGTTCGTCAGTGCCTCCATATTTGGTTTTGTTCGCTTCATCGCGGAACGACAGTCGCGTTTGCACATCTTTGAAGCCAAGCGTCGAGAAGACAAATTGAGTGAGGTCAATCACGTTGCAGAGTTCTTCTTGCAGTTGGTCTTGCCTGCAATAAATGTGCGAATCGTCTTGTGTGAATCCGCGTGCACGCGTCAATCCATTGAGTTCGCCCGATTGCTCATAGCGGTAGACCGTGCCAAACTCCGCCAAGCGAATGGGCAAATCGCGATAACTGCGCGGCTTTGCGTCATAAATTTGATGATGATGCGGGCAGTTCATCGGCTTCAAAAGGTATTGCTCCTCCTTGCCTGTCTCATCGGTGAGGGTAACTGGCGGGAACTGCGAATCTTTGTAGTACGGATAGTGCCCTGACGTTTTGTAGAGTTCAATGCTGCCGATGTGGGGCGTATAAACGGCTTGGTAGCCACGCTTGAACTGTTCGTCTTTCAAAAAGTTCTCGAGTTCTTGCCTTAATATCGCGCCTTTGGGAAGCCAAATCGGCAAACCGCTTCCGACTTTCGGCGAAATTAGGAAGAGTTCTAACTCTTGCCCGATTTTTCGGTGGTCGCGTTTGCGCGCTTCCTCGAGTTGCGCGAAGTGTTGCTTGAGCAATTTTTCTGACGGAAACGAGATGCCGTAGATGCGTTGCATTTGCTCGCGGCTCGAATCGCCTCGCCAATACGACGCGGAAATGTTGGTCAAGCGCACCGCTTTGAGTTTCGATGTTCGCGGCAAATGCGGACCTGTGCAAAGGTCTGTAAACTCGCCTTGATGATACAGGGACACCACAGGCTCGTTGATGCTTTGCAGAATCTCGACTTTATAGGGGTCGAGGCGTTTCGTTTTGAAGTATTCAACGGCTTCGTCGCGGCTCAATTCTTCGCGCACGATAGGCAAATCGCGTTTGGCAATCTCCATCATTCGCGCCTCAATTTTGCGCAAATCTTCTTCGGTGAATCGATGTTCGGACGAGATGTCGTAATAAAAGCCGTTTTCGGTTGCAGGACCTGCGCCAAATTTTGTTCCGGGAAATAGCTCCTCAATGGCTTGTGCCATCAAGTGGCTTGAACTGTGCCAGTAGAGGTTGCGCCCTTCATCAGAATCGAAGGTGATGATTTCAATGGTCGCATCTTCTTCAATTGGCAAATTGAGGTCTCGCAGTTTGCCATTGACCTTAATGCCGAGCGCATCTTCGAAGAGCCGATTTCCGATAGACTTCGCCACGTCGTTTCCAGTCGTGCCTTTTGGGTATTGACGCACAGAGCCATCAGGCAAAGTCAATGAAATTTGCTCTGTCAAGAGTTGTGTATCGGACATATTCTGTCGTTCCTTTCTAAAGCACGCCAGTGAAGGCAATCAGTTCCAAATCGGTTCAGTGGCGATGTGTAGCGATTGACCTTGCGTCAATGCCTGAACGCCGAAAGCCTGCAAATTAGCAGAGGAAGTTTGCTTCAACACGGAGGGAAGGCGTTGCTTTCACGCGGCGTTTCATCGTTTCAATTCTAAAAGTTGCTTGATTTGGTGGCTACTTTTGGTTAGTTCATCAATCATCGGGAGAGCCTGACCCCGCACTTTCACTTTGGAAAGATATGATTGGTGAAGATTTTCGGCGAGTGTTTGTCTTTCGCCTAACCTGAAGGCGAAGTTTTCTACTCAGCTTCAGCTTCGACTTCGAGATTCAATTTCGCAACCACATCGGAATATAGTTTTATCGTAACCTCATGCTTGCCGACTTGTTTAATCGGCGGGTCAATCGTGATTTGTTTGCGGTCCACTTCAAACCCTTTTGCTTTCAAGCCATCGGCAATCATCTGCGTGGTTACGGTGCCGTAAAGACGCCCCTCTTCTCCTGCTTTCACTTTCACATTAAGCAAAAGTCGTTCAAGTGATTCTGCCAATTCCCGTGCTGCTTTGCGCTCACGCTCGATTTTGAAGGCTTTTTGCTTCTTCTCAGTTTCAATGGCTTTGAGCATGCCTTCGGTAGCACGCACGGCAAGTCCTTTTGGAATCAAGTAATTTCGGGCGTATCCGTCTTTAACGGTAAGAATGTCTCCGACTTCGCCGAGTTTTTCGACCTCTTTTTTCAAGATGATTTTCATAGTACAAAGTCCGTTAAGTTGGTTAGCGAATTTCTTCGGAAACAAATGGAATAATTGCTAAGTGCCGTGCCCATTTGATAGACTTGGTGAGCAGATTTTGCTCTTTTGCAGAAAGCCCCGTAATGCGGCGTGGGATAATTTTTCCTTGTTCGTTGATAAATCGGCGCAATTTACGGTCATCTCGATAATCAAAGAACGCAATTTGATTTTTCGGCGTTACTTTGCGCTGCTTCTTTGCTTGTTGCGCACGCAAAGATTGCTTTCCCTTCGAGTTGGTGTTGCGTTGTTCTGCCATTGTTTCGGTAAACTGATTGGAAGTATTGGTATGAGCAAGGGCGGGCATAACCCGCCCACATTACGCCGTTGATGAAATTACTGTCCGTTGTTCGAGACTTCTCCGTCCGCCGCTAAATACTTGTATTCATACAAGTCTTTGCTGTTGACATTGGTATCGTCGTTGGCTTCTTCAACCACGCTGACATCGTCGTCGTTGCGTCGACGCTTGTTGAGAAACTGGATTCGTCGGGCTTTGATTTCAACGACGGTGCGTGTCGTGCCGTCTTGCAGTTTCCATGTGCGGCTTTGAAGTTCGCCATCGACCAGAACGGCACTGCTCTTGTGCAAGTTGTCGCGACACGATTCTGCCAACTTGTTCCACGCCACAATTCCGACGTAGCAGACGTCTTCCTGCCACTCGTTGTTGCTGTCGCGGAACCGGCGGTTGCACGCGATTGTGAAGTTCACCACAGGCGTTCCCGTCGTGGTTTGTCTGAAAATCGGGTCTTTTGTCAGGTTACCTGCAATGACCACGCTGTTAATTTCTGGCATCTTTAAATCTGCCATATCGTATCCTCCAAAGATGAAAGTTTTTCAAGCTATCTATGGTATCAGAAAAAAAATAACTGTCGAGGTTACACTCAGTTGTGTTGCCGCATATCGCGCTTACGCTTTTTCAGATTCTGATTGCGCCGATGGCAATGCCTGTGCCGTGCCGTATTTAGCGACGCGCTCTCGAATCTCAAGCAGACGCTTATCTAACACAATCGTTAGGTAACGAATGATTTGTTCGTTGAGGCGATATTGACGCTCTAATTCAGCAATTGCCGTAGGGGGTGCAGTAAACTCAATGTGTATGTAGTATCCGATGGTTGATTTGCCAATTTTGTAGGCGAGCTTCTTGCGACCAGGTTCAAGAATGTTCTTGATGTCGCCTCCAAGAGAAGTTAGTATGGACTTGACTTTTTGAATCACGGCTTGCACGGCTTCATCATCTAAGTTGCCGTCAATTACGACTGTCGTCTCGTAGAGTTTGTTCTCCATTTGTTGCAAACATAAAATTTGATTATGGCTGATTTCGACTCACCCAAACCTACCCGAAAATAGGCTTTGCAAAATTTATTTGCGTAGGCTTTCAGAGAACCAAAATCACCGCAACGCACCTGCCGATTCATTTTGCCAGCTATGAGTTGTTGCGGAATCATAAAAAGGGCTACAAAAATAGAGTTCAGGTTTCGTATTTCCAAATGTCGTTTTACTTTTCTTTACCTCAACGATTGAACTTAACTCATTTTTATGACCAAGAAAGTAGCCGTTATCGGCGTAGGCAATTTTGGCGCACACTTATGTGAGACCTTAGCACGTCGTGGCGTAGAAGTGATGGCAATTGACAGCAACATGAACAACTTAGATGATGTGAAAGATAAAGTTACCTTGACAGTTCGGTTGGACTCGACCGAAGAAGCAGCCTTGAAAGCACAAGGCATTACTGATTTCGATGTTGTAGTTGTTGGCATCGGGGACGATTTTGAAGCGGCTTTGCTTACGGTTGCTGCGCTCCAAAACCTTGGCGTCAAGCGCATCATCGCACGCGCTACTACTATCAGGCATGAGCGTATTCTTCGACATTTAGACATTGATGAAGTTATCTCTCCTGCGGTCGAGGCAGCAGAACGTTTGGCGGATAGTTTGCTCTATCGCGGCGTGGTCGATTCCCTTGAACTCTCTTCGGATTACTCGATTGTGGAAGTCAATGTTCCCGACCTTTTCATTGGCAAAACCGTCGGCGAGTTGGAACTTCGCGAGCGATTTGGAGTGAATCTCATCACGATTAAACGCATTGAGCGAGAGGCTCGCGCATTCGGCTTGCGCTCAAAAAACGTTGAAAAAATTTTGGGGATTCCGACGCCCGATATGGTGGTCAAAAAGGGCGATATTTTAGTGCTCTTTGCGCAAAAGTCCGCGATTGATAAGCTCTGTAATGCCAATTAAATCACCTTTTCAAGGACGATTGCCTTCTCGCTCACGAGCACGTTCGAGTGCCTCGGTAATGTCGCGCAAAAAGTCGCGCTCAAAGAGAATCAAGTCTGCTACTTGTCGCGCCGAGAGCACTTGCCGAAACTCATCAAGGTATTTCGGCAACACATCGTTGACATTTTTCCGCTCTGCAACCACAGATTTGATTTCTTCATCGAGGTCTTTTTCGCTTGCATTGGATTGATGCAGTTCTTGCAATCGCCCCATTCGCTTTTGGAGATTTTGGACGGCGTCTGTGAGTTCGTCTTGATAGCGATTGTAACGCGGAAAGAACTTCATCGATTGCTCCTCCGACAGGTTCAACCGCTCGGTGAGTTTCCACATTTGCAGCTGCTTGATGCGCTTGGCGAGTTGCTCGCGCGGCATGCGCTGTCCGAATTGCTCGACGCGTTGTGGGCGTCGGTCTTGAAATCCTCCGTTGCGCTCTATCGGGCGATTTTGCGCCCACAAGGTCTCGGCACAAACCGTTACAATCACGATTAAAATGACATTCTGCGGTTTCATGTTTCTCCTCCGATGCTTACAGTGATTTGAAAAGCGATTCGACTTCATCTTCCGTAAGCACTTTGTAAGTTTGTTTTCTTGTTGGAATTTTACTTTCCAACCTGCTTAAAACTTCTTCCGCCTCGTGCTCCTCGATTTGCGACACAACAAGTTCAGGCGTTATGCCCATTGCAAAATGGCTCGTTGCGATGAGCGTTGCACTTTGTTCCTCGCTTTGTGTGCTGGTTTTTACAAGTTTGTTCTGACGCATGTTCTCGTCTAATTGCGCCGCAAAGATGACCAACAAAAGCGCCAGACTTGCACCCACCACGCCGCCTGCCCACTGCCAACGCGGCACTTCAACGAGCGACGCTAAATCCGATTTGAAGACTTCCCACCACGTGGTTTTTTTCGGCGTAACGCGCGCCAGCACTTGCTCAGAGAGCGTTTCAAAATACGCTTGGCTTGGTGCCTCAAAGGCACGATTGAGCGCAGGCGAGGTTTCCTCGATGAGCGATTTCATCTCGAGATACTCAGCCCGAAATGCCGCATCGGTCTCGATTAGCCGCTCAATCTCCTTTGCCACGCTGGGCGACGATTTGCCCAAGATGAAATCAGGCAGTTCGTATCGATAGTCCTCGTAGGTCATGGTTCGTTTTTCAAGGCTCGTTTCAAATACGCACTTACTTTTTTGAAGGCGTGAAAGTAATTGGCTTTCAGCCCGCCAACGCTTCCACCGACGATGTTGGCAATTTCCTCAAATGTGAGTTCGTCGTAGTAGCGCATCACAAACACGGCGCGTTGCTTTTCAGGAAGCGAAGCGATTGCCGCCTCGATAGCTTGACGCTCCTCAGCGCGCTCTAATTCTTCATCAGGTCTTTTGCTATCGCCTTTGATGGTGGCATGATCGGCTTCGAGCGCATCGAGCGATTCAGCATGTCGTAAAGCCTTTGCGCGCAAGAAGTTCAAACTTTCGTTTGTGGCAATTTTATATGCCCAAGTCGAGAACTGCGCTTCTTCCTGAAAGTTTGGCAACGCACGAAAAATTTTAAGGAACACGGTTTGGGTTACATCGTCGGCGTCGTCATGCGTGTTGAGCAGACGCCTGCAAACCCAATAAATCGGCTCGCGGTGTCGGCGCAAGAGTTCGGCAAAGGCTTTTTCTTTTTGTGCCGCTGTGCCGCCCTTGAATTCCGCAATAAGTTCACCATCGGTTTTTTCAGGATTCATTGCGCATTATTGCTGCGTCTCAATTAGCAATGTTTTCGCACCTTACACTGTGTTAGACAGTTCAGACTCAAAAAGGTTTAATCGGATTCAGGATTTCGGCGGGTCATCTTCGAGCACGCCGCCGTGCAAGCGAATATGCGGATTGTGCGACTCTGAGGTGCGCTCGACCCAGACTTCTTTACCTGCCTTTCGCGCTTGTTCATTTTGCAAAACATGCACACGATTTTTAGCCAAAGCAATGACTTCACGCGCAAAATCAAGGTTATGTTTATCGGCTTCGGTTGCGGTTTCGTCGCGCACTTTCGAGGCAAGGCTTTCGCATTTTTCAAGTAGCACTTCGGCGATGGTCATCAGTTCAAGAGAATTTTCACTTTGCATGGTGTTTGCTTTGGTTTGAGTTTGCGTGGGGTGCTGAACTGAAATTTACGATTTAATTCAGGTTAATATCTTCTCTTGTGAGTATTTCATGCCACATCATTTCCCAATACAAAACTTGGCAAAAATGTTGTTGAGAATATCATCGGTCGAGACTTTTCCGGTGATGGTTCCGATATGATGTAGCGCGTCGCGCAAATCGGACGCCACAAGTTCGGTTGGCGCATGGTGCGCCACTTGCGCTTCGGCTTCGGCTAAACTTTGAAGCGCGTTGCGAATCGCCTCATAATGGCGAAGGTTGGTGAGCATGATGCTTCCTTCGGAAAGTTTTTCCGCGCCAACAGCAAGCGACTTCATTGCTGTTTTCAACTCTGAAATTCCCTCGCGCGTCAGTGCTGAAATTTTCACCACTTCGGCATTTCTTATCGTTATTTCCGCTTCGGGTTTTCTATCGCACTTATTGAGCACGAGCAAGAATTTCGCTTCCAAATATTTTTCCTTGAGTGCCTGAATCTCCTTGATTTCATTAGGGTCTACAGGCTTGGAGGCATCGATGAGATAGAGAATCAAGTCGGCTTCTTGAATTTTTTCGTAACTGCGTTTAATGCCTTCGCCCTCGATTTGGTCGCCTGTTGTGCGAAGCCCAGCCGTATCGATGAGTTTGAACAAGACGCCGTCGATGACGAGACTTTCCTCGATGTAGTCGCGCGTGGTGCCTGCGATGTCGCTGACAATCGCGCGTTCTTTTCCGAGCAGTGCGTTCAGCAAAGTGGATTTGCCCGCGTTTGGTCTGCCAACGATAGCGGTTCGCACGCCTTCTTGCACGAGTTTTCCAAACTTGAACGAATCGGCAAGTTCCGTCAGCGTTTTTTTCAGTTCGCTCATTTTGGCTTTGAGTTCATCACGGCTTTGAAACTCGACGTCTTCTTCGCCGAAGTCGAGCTCGAGCTCGAGCATTGAGCAAGCATTCAGCAGGTCTTCGCGCAGGGTTGATAGTTTTTTGGAAAGGTCACCTTTGAGATGCGAGAGCGCGGAGCGATAAGCGGCATTGGTTTTGGCGTGAATCATTTCGCCAATAGCTTCGGCTTGAACAAGGTCAATTCGTCCGTTGAGAAAGGCACGGCGTGTAAATTCACCTGCTTCTGCCAATCGGCAACCTGCCTCGAGCAAGGTTTCAAGAACGGTTTGCGTTACAATCACGCCGCCATGGCAATTAAACTCGACCGAATCTTCCATCGTGAAAGAGCGCGGCGACTTATAGACGATTGCTATGACTTCATCGACCATTTCGCCGTTGGCATCAATAATTCGTCCGTAATGCGCTGTGTGAGAGTCGGCAGTTTGAAATGAGAATGATTTATCGCTGGCTTTTCGGAAGACTTTATCGGCGATTTCCAGCACGCCCTTGCCGCTCATACGCACGATTGAAATAGCACTTTCGCCCACTGCGGTTGCAATCGCGGCAATTGGCTCTTGTTGAAGAATGTTCATTGTGAATTTGACTTGTGAATTAATCGACCATAGCGACTTCGCCCGCCCCGCGAGAATTTCGGAACGTATTGAAAAGCCCTTATATTCATTGTGGAAATAGTTTTCTACAACCATTAACCACAACGGAGGACACTGCTATGGCAGCAGCCGTGAAAAAGCGTGTGAAGAACAAGTACGATATTATCGAGAACTTGTGCATCGCATGCGGATTCTGTTTAGACCAATGTCCGCCCAAAGTTAACGCCATTGGCGTGAAACTTTACGGCGACGTGCAAGAAGGCGGGTTCCGATACTACATCGACCAAAAAGCCTGCATTTCTTGCCAACTTTGTTTTGATGCTGATGCTTGCCCTTCTGGCGCCCTTATTGAGGTTCGTCCCGAAGGCGATATACTTGACTTCCGCTTCACGCCTGAAAAGCGGCTTGAACTTTACGACAAGCCCTTCTTTGCGCGATAAGCCAACATCAAGCGAAAAGCAAAACGGACGCTCAAGCAGCGTCCGTTTATGTTTTATGCCGATTCTGGAATCCCTCCGCTAAAACTTACTTCACCAAAAACATCTTTCTCGTTTGCGTAAAGTTTTGCGTTTCTAATCGGTAGAAATAAACGCCGCTCGAGAGTGCCGTTGCGTTGAACTCAGCACGGTAGCGTCCTGCATTTTGACGTGCATTCACAAGGGTTGCCACTTCGCGCCCCAAGACATCAAAGACGCGCAATTTCACTTCACTCGGCGTGGCAAGTTCGTATTGAATTGTGGTCGTTGGATTGAACGGGTTTGGGTAGTTTTGTTCCAACGCGAATTGATAGGGCTTATTCGGCTCTGCGTTGGTCGAGAGTGTGCCTTGTGTGAGCGAAATATCATCGATAAGCCAACCGAACCCGCCACCGGTTGCGCCGCTTAGCAGTCGGAAGCGCGTTACAATCGTGTCGGTGTTGAAGGCGAAAAGCGGAATAATTTTTTCAAACCACACATTTTGCCCTGCCGCCCATTCGGGGTGCGTGTTGCGCGAAAGGGTTAAGACAGGCGACCATGTTGCGCCACGATTTTTTGAAATTTCCACGACGCCCGAATCATTTGTGCCTGAACGGCAAATTGTCCAGAAGCGCAACTCTCCGCCGTTGAGCAGTCGCGTTTGCGGAATGTAGGCAGAAGCATCGAGGTTTGCGCCGTAGTTCAGCGCACCAAACGACCATGTGCTTTGATAGGCTAATGTATTTGTGCTATCCCACGCAAAATCTTCCACGACGCTTTGGCGACTTGTTTCAAAGGTTTCAGTGTAGTTCGCATTTCGAACGATGCCGCCGCGAACGATGGGCGTCGAGCGTGGCTCACCTACGGCATTGATATTTTGTGGTGCGCTGCCGATAAACTGTGCAACATAGTTGTAGTTCGGAATTGGTCGACGTGGCGGCGTGTCGGTGAAGGTAAAACTTCTTCCCGTGTCAGTTGTTGAAAGGTTCAGTTCCACAATCAAGTTTTGTGGTTGTGGACTAAGACGATAAAGACGCAGTCCGTTCAAATTGTGGAGCGTGGTGCCGTCGTCGTGAAGGGTTGGTGCAGTGAGGCGCACCACAACCGTGCTTTCATTGCTTCGAGCATCTATCGCTGGTGCGGCGGCGGGTCGGGGCGAGCCGCCAACGGTAACCGTTCTTGCCACAGGGAAGCCTGAATCTTCTAAATCGGGGTTATGCGCGTAGATGATGTAATTCACAGTTGAATACTGCGTTAAGCCTGTGTCGCTAAATGTGATGGTCTGGTTCGGTTGCGCATTTGAGAATGCTGTAATCAGTTGATTGTTGCGGAAGAGCAAAATTTCAAGGTTGCTAATTGTGCCGCCGCCAACAGTGATGGCGGGATTCGTCCATTGCAGTTGAACGGAAGTTGGCGTTTGGAAGTCGCTTGTTGCTCGCACGTTTTTGACTTCCTCGACTTTGGTTACTTGCCAGCCCATAATGCCAAGGGCTTTCCAGTCGGCGAATTTGAGCGTATCGCGCACGCCTGAGGCAAGGTTTGGGTCCATGATGCCGATTTTGCGGTCGGGAAGCGGCACGTTGGTGCGCTGTGCATCGTCGCGCCAGTGCGAGGCTTGCTGACCGTCGCCGCCAGTGCGGTCGCCGCGTGCGGTCGAGACTTCCCATTCGCGCGTGCCGTCCCAAAAAACTTGGTCGCCGCCGTTTGGGCTTGGTCCGGGCGTATTCACGCGCTGAGCGGTTGTGAAGGTTTGCAAGTTGGTTACTGCACCGGGACGGAATCGGAAGAAATCCCATGTGCGCATGAAGTTCGTGTTTGCACCAATCACTGAGACGAATCCTAACGCATGTCCGATTTCGTGAACGGCAACCGCATCGAAGTCGGTTTGTCCGGGCGAAATGCCGTTGCTTGGGTCAAGGTCGAACGGGAAATTGGAATTAAACCCAATGCTGGGCACGGTGCTTAATTGATTTCCGTTAGCGTTCAAAATGCCGAGGGCTTGAAGGTTGGGCGTTGTGCCAGAGGGCAATGGGTTTGCCGCGCCTGCGGTGTTCGGAACTGGTTGCGGAATGGCATTGTAAATCGGCGCGTAGCCCGGCGCACGCGCAATGAGCGAATCGGCAAAGCGACGCACCGTGTAGCCTGAAAGCGATACCACCGCCGAACTCGTTGAACCTAACACGCCTGGACCCCATGGCGAGCCGAATCGCGTTGGACCGTAGTCGACATCAATCACCACTGTAATCGGATTGGCAAGGAAATTTTCTAATCGCTCGGCGGCAGCTTCGAAGGCGGCAACGGCATCAGGAAACTGCAACAGTTGTGGCGTGCCGCGCAAAATAATGTCAAGCCCTTGTCCTTCTGTGCGTCTTCCGATGGTGTTTTGCAAGACAATCATTCCGACTTTTGCTTTCGCTTCTTCGAGGGCTTTTGCTTCTTGCGCTGAGCGCGTGAATTGGCGACACGAGGAGTTTCCATTTTCGTCAATGAAGCGCACGAACTCGACATGTTCGATTTCGCTAATGTTTGGCTCTTGGGTTAGACTTTGCGCCGGTGCCAGTTGCGGCAAGAGCAGTTGCGGCAGAAATAAAAAGAGGGAGAGAAGCAGTTTTCCCTGTGCTTTCATAGCAGTCTTTCCTTTGTTGGTTTATGTTGTTTTGGTGCGTTGCCGCAATTTTGGATAGCGACAGATCAACGAAAAATGTAATCAAGAAATGTTCAAACGCCTAAAAATAATTCCCGACTGTGGCTATCCTTTCTCTGAAAGGGCTTTGAGTTTGAAACTTTGGCGATGAATCGCGCATCGTCCGTATCGCTTAATGGCGTCGATGTGTTCGCGCGTGGCGTAGCCGACATGATTAGCGAAGCCGTATTGCGGATAGTCGGCGTCCAACAACTTCATTAACTTATCGCGGTAGTCCTTTGCCAAAATTGACGCGGCGGCGATTGAGAACACTTTTGAATCGCCTTTCACAACTGTTTCAAAAGCAATCGGTAGCATAGGCTTGAAGTGATTGCCATCAATGAAAAGAAAATCGGGCAGAGGTGCGAGCGATTCTACCGCTCGATTCATGGCTTGCATGGTCGCGTTGAAAATGTTGAGTCTATCAATTTCGCTTGGCGAGACTTCGGCAATCGCGTAACACTGTGCCGATTGCTTAATCGCATCGGCGAGTTCTTCGCGCAAGGCAGGCGCAAGTTGTTTGGAGTCACTAACTTTTTGCAAAATGCCTTTCGGCTCATAGCCACGCTCAAACACGACTGCGGCGGCAACGACTGCACCCGCCAAGCACCCGCGCCCAACTTCATCAACGCCCGCAATGTGCGAATAGACGCGCCAATACGGCTGTTCAAACTCGGTTTTCATTTTCCAAATTGAAATGACGATTTTTCTTTGCGAAGCGCGAAAACATCTCTAACTTACTAAGCCAATAATGACTGGCATACAACTACAAATCTCACGCAGTTCATGCGTTTCCTTCAAACAGTCTTAACATTTGCCAACGCTAAACAGAACTTGACAGATGATTTCACCAACACTTTACACAAAAGACATCGCCCCTGAACTTGTTCATCAAATTCTTTCTAAGTCCATGATAGTTGATGGATTGGATATGGTTTTGGACCTTCGCAAGAGCCGTGGCGCGTATCTTTACGATGCCGTTTCCAAGCGCAATTTGTTGGACTTCTTCACATTTGTTGCCTCTGCGCCGATTGGCGCAAATCATCCCAGCATTTGGAACGATAAAGCCTTTCTCGACAAACTGCTCTATGCAGCGATTGTGAATCCTTCTAACTCCGATATTTATTCCGTTGAAATGGCAGAGTTCGTCGAGACCTTTCGCCAACTTGCTATGCCGAAAGGTATGAAATATACCTTTTGGATTGCAGGCGGCGCGCTCGCCGTTGAAAATGCTATCAAAGCCGCCTTCGATTGGAAGGTCAAGAAAAATTTCAAGAAAGGCTACACCACCGAAAAAGGTCATCAAGTCATTCACTTCAAACAAGCCTTTCACGGACGAAGCGGCTACACGCTCTCAATGACCAACACCGACCCCGCTAAAACCGACCTCTTTCCGAAATTTAATTGGCCTCGAATTACAAACCCGAAAATCACCTTCCCGCTTAACGAGCAACACCTTGCCGAAGTTGAAAAACTTGAAGCCCAAGCCATCGCCGAAATCAAGCAAGCCTTCTATGAAAACAAAGATGATATTGCGGCAATTTTGATTGAGCCGATTCAAGGCGAAGGCGGCGACAATCACTTCCGCCCGGAATTTCTCAAAGCCTTGCGCCTGCTTTCGCTTGAGAACGACGCAATGCTGATTTTCGATGAAGTGCAAACAGGCTTAGGCTTAACGGGCACAATGTGGGCGGCAGAACAAGTCCTGAACAACGGCAATCCGTGTGCGGTTGGCGATACGACTTGCAAATCGCTCGGTCGTTGTGTCGGCGATGAACTTTGTTTGCCCGATATGATTGCTTTCGGCAAGAAAACGCAAGTGTGCGGCTTTATGTCGACGACACGCATTGACGAAATTGAGGACAATGTGTTCCACGTGCCAAGCCGAATCAATTCCACTTGGGGCGGCAATTTGGTCGATATGCTTCGCTCGAAAAAGTATATCGAGATTATCGAACAAGATAAGTTACTGATAAACGCCAAAAACATCGGCGCGTTTTTGCTTACCAAAATTCAACTTCTTGCTGAGGAATTTAAGGGCACAGTTTCCAATCCGCGTGGCAGGGGCTTGATGTGTGCGTTTGACTTACCCGATAAAGCCACTCGCAACAAGTTCATCTCCGAAGTGATGAAGCAAGGTGTGATAATGCTCGGCTGTGGCGAGCGAACGGTTCGTTTCCGCCCACCGCTCACGCTTTCGCTTGCCGAAGCTGAAGACGGCATGGCTCTTGTCCGCAACGCTATTAAAGCCATTCTGTAACATAACTTGTTCGACTTTTTTGAGAAGCAATCTCACTTTGAGGTTGCTTCTTTGCTTTTTGCGCGATAAAGAAAAAATTGAACCCCCCAAAGCACACACATTGAAATCAGCGTGGCAATCGCCGCGCCCATTTCGGCATAGTTTGGAATGAGCACAAAGTTCATCACGAGATTTGAAGTCGCGAACACAAGTGCCACGTGCAAGAGCACATCGCCTATGCCCTTTGCGGCGAAAAAATAATTGTAGGGCTTTGAAAGTCCGTTGATGAGCGTCGCTAAAAGAAGTGGATAGAGAAGAAGCGTATGCTCTTGATACTTTGGAAACACCCACTCAAAAATCCATTGCCCTACCAAAAGATACATCGCGCTAATCGCAAGGAGCACGAAAGCATTGGCTTTGATAAGCGACGCTGGAACCATTTCCAACGAGGAAAGTTTTTTGAACCGAACCGCCAAGTATGCATCGGAAAACATCTGCATCGGCGAAACAAAGAAAACCATCACGGCATAAACGCCCACATTCACGCTGGTGAAGAGTGAGGCAAGGAGCATAGAATCCAAATTTTGCGTTAAGATGGCGAGCGTGCGCCCAACATAAAACTTCGCGCCATACTGTTTGATTTCTTTCCATAATTCATCTTTGAATGTGTTCAATGCCGCCAGACTTGGTTTACCTTTTGCAATCAAAAAGAGGGCAACCGCACACGATGAACATGAATACACTGCAATCGTGGAAAATGTCGTGAGGTTGCTCTGCCACCAGAGCACAACCAAGAGCGCGAGAAATAGCGTTTGCACTGCGGCGTTGTAGAACGAGAGTTTGAGCATCTCGTTTGTGCCTTGATAAAGCAGTTGGAAGTAGATTTTGAACACGATGAACGCAAGCGGAAGCGAAAAGAGTGCA
>CALKXI010000113.1 GCA_938003965.1 uncultured Chlorobiales bacterium
TCATTCCAACCAAAAAGCACTGCCGCATCGCCAACTTGAACCGACGTGTCGTTTCCCAAATTCACCATAATTGCGTCCATCGTAACTGCGCCAACTTGCTCAAAAAACTTGCCGTTGATAAGCACTTTCGCTTTGTTGGAAAGGTTGCGGTGATAGCCGTCGTAATAGCCAATGGCAATCGTAGCAATGCGCGAGCGTTTGCGTGCAATCCATTTGCGACCGTAACTAATGCTCGTGCCACGCTCAACGGTTTTGATGAAAACAACCTTTGCTTGCAACTGCATCACAGGTTTGAGTGAAAGCGGCGACTTCAAGCCTGTTCGCGGCGTGTAGCCATAAAGCAAAATGCCGGGACGCACCATATCGAGATAAGCGTTTTTTTC
Organism: uncultured Chlorobiales bacterium; assembly: GCA_938003965.1. Taxonomy (GTDB): domain Bacteria; phylum Bacteroidota; class Chlorobiia; order Chlorobiales; family Thermochlorobacteraceae; genus JANWWM01. The sequence goes on from CALKXI010000113.1 coordinate 384, forward strand.
TGTGATGACTGCGCCGCTATTTGCTGTGTGTTTCAAAACGCTTCGCCCAAGACTGTGCTCGAGTTCGCTCACCAATGCCGTATAGGTTGAAAGTTGCTTTTGAGTGAAGGCTTTATCGGAATCGCTTGAGGCAAAGTGCGTGAAGACGGCTTTGAGGTTCAAGTGTTCGGAGCGTTCAACGGCATGCGCGAGCAAAAGTGCCTCTTTGGGAAGAACGCCTAAGCGTCCCATGCCTGTATCAATTTTCAAATGCACGTCGATGGGCTTTCCGAATTTTTGAGCAAGGGCTTCGGCAAGGCGCAAGGTTTCAAAGTCGCCAAGGCAGAGTGAAATGTCGTGCTTGATGTAAAGTTCAATCTGCGAAAGAAGTGGCGAGGCAAAGGCTAAAATCTGTGCAGGAAAATCTTCGAGGAGTTTGCGAAGGTGAACGGCTTCGTTGATATTTGCCACGCCAAAATCGCTAATGCCCTCTTCGACGAGCGCAGGTGCAATTAAATCAATGCCGTGAGAATACGCATTGGCTTTCACGATTGCCATAATGCGACGCGACTTTCCCACAAGTTTCTGCACTTCGCGAACATTGTGGCGCAAATTGCCAAGCGAAATCAAGGCTTCGGAGAGCGGCGGCGCAAGGCTTGAAGAATCGACGCTCGATATAGGCTCTTGAACAGGCGCAATCATGTGCGAAAAATTCTGAAAGGTTGAGATTAAGACAAGTGATAGTGTCGCTCAAACGATGTAAGCGTGTTGCTCAGTAGCATCGCAATCGTCATCGGTCCAACGCCACCGGGCACAGGCGTGATGGCTGAAGCCAGTTTTGAAACGCCGTCAAAATCAACATCGCCGACAAGTCGCTTGCCTGATTTCTTCGTGGCGTCGTCAATTTGATTAATTCCCACATCAATCACAACCGCACCCGATTTGACCATTTCCGCCGTGATGAAATTCGCTTTGCCAATCGCCGCAATTAAAATATCGGCTTGGCGCGTGAAGTCTGAAATGTTCGGCGTAGCAGAGTGGCAGACGGTTACGGTGGCGTTCATCTGTTTCAACTTTTGCATCATCAGCATTGCCATAGGTTTGCCGACGATGTTGCTTCGTCCAACAATAACGCAATGCTTGCCTTCAGTTTGAATTTGATAGCGTTTGAAAAGTTCAATCACGCCAAACGGGGTGCAAGAAATGAAGCACTCGTCTAAACGACCGATGCACAGTTTGCCGACATTTTCAGGGTGAAAGCCATCGACATCTTTTTCAGGTTGAATGGCGAGCGTAATCGCGAAGTCATCGATGTGTTTCGGGAGCGGCTGTTGAACTAAAATGCCATGCACGTCAGGATTGTGGTTGAGTTCATCAATGCGTTTGAGAAGGTCGGCTTGCGAAATGGTTGCAGGCAGTTCAATCACTTCTGAGCGCATGCCAATTTCAACGCAGGATTTGGCTTTGTTGCGCACATAAACTTGCGAGGCTGGATTTTCGCCAACGATGATAACCGATAAGCCCGCGACCTTGCCCGTGCGCTGTTTGTAAGTTTCAACTTTGATTTTAAGTTCAGATTTGATTTGTTCGGAAATGGCTTTGCCGTCAATAAGAAGCATGTGGTTTTTGAGAAGCGAGTTAAGAAACTTTAATGAGCGAAAGGATATCGAGGTTTGGCAATTTTTCGCGACCGTTGAGAAACGAAAGTTCGATAAGAAAGCACGCGCCAACGAGTTTTCCGCCGAGGCGTTCAACGAGTTTAGCGGTGGCTTGTGCCGTGCCGCCTGTTGCCAAGACATCGTCGTGAATCAAGACTTTTTCGCCTTTTTTGATGGCGTCGAGGTGAATTTCAAGCGCGTCGGTGCCGTATTCGAGCGCATATTCTTCGCGCAGTTTTTCGGCAGGGAGTTTGTTCGGTTTGCGCACTGGCACAAAGCCCGCACCGAGTTGATAAGCAAGTGCCGCGCCGAAGATAAATCCACGCGATTCGACGGAGACGATTTTATCAATCTTCTTGCCTTTGTATTGTTTAGCAAGTTGTTCGACCGTTTCGCTGAAAAGCGTTTTGTTTTTGAGAACGGTTGTAATGTCTTTGAACAAGATGCCGGGTTTTGGGAAGTCGGGGACGTTGCGCACTTGCTTTTCGAAGCGTTTGGCGAAGGCAAGAAATTTTTTTTCGGAAGCGGAAAGTTTTTTTGTTGGCATATTTGCGTGTGCAGAATGTTCGTTTTTTGCAAGCCTGTATGCAGTTGAGCATATTGCAAAAGTAGCGAAAAAATACCGAAGCGTTTGCGATTTTGAAATCACAAAGGCACTTTCAATTACACTAAAATCATTTTCACAAAACCAATGTATCGAGTTGCTATTCTGGGTGCGACGGGGCTGGTGGGTCGCACGATGATTCAAGTTCTTGAAGCGCGCCAGTTTCCTGTGAGCGACCTTGTGTTGCTTGCCTCTGAAAAATCGGCAGGCGAGCAAATCAGGTTCAAAAACAAAGCCTATACAGTTCAAACGCCGTCGAAGGAAATTTTTGAGACGGTTGATATCGCGCTCTTTTCGGCGGGTGCGAGCGTGAGCAAAGTATGGGCAAAGGTTGCCGCCGATGCAGGCGCAATCGTCATTGATAATTCTTCGGCGTTCCGAATGGAGCCAAATGTTCCGCTTGTGGTGCCTGAGGTCAATCCCGAAAAAATTTTTACATCGGAAGGAAGCATTGCGCCGATTATTGCGAATCCAAACTGTTCGACGATTCAAATGGTCGTGGTCTTGAAGCCACTTCACGACGCCTATCGCATTAAGCGCGTGGTGGTGTCGACCTATCAGTCTGTAACAGGCAAGGGCAAAAAAGGATTAGAGGCGTTGGAAGCGGAAATTGCAGGAAAGAAATTTGAAACTTACACGCACTTTCACCCGATTGCCTTCAATGTGGTGCCGCAAGTCGACGAGTTCACCGAGAACGGCTACACGAAAGAGGAAATGAAGATGATAAACGAGACGAAAAAAATCATGGGCGACGAGTCGATTGAAGTGTCGCCGACGACGGTGCGCGTGCCTGTTTATGGCGGACACAGCGAGGCGGTCAATATCGAGTTTGAAAAGCCGTTTGAACTTGCCGATGTATTCCGATTGCTTGAACAAGCCGAAGGGGTAACGGTGGTGGATAATCCTGCGGAACGCAAGTATCCGTTGCCGATTGAAGCCTACGGCAAAGACGATGTGTTTGTCGGACGGATTCGGCGAGATTTATCGCGAGAAAATGCCTTGAACTTGTGGATTGTTGCGGATAACTTACGCAAAGGTGCGGCGACAAACGCCGTGCAAATTGCCGAAAAATTGGTCGGCAAACTTGAACCAAAAACCCTTTCAGTTTAGGCTTAACTTCGGTTGAGTGAAATCATCGCGGCTGGATTTTTTGAGAAGCATCGGAACGTTGTTTCAAAAAATTCAACAACACTTTTCAAAGGTAAACCCACGTGCTTCACACACGATTCAAAGAAAAAACGCAGGAACTGCTCGAGAGGGTGCGCGCCGATTTGGTTTCGCGTCGCTACGAAGTTCGATTGGTGAAAATCAATTCTCCCGTTACGCGCCTTAAACTTATTGCGCAGTTCGCTCAATTGGCAGAAGAGCGAGGAGTAAAAGTGAGAGAGTTGTATCTCAGCCCGCGTCTTGCGGTAATGCCACAGTTGGAACGGGAAATTCAGCGTGCGAAAGAAAAAGTCGATGTTATTTGTGTCAATGGGTTCGATACGGTCGGGCAGGAGTCGCCGAGCGCAGACCACATTATTGTGCTCTTAGACCAGTTTGCCAAAGATGTGGTGCGCTTGCCCGTGCCTGTCATCTTTTGGTTTCCGAATTTCATCGTCGACCTTGCCTACGACAAAATTCCCACGTTTTGGAAACTCGTCTCATCGAATCTCTTTGAATTTCAGTTAGAGCAACACATATTTGAAGTTGAAGCCGAGCGAGCGGCATCGGGATTTCAAGAAACGTCAGATGTGCGCAAAAAGCGCATTGCGCGATTGGAAGAGCAGGTCGAGGAAATCCGAGAACTCGCCGGGCGCACTTCGCCCGAACACGCCCCAATCTTACTCGTGCTCGCGCACAGCTACTTCGACGACAAGCAGTATGAAAAAGCTTACGAAGTCTATACCGAAGTCTTAGCGCATCTTGAACAGAGTGCCAACGCCGCAAGTCGCGCAACGGTTCTACACAGCATCGGTTGTATTTATCACATTTGGGGTGTGTATGATAAAGCCCTCAATCACTACCGCGAAAGCCTCGCCGCGCGCCGTAAACTCTCCGACATTGAAGGCATGGCGCAAACCATGCACCGACTCGGAATGCTCTATCAAGATTTGGGAGAATTCGATAAAGCGATTGACTTCTTTAATCAAAGCATCGAACAGTGCAAACTGCTGGATAGCACGAGCGGAATCGCTGACAATCTTCTACATCTTGGAATGATTCACGAAGAGGTAGGATTGTACTCAAAAGCCGTTGAAAAATATCGTGAAGCCTTCGAACTCTATCGCAAAAAGCATCAATCGCGCAACATGGCGATTGCCTTGTTCTACACAGGGCGCGTCTATTATGAGCGCGATTTGCCCAAAGAAGCCGTCAAGTTTTTCATCACCGCAAAAGCCATCTTCGAGTCAATCCACTCCGATTATTACCATATCGTCGCACAATACTTGGAATCCATTAAGCAGGGCATTGGTGAAGACGATTACGAACGGCTTTGCGAAGAAGCACGGCGACCCGCACTGAAAAAAGATCATCACTGAAGCCCGTGTGAAGAAATCAATCGTTCAAAAAACTAAACAACGATGAAGCGAGCCATTTATCCCGGAACATTTGACCCCTTCACCAACGGACACATCGACATTTTAGAACGCGCGAGCAATCTCTTTGATGAAATCATCATCGCCGTTGCGGTCAATTCGCAAAAGAAACCCATGTTTTCTGCCGAAGAGCGCGCCGAAATGATTAAAGAATGTGTGGCGGAATATCCAACGGTCAAAGTCGATACGCTACACTCGGGGTTGCTCATTGACTATGCGCGCCAAAAGCAAGCGGTCGCTATTATTCGTGGGTTGCGTCAGGTTGCCGACTTTGAATACGAGTTTCAAATCGCGTTGATGAATCGGCATCTGTGTCCTGAAATCACAACGGTGTTTCTCATGCCGAATGAAAAATATACTTACCTCACTTCGTCTATCATTCGCGAGGTTGGCGCACTGGGGGGCGACATTTCCGACTTTGTGCCGAAACCCGTCTTAAAGCGATTGAAGGCACGCATCGGCGTGTAGAACGCTTCGCAACATTCGCGCTCAAACCTCAAACCACTCGGCACGGAACACGTCATCAAGGGCTTTGACACAATCATGCATCTCCGACTCCGTGAGCGTGAGCGGCGGCAAAAGCCGAATCACATTCGTATTCGTTGCGTTAATGATAATGCCTTTCGCGAGCATCTTCGACACATAGTAACTCGCATCGCGCGAAGTGGAAATGCCAATCATCAAGCCGTATTGACGCACCGCACGAATTTGAATGTGTTTGCACGAAAGGGTGAGCAGTTCCGCTTTGAACTGTGCGCCCAGTTCGCTTGCGTGTTGAAGCAGATTTTTTTCTTCGAGTTCCTCAATGAGCGCAAGTCCTGCGGCGCATGCGACGGGGTTGCCGCCGAACGTTGTGCCGTGAATGCCTTTGGTGAAAGCCTCCGCAACACGCGCATTTCCGATAATCGCGCCAAGTGGCAATCCGCCGCCAATCGGCTTTGCGGCGCATATCACATCAGGCAAAACGGCGAAATGTTCATAACTGAAAAATTTGCCCGTTCTGCCAACGCCCGCCTGCACTTCATCGGCAACGATGAGAAAATTATGTTTCGCACGAAGGCTGTTCAAGCGAGTGAGAAACGCCTCTGAAAGTCCGCAAATGCCGCCTTCGCCTTGCACATATTCAACAAACACGGCGGCGGTTTTATCCGAGACTTTCCGCTCTAAATCATCAACATCGTTAAAGTTGATATAGCCTGTTTCGGGGAGCAGAGGCTCAAAGCCGTCGTGATATTTGGCTTTGGCAGTCAGGGTAACGGCACCGTAGGTTCTGCCGTGAAAGCCATTCGTGAGTGAAAGCAGTTGTTTTTTTTCAGATGAAAATTGCGATGCCCATTTGCGAGCCAGTTTCATTGCGCCCTCAATGGCTTCCGCGCCGCTGTTGCAAAAAAAGACCTTTGAAAATCCTGTGAGCGCGAGCAGTTTCTCGGCAAGTTTGAACTGCGGCTCGAGCATGAAAAGGTTCGAGGTGTGAATGACTTTTTTGGCTTGTTCGGTGATGGCGTTCAGAACGCGCAAGTTGCCGTAGCCAAGCGCATTGACGCCGATGCCCGCAATCATGTCGAGAAATTTGCGACCATCTTTGGCGAAAAGGTAGTTGCCTTCGCCGTGAGAAATTTCAATCGGAAGACGGGAATAAGTGTGAAAGAAAAGTTCAGATTCTCTTTCAAGCGTGAGCGCGTGTTCGGTAAGTGCGGTGTTCATCATCGAGAAAGATTGACAGTTTGAAAAAGATGCAAGAGCGAAATTTTTATGAGAAAATTCAAAGAAGCGACTTCATTTGTTTTGACGCAAGAGACTTTGCCACTTGGCAAGTTGTTTTTTGACTTCTTTCGGCGAGGTGCTTCCTGCCGATTTTTTGCGTGCGGGCGATTTTTCAGGATTGAGAAACTCAAACACATCGTCGTCAAAGACGGGCGAAAAATTGTGCAAAACTTTCAGATGTAAATCGGGCAAGAGAAGATGATTATCGGCGCAATAAGCCACGATTTTCCCAACAATCTCGTGAGCCTCGCGAAACGCAATACCTTTTCTGACCAGATAATCGGCAAGTTCAGTTGCGGTTGAGTAATCGCGGAAAACTGCGTTACGCATTTGAGTGGTGTTAAATTCGGTCGCACGTATCATGGAGGCGAAAATTTCTAAACACTGCTTCGTGGTATCAAAGGCGTCAAACATGGGCGATTTATCTTCTTGCATATCGCGATTGTAGGCAAGCGGCAAGCCTTTCATCGTCGTGAGAATGTTCATCAAAGCACCATAGACTTTGCCCGTTTTTCCGCGCACGAGTTCTGCCATGTCAGGGTTTTTCTTTTGCGGCATGATGCTACTGCCCGTTGTGAAAGCGTCGCCAATCGTAATGAAACTAAACTCTTGCGACGACCACAGCACCCACTCTTCGGCAAGGCGCGAAAGATGCATGGACGTAATCGCACAAGCGGAAATAAACTCGATGATGTAGTCGCGGTCGCTGACGGCATCGATGCTGTTGGCGAGAATGTCGGAAAAGCCTAATGTTTTTGCAGTTTTACGGCGGTCAATCGGAATGGGCGTTCCGCCAAGTGCCGCCGCGCCGAGCGGCGAGACGTTCATTCGCGAAAGCGCGTTCTGAAAGCGAGATTTATCGCGTTCAAACATCTCGATGTAAGCAAGAAGATGATGCGAAAGCAAAATCGGCTGTGCGCGTTGCAAATGGGTGTAGCCGGGCATTACAACTCCAAAATGCGTTTGGCTTTGCTCGAGCAGGCTGTATTGAAGTTGACGCAACTGTTCTAAAAGATCTTGAATGGCGGAGCGAAGCCAGAGCCGCTCGTCGGTAGCGACTTGGTCGTTGCGACTGCGTGCCGTATGCAATTTGCCCGCCACGCTCCCGATTTTTTCATGAAGCCGCTGTTCAATCGCCATGTGAATATCTTCCTGACCGTTCTCGAAGTTGAAAATGCCTTCGTCAATTTCTTTTTCAATTTCGCGCAAGCCACGCCCAATTTGATTGGCTTCTGACGGCGCAATGATGCCTTGTTGCGCCAACATTTCCACATGCGCCAAACTGCCTGCAATATCTTCGTGATAGAGTCGCTTATCGAGGTTAATGGACTTGGAGAAGTCAAAGGCGAGTGTGTTTAATTCTTCTTTGAACCTGCCACCCCAAAGTTTTTGATTGGCTTTCTGTTTGGAGGTGTGTTTTTTGGCTTTGCTCATTGTGAACTGCAAGTTGAGTTTGAGCGAAAATACATCTTCGAGTCGAACTTATCTTCAAATCAAACTTACCGTCAAGTCAAACTTCGCCGAATCCGTCTTCAAAGAGTTTGGTAATCTCGCGCGCGGCGTCTTCTTCATCAACGCCGTTGAAGCGGAGTTTAAGTTTCGTGCCTTTTGGTGCGGCAAGCATCATCACGCTGATGATAGACTTTGCGTTCACTTCAATGCCGTCTTTCTCGATGAAGAAGTCGGATTTGAATTTTGCGGCAAGTTTGACGAGGGCGGCGGCAGGGCGCGTATGCAAGCCTGCTTTATTGACGATGGTAACTTCGCGAGTAATCATGTGGCTTCATGGATTTTTTCCCACAACAGCGTTTTGAGCGCGTCCAATCCTTGCTGGGCAACGCTGGAAATCGGGATGACTTTCACGCCACGAAACTTCGGCAATACAAAACCTTCAGGCGCGATGTCCATTTTTGAAATCACCACGACTTTCGGCTTTTCGGCTAAGATGGGACTAAATTTTTTGAGTTCAGTTGTAAGAATTTTGTATTCGCCTTTAAGGTCGGCACTGTTTGCAGGGAGCAGAATCGCTAAAACCTTTGTGCGCTCGATGTGTTTGAGAAATTTCAAGCCTAAGCCTTTGCCTTCGGACGCCCCCTCAATGATGCCGGGAATATCTGCCATAACGAAAGACTTGTATTCTTGATAGCGCACAATGCCGAGATTGGGTTCGAGCGTGGTGAAAGGATAGTCGGCGATTTTGGGTTTGGCGGCACTCAAAACTGAAATCAAGGTCGATTTGCCTGCGTTGGGAAATCCGACAAGCCCAACGTCGGCGAGGAGTTTGAGCTCGAGTTCGAGCGTGCGTTCTTCGCCGGGCTGGCCGGGTTCGGCATGGCGCGGGGCGCGATTAGTAGGCGTGGCAAAATGTTGATTGCCTCTGCCGCCTTTTCCGCCTTTGGCGACGAGGACTTTTGCGCCGTGTTCGGTTAAGTCGGCAATCACTTCGCCTGTTTGTGCATCTTTGATAAGTGTGCCACAAGGCACTTTAATGATGATGTCGTTTCCCGATAAGCCCGATTTGCGTGAGCCTTGTCCGTGTGCGCCGCGCTCGGCTTTGTAGTGATGCGCGTAGCGAAAATCGAGCAAGGTTGCAAGGTTGCTATCGGCGACGATGTAAACGCTTCCGCCATTGCCGCCGTCGCCACCGTCAGGACCGCCTTTCGGCACGTATTTCTCTCTACGAAATGAAATTACGCCGTTGCCGCCGTCGCCTGCTTTGACGTGAATTTTTGCGCTGTCTATGAACACGAGTGTAAATGCAAAAATGCTGAATGAAAAATTGAAATTAAGTAATCAGCGTGTAACGCACGCTATAAACGCTCAATCACGCGCTTAAAAATCGCCGTCATTTTCGGTTCGGCTTCGGCGGCGACCGCCAGAATTTCTTTGATGTCCACAGGCTTCAAACTTTCAGGGAAACATTCGTCTGTGATGATGGAAATGCCTAAGACTTCTGTGCCTTGATGCACTGCGGCAATCACTTCGGGAACGGTCGACATGCCCACGACGTCTGCACCGAGTATGCGTGCCATACGATACTCCGCGCGCGTTTCGAGCATCGAGCCTTGCATGGCGATATAAACGCCTTTTTGAACTTTGATTTTCAACTCTAGCGCGACTTCTTCGGCAAGTTTGATGAGGCGTTGCGAGTAGGGTTGGCTCATGTCGGGGAAGCGTGGTCCGAGCGTGTCGTCGTTCGGTCCAATCAGCGGATTGGAGCCGAGAAAATTGATGTGGTCTTCGATAATCATAATGTCGCCTTTGCGGAAGAGCGGATTGACACAGCCGCACGCATTCGAGATGCAAAGCGTTTTGACACCGAGAAATTTCATTACGCGCACGGGAAAGGTGATTTGGCGCATGGTGTAGCCTTCGTAGTAGTGAAAGCGTCCTTGCATGGCGACCACCTTTTTGCCGCCGAGCGTGCCGAAGATAAGTTTGCCGTGATGCGATTCGACGGTTGAAACAGGGAAGTGCGGAATCTGTTCGTAGTCGAGCGAAAGGTCGACGGCAATTTCTCTGCCGAGTCCGCCTAAGCCGGTTCCGAGAATAATGCCAATCGGATAGTCGTCTTTGGTGTGAGTGCGAATGAAGCCAAGGGCTTCGTCAATCGATTTTTTCAGGTCGGTCATCTTTATGGTTCAAGATAGTGAGTTTGAGAATCAAGGTTTTTCGTTGAGAAAAATCAGTTGGCTATTGATGGGTTTGCCGTTGGTGGCAACGGGCGTATAGGTGCCGTCAGGGTTGAGAAGTCGCGCTTTGAGATTGTCTTTGAGCATCAGTTCAAGGTCGTTTTTGATTTGCTGTCGGTGTGCAGAATCGAGCACAGGAAAGAGGATTTCGACACGGCGGTCGAGGTTGCGCCGCATCATATCGGCACTGGAAAGATACACTTCTTCGTTGCCGTTGTTGAAGAAGTAGTAGGCGCGGCTATGTTCCAAAAAGCGTCCAACAATGCTGGTAACGCGAATGGTATTGCTGACGCCATCGAGGTTCGGACGGAGAACGCAGATACCGCGCACAATCAAATCAATCGGCACGCCGGCTTGTGAAGCGCGATAAAGGGCTTTGATAATTTGTTCATCGACGAGCGCGTTCATTTTCATGATGATGCGTCCGTTTTGGTGCTGTTTGTGCATCTCGATTTCGCGCTCAATGAGTTCCAACATTTTTTGCCGAATGCCAAACGGTGCGACGAAAATTTTGCGATACGACTTTTGGCGCGAGTAGCCCGTCAGATAATTGAATACATCGGAGACATCCGCCCCAATCTCTTTGTTGCAAGTGAAGAGGCTATAATCGGTATAAACTTTCGCGGTTGATGGATTGTAATTGCCGGTGCCGAGATGCACATAGCGGCGCATTTCGCCGTTTTCGTTGCGCACAATCAGCAAGACCTTTGCGTGCGTTTTCAGTCCGATTAAGCCATAAACGACGTGCGCGCCTGCTTTTTCAAGGGCTTTTGCCCAAATGATGTTGTTTTCTTCGTCGAAGCGCGCTTTGAGCTCGACCAAAACGGCGACCTGCTTGCCACGCTCTGCTGCTTCAATCAAGGCTTGCACGATGGGCGATTGGCTTCCGACGCGATAGAGCGTTTGTTTAATGGCAAGCACATTCGGGTCGTGTGCCGCTTCGTGAATTAAATCGACGACGGGCTGAAACGAGTCGAAAGGGTGATAAAGAAGGACATCACGTTTGCGAATCGTGGCGAATATATCGTCGCCATCATCGTTCAGGAACGGATTGTGCGGAATGAAAGGAGCGTCTTTAAGGTCGGGACGCTCAAGGCTCATCACTTCCATCAAACTGGCTAAGCCCAAGACGCCTGGGATTTCATAAACCTTGCGCTCGCTGACGCCTAAGTTTTCAATGAGCACGTTTTTGATATACTGCGGCATGCCGGGATTGACATCGAGCCGAACCACGTTGCCGTATCGGCGTTGGCGCAAGCCTTCTTCAATCGTCTCGAGCAAATCGCCGGCTTCGTCTTCTTCGATTTCAATATCAGCGTCGCGAATCACGCGGAACGGATAGACGGCTTGAATTTCGACTTCGGGGAAAAGTTTTTGAATGTTGGTTGCAATCACATCTTCGAGCCAAACAAAAACCGTTTCGCCGCTCGTCGGCTTAATGCCGATTTTATCGAGGCGAATGAGACGCGGAATCGTGTCGGGAACTTTGACACGTGCAAAGCGCGGCTCGTCGTCGCTGTCGGCTTTGAGTTGAACCGCAAGCGAAAGCGAAAGGTTGGAGACGTGCGGAAAAGGATGACCAGGATCCAACGCTAACGGGGTGAGAATGGGGAAAATGTTGTTTTCAAAATACTGGTCTAAAACCGTGCGCTCTTTTTCAGAGAGTTCCGAACAGGCTTTGAAGTAAATTTTTTCTTCTGCAAGTTTCGGAAGGATATGGTTGTAAAAGCAGTCGTTGCGCTCGTGAAGCATCGCCTCGACGCGCTTGCGAATTTCAATAAGTTGTTCAAGGGGTTTGAGCCCATCGAGCGAAGGCGTTTGAATGCCTGCTTCAACTTGCTCTTCGACAGCAGAGACGCGAATCATGAAAAATTCGTCCAAGTTTGAGCTGAAAATCGCAATGAACTTTAACCGTTCTAACAGCGGATGCGATTCACAGCGCGCTTCGTCAAGGACGCGCAAGTTGAACTCTACCCAACTAATTTCGCGGTTGATGTAAAGATTCGGATTATTGAATTGAGAATCAACAAGCGGTGTTGCAACATCTGAAATTGGCGTTTCGCTCAAATGCGGCTTGCGTGTTGGTCTGCGACTTTTCGTCATGCTTCATTAAAAGCAATAAGGCGTTATGAAATCAGGTTCTTCGGTAACTTGTTTTTTCTTGATGTCGCGCGATTGAGAGTTCAACTCGCTCTCGAGGCGTTTTTGAACGTTGCGAATCGTCCAAACGAACATGCCGATGGCAATTGCGTCGTCAAAAAGACCGAAGATGCCGAAAATGGCTTCGGGAATGAAATCAATCGGCGTTAAAACATAAAGCGGCGATAAAATCAGCGTGAGTTTCTCGAAGAGCGTTGCCGCATGCCAAAGGTCTCGGAGTTTTTTCATAATGGCAAACTTGATAGATTAAAGATGTTTTTCCAAGAACGCATTTTTTTGCGATATTCAACTTGACGATTTGTTGTGCAAAATAGATTTTTTGAAGTGTAAATTCAGTGCGCATTTCAACTCACATCTTAATTTTCATCCATAAATGAGCATTGAAGGCGGTTATTTTGAAAACAACAGCGGAGAACATCGCCAACCTGAAAAATCGCGCCAGTGGCGCAAAGTGAAAAGAATCGTCGATAGTGGCGAACTCTTCTCGATTTACGATGGTGAAACCCTCGAGGAAATGCTCCAAACGCTCATTGAAGAAAACGACTACACGCGCGCCATTCGCGTTTCTGAACACTTAATTACGATTGCGCCTTACAGCGCGGAAGGTTGGTTCAAAAAAGGCGTGGCGCTCATCGATTTGGGCAAATATAAAGAGGCTATCGATGCCTTTGAGAAAGTAACTGTGCTCAACCCTGCCGATACAGAAGCGCTCTTGCATCTTGGTGTCTGCTATGAAAATTTAGGCAAGCCTGCCGAAGCCCTTGACGCTTACAACCGCGCCATTGAACTTTACCCCAACGACGACGAAGTACACTTCTGCAAAGCCATTACGCTCGAGCGTCTCGAACAGTACATCGACGCCGAAGCGGAACTAGAACTCTGCCTTAAACTCAACCCTGAACACCCCGAAGCATGGTATGAACTTGGCTACTGCAAAGATATGCTCGATAAGTGGGAAGAAAGTCTAAACTGCTACGATAAGCACCTTGAATTAGACCCATACAGTAGCAACACATGGTATAATCGTGGCATTATTCTCAACAAACTTGGCAGATATGAGGAAGCCGTTTTGAGTTACGACCTTGCACTTGCTATTCGCGAAAACTTTTCGGCGGCGTGGTATAATCGTGGCAATGTGCTCGCTACGATGGGCAGACTGGAAGAAGCCATTGAAAGCTACAAGCGCACGCTCGAGTATGAGCCCGAAGATGTGGCAACGCTCTTCAACATTGCCACCGCGTTCGAAGAAATCAACGATTTTCATCAAAGCATTTACTATCTCGAGCGATGCGTCGCCATTGAGCCAAACTATGCTGATGCGTGGTATGCGCTAGCGTGTTGTTACGATACAATCGATTCGCCGCTTTTCGCGCTCAACGCCATCAATAAGGCATGTGCGCTCGCGCCCGATTGCGCCGATTATCTGCAAGCCAAAGCCGGCATTGAGTTCCAACTCGGCTATATCGAGGACGCACTAAGGCTTTATCGCCAAGCCCTCTCGCTCGACCCGCACAATCTGTATCTGTTGTTTGATTACGGAACGGCTCTGATTGATGCACACCTGCCGAATCAAGCCATTACGGTGCTTGAACAACTTCTCAAATTAGATGCAAATTTTGCGGACGCACATTATGAACTTGCCCTCGCCTATTACGCACTCGGCGACAAAGAAAATACCATTCGCATGCTTGCCGAAGCCTTCAAGCACGATGCAAAGAAAAAACAAGCCTTTGCAAAAGCCTTTCCTGAACTCTATGCTGAAAAAAGCGTGTGCGCAAGGCTTGGCGTAACCAAACGCTAAAAACCCACAAGAATTTTACATGGCAATAAAAAAAGTCCTTGGGCTGATAGGAAGCGAAATTTCCTATACGCTCTCGCCGCTCATGCACAACACGGCGGCAGAAGCCTTGAGATTGAACTACATCTACAACGTCTTTGAAGTCAATAAGCCTGACGACCTTTCAGCCGCTATTGAAGGCATTCGCGCGTTGAACATCACGGGCGTGAATGTTACCATTCCCTACAAAGAGCGTACGGTCAAATACCTCGATTCGCTTTCTGCCGAAGCCAGTGAAGTGCAAGCCGTCAATACCATTCTCAATCAAGACGGAACGCTAATTGGATACAACACCGATATTTTCGGCTTTGCTGAGCCGCTCAAAGCCTTTAAGTCGGAACTTGAAAAGGAACAAGTGGCGGTGCTTGGAAGCGGGGGCGCGGCGCGTGCGGTGATTCAAGCCCTCAAAATTGAGTTCAAACCGTCGAGCATCACCATCGTTGCTCGCAATGAATCCAAAGCCGACGCACTTAAAGACGACTTCAAGCGGCGAACCAAAAGCCTCAAACTCAAAACGCTCAACATCGCCGACGCTGAAACCGTTGAAAAATTGCGCGACTGCAAACTCATCATTAACGCCACGCCCGTCGGCTCAGCCAAACTTTCCGCCAGCAAAGAAGACCTTCTGCCCGCTGAAAAACTTTGGACAAAAGACCATATCGCCTACGACCTCGTCTATAACCCGCTCCAAACGCCCTTCCTCAAAGGCGCACAAGACGCGGGTGCGAAAACCATTTCAGGCTTGGAAATGCTCCTCTTTCAAGGGGCGAAATCCTTTGAACTCTGGACGGGCAAAGCCATGCCGATTGACCTCGTGCGCAAAACGCTTCAAGATGCGCTAACTTGCGAAGAAAAAACCGATTGAAGCGCAAGTCGTGTTCCTTTCAAGCAACATGTTCAAAAACTCTTAACCATAACCTTAAAAACCTTGCAGAGAAAATGCGTTTAAGCCTTGTTTTCTTGCTCTGGCTGTTTTCAGCTTCAATGTTTGCACAAGAAGTAAAACGCGGTGGCATTACAGGGCGCGTATTGGACAAAACCACCAAAGAGCCTGTTGTGGGTGCAACGGTCAAAGTCGTTGGAACGGAACTCGGAGCCGTTGCCGATGTGAATGGAAAATTCACCATTCAGAATATCCCTGTTGGAACATATCAAGTGAAAGTTTCGGCGGTTGGATATGAAAGCACCATTCGCACCGATGTGGTGGTTGCAACCGCACGCCCCTACATTTTGGTCGTCGAGTTAGCCGAAAAAGGCGTAGAGGGTCAGGAAGTCGAAGTGGTGGCGGATTACTTCAAACGCCGAAAGGCAGATTCCCCAACGAGCGAGCAGAGTTTCACTTACGAAGAAATTCGCCGATTGCCCGGTGGCTTTGAAGACGTGGTGCGTGCCGTTTCAACCTTGCCCGGTGTGTCAGTTGCAAGTGCGGGGCGAAACGACTTGCTCGTGCGTGGCGGCGCACCATCGGAAAACCTCTTTCTCATTGATGGAATTGAAGTGCCGAACATCAACCATTTTGGCACACAAGGCTTCGGTGGCGGTCCGATTTCCTTCGTCAATCTCGACTATGTGCGCGAAGTAAATTTCTCAACAGGCGGCTTCGGGGTAAAATATGGCGACAAAATTTCAAGCGTCGTCTCGCTCGATTTGCGCAACGGACGCGAAGACCGAACCGGCGGCAAACTCAACCTTTCTGCCTCGCAATTCGGCTTCAACATCGAAGCCCCACTCTCGCGCGATGGGCAATATCTCTTTTCCGCACGACGCAGTTACCTCGACCTCATCTTCAAAGCCGCTGGATTTTCTTTCGTCCCTGAATACTATGACTTTCTCGGCAAGGTAACTTACAACCTCGGCGGCGGAAATGAAGTCTCCGCGCTTGGCATTGGCGTCATTAACAACGTGCGGCTCTTCAACGACACGCCTGAAAAACGCTTCGATAACTCGCGCTTGCTCGATAACACACAGTATCAATTCATCGGCGGGGTTACGTGGAGAAAAGTTTTCAAAGGCGGCTTGATTTCAACCACGCTCGGACGCACGCGCGTCGACTACCGATTCCAGCAACGCGATACGCTTCAAAATCCATTCTTCCGCAATAATTCCATCGAAGATGAATTCAACCTTCGAAGCGATGTAACGCTCGCCCTAAGCAAAGCAACGGAACTCTCGTTTGGCGTTCAAGGCAAAACCATTGGCTTTAGTGCCGATGTGCTGCTCAAATCTCGAGAAACCAATGCGGTGATTGTCGACAGACAATTAAACGACCGATTCACAAAAGGCGCAGCCTACTTCCAACTCTTGCAACGCTTCGGGCGACTAACGGCAACGCTCGGCGGCAGAGTGGATTACTTCGACGGCATCAATCAAAAGTTTTATCCCGCGCCGCGTGGCTCGCTTTCCTACGCGCTCACCGAAAAACTCACGCTCAATGCGTCGGCGGGGCGATACACCCAATCGCCTTCATACATCTGGCTCGTTGCCGAAGAATCCAACCGAAATCTCAAAAACATTCAAACCAATGTGGGCATTGCCGGCTTTGAATACATTTTGCAACCCGACTTAAAATTCAGCATGGAAGGCTACTACAAGCAGTATGGCAACTATCCCGCAAGTTTGAATCGTCCCTTCTTCGTGATTGCCAACACGGGCGCGGGCTTCGGCGGCGATGAAGACGGCTTTGCCTCGTTTGGATTAGAGCCATTGGTCAGTTTAGGCAAAGGGCGCGCCTACGGCATTGAATTTTTCGTTCAGAAAAAATTATCGCAAACGCCTTACTACGGCATTGCCTCGCTGACGATTGGCAAGTCGGAATTTCAAGGCGTTGATGGCGTGTTCAGACCGAGCAACTTCGACCAGCGCATCATTTTTAGTTTGAGCGGCGGCTATCGGTTTGATGAAAAATGGGAACTCGGCGTTAAATTCCGATATGCGTCGGGGCGACCCTTCACGCCCGTCGGTGCAGATGGAGACAGGAGTTTTGGCTTCAGACGCACAAATTTCTTTAACTCGCAACGCTTGCCCGATTTTCACGCGCTCGACTTGCGACTTGACCGACGCTGGCAGTTCAACGCTTGGACGCTCATCACTTATTTAGATATTCAAAATATCTATAACCGAAAAAATGAAAATCCGCCTCGCTGGAACCCAAAAGAAAACCAACCAGAAACCACAGGCGGACAAATCGGACTGCTCCCCTCCATTGGCATCAACGCCGAATTTTAAGCGCGAAAAACGAATCAAAGGCAGTGCAGGTTTAAAGGCAAAATCATAGCCAAATACAAATGTCTAAAACGGTTGCCTTAACGGGGGGAACAGGTTTAATTGGAAAAGCCCTTGTTCGTGCTTTAACACAACGCGGCGACAAGGTTCTTTTACTGGTTCGCAATCCTGAAAAAGCCAAATCAGAACTGCCAAATCTTGCGGGCTACTACGAATGGAATGCGATGAGCGAAAGTGGCGAATGGACAAATGCGCTTGCGTCAGCCGATGCGGTTATTCACCTTGCAGGAACACCCGTTGCCGCACGCTGGAACGACGATTACAAAAAAGAGATTTACGACAGCCGAATCATTAGCACGCGCAATTTGGTTCGTGCTATTGCGCAATCAGAGACAAAGCCAAAAGTTTTTATCACGGCATCGGGCGTTGGCTATTACGGCAATCAAGGCTATGACATGAACGTGCCGATATTGGACGAAAGTGCGCCGCCTGCAAGCGATTTCCTTGCAAAAGTTTGTATTGATTGGGAAAAAGAAGCCTTCGAGGCGGAAAAGTTGGGCGTGCGTGCGGTGGCGGTCAGAACAGGCGTAGTGCTCTCGACCAAAGGCGGAGCGTTAGAGAAAATGCTCACGCCGTTCAAACTCTTTGCAGGCGGTCCGATTGGAAGCGGCAAGCAATGGGTTTCGTGGATTCACATCGACGACCAAGTGGGGCTTTATCTTTTTGCTGTTGATAATGAAATGGTAAAAGGCGCGCTGAACGCGGTCGCCCCGAATCCTGTTCAAATGAACGAACTGGCGCAAACGCTCGGAAAAGTTCTTTCTCGTCCGTCGCTGTTTCCCGTGCCAAAAGCCGCGCTCGAACTTCTCTTCGGAGAAGCGGCAAGCGTGATTGCCGAAGGACAGCGCGTAGTGCCGAAACGCGCGTTGGAATTGGGATTCTCGTTCAAGTATCCGACGCTGGAAGGCGCATTAAGAGATGTCATCGCCAAAAATAAGTGAAAGCCACAGGGGCAAGACGAAAAGGTTTAATGTGCAAAATGATAATTTCTTTACACGCAACATATTGAAGAAAATAAGAGAAGTTGCTTATATTCGCCGAAATCTCGAAAAACAAAACGGAGAGAAGTTGAAAAGATTATTCTTGAAATTGAAATTTCGCTAAAGTGTTGAGAACCTTGCAACTGCTGACACCCACCAATCTGTTGCAATTCGTGTATTCCATACAATCCGTTTAACGCTGTAAAAGGCGTATGAAGAAGAGTTGAAGTTTAGAAGTTGAACTCAATCTGACAAACCTGAACTTAAAATAAAACACACTTTCGGTAATTATGGCTAAAAACAAAACAACAGACGAACAACAAGCAGGGTTTCGCTTTGCAGAACTCATCATTTTCGGAACCATCTTTCTTGCCCTCGTTGCTTCCGTTTTTGTTCTTAATATCATTATTTCGCGCGACAGCCAACGGGACGCCGAGCAAGTTTTCTGTGCGACGAAGCAATCCGAGTATTGGCAACGCGCCTACCGAAATTTGATTCGAATCCAAGAGCGATTAGCAGAACTTTCTATCATTGACTCCAGCCAAGTCGAACAAATTGCTGAAAAATCTACTCAACTCGATACTGCGTTCTTTAATTACAAAAAAGCCATCACGATTTTCGATTCAACGATTGCCGCGCTTGACAAAGGCGGCGTGATTATGTTAGAAGGCTCGGAGTTTGAAATCGCGCCAGTTACAAACCCAAGAGCGCGTGCCACGATTGAAAAGGAAATTCAGAAATGGACAGAATCGCGCGGCGTATTGATTGACCTTGCGGAAAAAACGCAGAATCCAAAGCAAATTGACCCTGTGCAACTCGAAAAAGCCATTGACTTTGCGATTCAGAACGATGAACTCATTCTTGCCAGCAACCGTGACTTCATCGTGCGCTTGGGCGAACTGTCGACGGAAAAAATTAAGAATCTTCAATTGGCACAAGTGGTCGCGCTGGTCGTGAGCATTTTGGTGTTTCTCGGCATGGCAATTCGCTTGACGATTTCGCTCCGAAAGCAAGCGAAAATTATTCAAGAGTCGCAAGGGCAGTTAATTCAGAACGAAAAAATGGCATCGCTCGGTCAAATGGTTGCAGGACTTGCCCATGAGATGAACACGCCGCTCGGCTTTGTGAGAAACAACATTGAAATTATCCGCGAAAACGACCGCGAGTTTCAAGATGCTGTGATAGCGAGTTCAGCGGTTCTGAAAAGTTTAGTTGCAGGAAATTACAACGAGGTCGAGAAACAAATTACGACCACACTTGAAAAGTTAAAGAACATTGAAAAAATTGGTCTCATAGATGAAAATATGATGATGATTACCAACTCGCTTGAAGGGTTAGACCGAATGCAAGAACTCATCGTCAACCTGCGCAACTTCTCGCGTTTGGACCAAACCGCAACGCAACTTGCCAATCTCAATCAATGCTTAGATTCGACGCTGGTGATTGCCAATCACATTTTGAAGCGGCACATGACGGTTGTAAAGGATTATGGCAACATTCCAGATATTGTCTGCGCACCTGCCCAACTTAACCAAGTGTTTCTGAATATCATCACAAATGCTGCGCATGCTTGCGAAGAAAAAGGTGAAGGTGTGTTGCGATTAAAAACGTATGTTGAAAAAGACCAGGCGGTTGTGCAAATTTCTGACAATGGCAAAGGCATTCCACCTGAAATCATCAACAAAATTTTTGACCCGTTCTTTACAACCAAACCAGTCGGTAAAGGCACAGGACTGGGGCTTTCTATCTCCAAAAAAATTATTGAGGAAGGACATAATGGTAGAATTGTCGTTAAAAGCAAGGTCGGACACGGAACAGATTTTTTCATCTATTTGCCGATGCAGAGTAAGCAAGAAAAAGCAGGTAAAGTGTTCAGTGAAAGCACACCAGCCTTAAACTAAATCGAATCCCAAAACAACAAGAACTTGAATTATGGCGACTGAATCAAACATCAACATCTTACTTGTGGACGACGAACCGCTTGTTCTGCAATCGCTTTCAGCAACATTTCGCCGGCAATACAATATTTTTACTGCAACAAACGGCAAAGACGCAATTGAAATCGTCCGACAAAATCATATTCATGTGGTGCTCTCTGACCAGCGCATGCCTGGCATGCTCGGGCATGAAGTGTTGCGCGTTATCAAGACAATCAGTCCAAGTACCATTCGCATTTTGCTAACGGGGTATAGCGACCTTGACGCGATTATGAATTCGGTCAACTCTGGTGAAGTTTTTCGCTTTCTCACCAAGCCATGGAAAATTGACCAACTTCGCGATACGGTCAGTGCTGCCGTCGAGATTGCGCAGAAAGTGGGGCAACTTTATCCCAGCAAAGCTGATATTATGCGCACAAGCGGTGTAGAGCCTGCTGAAATTATCGATCAAGAAGAAGAAGCACCGCCACCTGCAAACGCTCAAAAAGAAGGCTTGCTTATCGTGGAGTTCAATAAAGAACAGCTCAATACAATGGTGCAGGTGTTTGGAAAGAAGTATCAAGTCTATCCTGCCTCGTCTATTTCAGAAGCCTTCGACCAACTTTCCAAGAATGAGATTTATGTGATGCTCACCGACCTAAACTTGAACAGCGAAGACGGAATTGACTTTCTGCATGCGGTTAAGCAAGAGTATCCAAACATCGTTATTATTCTGCTTACACAAGTGCGCGACGCGCTTTTAGCAATTAAATCTATTAACGAGTTTCAAGTCTATCGATATCACGTTAAACCATGTGCCGTTGAAGATTTGGATAAAACGATTCAATCGGCAATGAATCGCGCTCGTACTTACCGCGTGCAACCGCTGAAAAATGTAGCTTATGTGGCAAAAGAAGTCGCCCCGCAACTTGTAGAAAAAGAAGTATCCCAAAAAACGAATTGGTGGCGCGAAAAACTGCGCTCTGCTAAAAAACTTTTTGGCGGATAAGTTTCTAAATGTTCTGCGTCAATGTATCGAGTCTCTTTGAGCGAATTTGAAGGTCCGTTAGACCTTCTTTTGTTTTTTATTAAGCGCGACGAACTTGATATTTATGATATTCCCATCGCCCAAATCACGAAAAGTTTTATGGAATATCTTGATGCCTTGCAGGAACTAGATCTCGAAGTGGCGGCGGATTTTATTTATATGGCGTCAGTGTTGATGAGCATTAAAGCGAAGATGCTCTTGCCGCGCCCTGAAGTGCCAGCAGGAGAGTTAGATGAATTTGACCCGCGCACCGAACTCGTTGAAAAACTCTTAGAGTATAAACGCTTTAAGGAAGTGGCTCTAAGCATGCAACTTTTAGAAGAAGACCGTCGGAAACTGTTTCCGCGTCTTACCTTTGAGCACATCGAAGCCGCAGAAGTAGAAGATGAAACCAAACGCCCAACTCTCTTCGATTTAATTTGTGCCTATCAACGTGCGATGAAAAATATGCCGAAAATTACCGTGCACGAAATCAAAAAAATTCCTGTTACGATTGAACAGCAAACTGAATTTCTGCTCAAAAAATTAGACGAACAAATTCAAATCTCGTTTATTAAAACCGTTTCAGAGTTCACCGAACGCATCACGATAGTGGTTACTTTTTTAGCGATTTTAGAAATGGCAAAAATGCGATTGGTCAACATCATTGTCCGAGAAGATTATAGCGACTTTTGGCTCACGAAAGCCAACGTATAGAAATAGAGTCATTACCGTTCTTGAAAAAACTGCTTGTCATTACATACTATTTTCCGCCGTCGGGTGGGGCAGGCGTTCAGCGCGTCTTGAAATTGGTCAAATACCTTTGCGAATTTGAGGTCGAGCCGGTTGTATTAACCGTTCAAGACGGAGATTTTCCAACGCGCGACCCATCACTCTTGAACGAGATACCCTCACATGTAAGAGTCTATCGCACCAAAATTTTTGAGCCTTATAGGATTTATCGCAAACTTACAGGCAAACCGCCCGACGCGCCCGTCGACGTCAATAACATTCCCAAACCTGGGGAAAAAAGAAGTCTTAGCGAACACGTCGCAGAATTTGTGAGAAGCAATTTTTTTATCCCAGATGCGCGAATTGGCTGGTTTCCTTTTGCAAAAGTGCAAGCACTAAAAATTATTGCCGAGGAGAAAATAGACTGCCTGTATTCATCTTCGCCGCCCTATACAACCGCACTGATTGCAAAATCGGTTGCAAAAAAAACGCACTTGCCTTGGATTGCAGGCTTTCGTGACCCTTGGACAGGATTTCTTTCAACCCCAGTGCGCTACGGACTTGCCAAAAAAATAGACACGAGTTTAGAACGAAAGGTCTATAAACAATGCGATAAATTGGAAGTGGCCTGGAAAGGTATCGGAAAAGATTTTCAAAAAAAATATCCTGATATTGATTCGTCTAAAATTGTTCATATTGAGAACGGATACGACGACGCTGACATTCCTGTGCTCACATTTCCAAGAAACGACCGATTCACGATTACCTATACAGGCTCAATGTATGGGAAACGCTCCCCCAAGTCCTTTCTCGATGCAGTTAAAGCCCTGATAACGCAAGGCAAAATCGACCCGAAAAAAATTAAACTGAAGTTTATCGGACGCTTCGGCGCCAGTTTGCTTCCGCTCTTTGAAGATGAAGCACTGCATGGCACGGTAGAAGTAAAACCTTATATGCCGCATGCCGATAGCGTGAAAGAGCTCCTAAAATCAGATGCGCTTCTGTTAGTCGTCGATGATGCCGAAGGAAGTGAGGAAATTGTTCCAGGAAAAGTCTATGAATATATTGGAACATCACGACCGATTATTACATTAGCATTAGAAGGCGCAATTGCGGCGCTTATTCGCGAAACGAATGCAGGAATTGTGGCAAATTTTCGCAACCCCTCTGAAATTGAGTCGGCAGTGCTTCATTACTATCAAGCGTTTTGGAGTGGCGAAAAACTTTGGCAGGGAAATCCAGACATCATAAAAAAATATACGCGCCGAGAAGCCGCGCGCAAACTCGCTGAATTAGTGAAAACGCTGTGCGACAAAAAAAGTAATAGATGCTAAAAAATCAAAATGAAAAGATGCACCTTGCATCGTGAAACATGACAGCATTGCCTTTTCCAAATCTAAAACAGCCTCAAGTTCGCCAATCTTAACTTGAGCCGTGCCTCAATGCGTTGAGTTTCTGTTTTAGCCATACAGCGGGTAACCTCACTTGCCACAATAGGCACTGGGGTAATTATGGCAGCTGCAGGACCGAGCCCGCAAAATCTGGATTCGTCGGGTGCAATAGTTTTTGTGCTTTCTTCAAGTGATGAAAACAGCAAGGTTGGAGCGAAAGATGAATCCATATTCCATCCCTGTCTGTTTCTCAAAAGCGTATGCTGAGCGTCAAGTCAAAGGTCTCGTTCGGTCGGAAATTCTTGGTCTGGGGTATGAGGCGGTGAGGTGCGTGAAGTAAAGAGCGTGGGTGAAGGCGGTTACGCCGAGCAGCAAAAATGTTTTGCCCTGAGCAACCGTTTTCAATCGCAAGCGTTATCTTTCATCTCAATTCATCTGACCCATATTAACGATGCGACCGATTCACGATAAAGTGTTTCAAATTGTTTCCGACTACAAGCCAACAGGCGACCAGCCCAAAGCCATCGCTGAACTGACCGAAGGCGTCTTACGCGGCGAGAAGTATCAAACCCTGCTTGGCGTTACAGGTTCAGGTAAAACCTTCACGATTTCAAATGTGATTGCGAATGTAGGCAAGCCTACGCTCGTCATTTCGCACAACAAAACCCTCGCCGCCCAACTTTACGGCGAGTTCAAACAATTCTTTCCACACAACGCCGTCGAATACTTCATCAGTTACTACGACTTCTACCAACCCGAAGCCTACATTCCTTCAACCGATAAATACATCGCCAAAGATTTTCGCATCAACGATGAAATTGACCGATTGCGACTTCGTGCTACATCGGCGTTGCTGTCAGGACGAAGAGATGTTATCATCGTCAGTTCCGTCTCGTGCATTTACGGATTAGGGTCGCCCGAAGAGTGGCTTTCGCAAGTCATACAGTTGAGAACAGGCGAGCGCAAAACGCGGCAGAAGTTACTGCACGAACTCGTTCAGATTCACTACACGCGCAACGATGTGGAATTTACACGCGGCAAATTTCGCGTGCGCGGCGATGTGGTCGATATTCACCCCGCCTACGAAGAATACGGCATTCGCGTCGAGTTCTTCGACAACGAAATCGATAAACTGTCCATCTTCGACGCAAAGACTGGCACCATTCTCGAGTTGGTGGATTATGTCGCGATTTATCCCGCCAAGCAGTTTGTAACGATGGAAGATAACCTGCAACGCGCCATACGCGATATTCAAAAGGAACTTGTTTGGCGGCTGAATGTGCTTCGCGATGAAGGCAAGTTCGTCGAGGCGCAACGCTTGGAAGAGCGCACGAAATACGACATCGAAATGATGCGCGAACTCGGCTACTGCTCAGGCATTGAAAACTATTCGCGCCACATTTCAGGACGCAAAGAAGGCGAGCGTCCCTTCTGCTTGCTCGATTATTTCCCGAAAGATTTTCTCTTGGTGGTTGATGAATCGCACGTGACCCTTCCACAAATTCGTGCAATGTATTCGGGCGATAGGCAACGCAAAATGAACTTGGTTGAATATGGCTTTCGTTTGCCCTCGGCACTCGATAATCGCCCGCTGAAATATGAAGAGTTTGAAGCCATAGTTCCGCAAACGATTTATGTAAGCGCAACGCCCTCCGACTTTGAATTGCGCCAATCCAACGGCGTGGTGGTCGAGCAACTCATTCGTCCGACGGGGCTTTTGGACCCCGAAATCGTGGTGCGCCCTGTGAAAAATCAGATTGATGATTTGCTCGAGGAAATTCGCAAGCGCGCCGCTGTTGGCGAAAAAACCTTAGTGCTCACGCTCACCAAGCGCATGTCGGAAGATTTGCAAGATTATCTCGATAGAATCGGCATACGCTCGCAGTATTTGCACTCCGAAGTGAAATCGCTCGACCGCGTTCAAATTTTGCGCGACTTGCGCATGAATGAGTTCGATGTGCTCGTCGGTGTGAATTTGCTTCGCGAAGGCATCGACCTGCCCGAAGTCTCGCTCGTCGCCATTTTAGACGCCGATAAAGAAGGCTTCTTGCGCGATAAAAAATCGCTCTTTCAAATTTCAGGCAGAGCGGCGCGAAACGAAAACGGACTGGTGATTTTTTACGCCGATAAAATCACCGACTCCATGAAAGCCGTTATCGAAGAAACCGCCCGCCGCCGCAAACTGCAAAGCGACTACAACAAGGCGCACGGCATTACCCCGAAAACCATCAAGAAATCGATTGAGCAAATCAAGACCGCAACCAGCGTTGCCGACGCCGCACAGCGCACCCAACAACGCCGAATGGACGTGCAAAGCATCAATCCGCAAAACGTGCTGAGCGAAGTCATGCAAAAAATGACGAAGGAAGAAAAATTAGAAATGATAGCACAGATGTATGCCGAAATGAGCGACGCCTCAGAAAAAATGGAATACGAAAAAGCCGCCTACTTGCGCGACGAAATTAAACGCTTAGAGCAGTCGCTTGGAATTTCAGCATAAAGGCTTCTAAACGCGAAACGAAAATGAATATCATACGCCAATCCGTCATCACTTGCCCCGAATGCGGTTACCAAAAAGAAGAAACCATGCCCGAAGGCGCATGCCAATACTTTTACGAGTGCGAAAATTGCAAGAAAGTCTTGAAGCCCAAACAAGGCGACTGTTGTGTTTATTGCAGTTACGGAACGCTGAAGTGCCCGCCGATTCAGGCAAGGGGAAATTGCAAATGTTGTTAAGTTGCGTAAGAGCGGCGTGTTGTGCGTCTGCCACGCCGCTTTGTTATGAGAATGTTGTTATCTACAGCGCAGGCAATACAATCACAAAAACTTGCAAAAAGTATGTTAAGCATCAATAAAGTATATCAAGGCGATTCGCTACAACTGATACACGAAATAGATGATAACAGTATAGACCTAATTATTTGTGATGGACCATATGGCGTAACCACAAATGAATGGGATAAAATTACCGATATTCAAACCTATAACCTCAATCTTATCAAGTTATTTTCCAGAGTCTTGAAGCCCGGTGGTGCGCTCTATCTTTTCGGAAAAGATGACTGCATAGACTTCATTGATTACAGACCGTATCTACAACTCAATAGAAAAATCATTTGGTATCAGCCAAGCCGTTTGGCACAAGGCAGAATGAATTACACGAACAATTATGATTTGATTGCTTATTTCACGAAAGGTAAGGCGAAAACTTTTAATCTTGACGCCATAAGAGTGCCTCAATTAGTTGAACTCGAGCATAGGCTTCGCTGCGAAAAAGTGCCTTCCGTGCTAAACGGACAATACGGAAAAACTAAATTTAACGATGAAGGAAAAAATCCCGGAGATGTATGGGGAGATATTAAACAACTTACATACAAATCCAAAGAACTAATAAGCAGAGAACTACTAAACACGATTCAAAAACCTGAAAAATTAATCGAGCGCATGATAAAAGCCAGTTCTAATGAAGGCGATTTGGTGTTAGACCCATTTTCAGGTGTCGGAACAACCTTTGCAGTATGCAAACGCCTGAAAAGAAATTTCATCGGGTTTGAAATCAATCCCGATTACATTCAAATTACTAACGAACGAATTCGCAAGATTGAAATGGAACAAGACTATAGCCTGTTTCAATGAAAAAGGAAATTATCCGAAAAATAATCGACCTGATGACACAAGCCCAAGAACTGGCCTTAAAAATAGGAATCCCTAATATATTGCAGCCCGGACTTGTAAAAGAAATGATCATAGCACAAACTCTTGGACACGAATTGATACATTCTAAAAGAGACTCTGATGCCCGCGACCCTATTGACGCTTCAATAAAATATGAATACCTTTCTTGCTATGAAGGCGGTTCAGGACAACTAGATAGAATGTTTAAAGAGCCACAACAAAAAAGAGAAGAGTCTTTGAATAGAATTCGGAGAAACAAAAAAATATACCTTGCAGTGTTTTACAAAGAGAATCCCCTAAAAATTAAAGTGATATACGAAATAGAACCCGAAATTCTGGCAGCGGAAACCGAACGGCAACTCGATAGAAGCACCAATGCCATTTCTCACGTAGGATTCTCAGAAAAATGGGTAAAAGAAAATGGTAAAATCGTCTACCCAAGCACTGACAGAGAATTGGACATCTAATAGAACTCACCATTCCCGAAAAAACCCAACAGTAGCAAGCAAAAATATCGTTTGACAGAAAAAGGAAAATCGTTACAAAAACAACTGAAAAATTCCGAACGGCGTTCAGTTTGAAAAAAGAGCCGTTCAAAATGCGGCATCGTGTCATAGGAAATAGGCACAGGCGGTTTGCGCTCAAAACGATTTTCGTATCTTTGCCGCCTTTGAACTTCAACACGCGTTCATGAAAACGAAACTACCGAAATTGCACGTCTTGACGCTCGGCTGTTCCAAAAACACCGTCGACTCGGAACTGTTGCTCGCACAAGCCAAAGCCAACGATTTTCTCATTGTCGATGATGCCAAAAAAGCCGATATGCTCGTCGTCAATACGTGCGGATTTATCGAAGAAGCCAAGCAAGAATCCATCAATGCGATTTTAAGCGGCGCGAAGTTGCGCAAGAAAGGCAAGCTTGAGAAACTCGTCGTGATGGGGTGCTTGTCGGAGCGATACAAGCCCGACCTTGAAAAGGAAATTCCCGAAGTTGATGCCTACTTCGGCACGATTGGTTTAGACACAGCCGTGCTCACCAACATTCTGCGCGAACTCGGCGGCGACTACAAAACCGACCTGCTTGGCGAGCGCGCCCTCACCACGCCCACGCATTTTGCCTACATGAAAATCTCCGAAGGGTGCGATAATCCGTGCTCCTTTTGCGCCATTCCACTCATGCGCGGCGGACATAAAAGCAAACCCATCGAAGACCTCCTGCGCGAAGCCTCATCGCTTCGTAAAAGCGGCGTCAAGGAATTGATACTTATCGCCCAAGACCTCACCTACTACGGATTAGACCTTTACGGCAAACGCACCCTCGCCGACCTCCTGAAACGCCTTTCCGATATTGGCTTCGAGTGGATTCGCTTGCTTTATGCCTATCCTGCCAAATTCCCGACCGATATTCTGCCCGTGATGCGCGAGCGCGAAAACATCTGCAAGTATCTCGATATGCCGATTCAACACACCAACACCGAAGTGCTGAAATCCATGCGGCGCGGCATTACACGCAACGCTTTGCGCGAGTTGATTCAACACATTCGCGACGAAGTGCCAAACATTCGACTGCGCACCACGCTCATTCTCGGCTATCCAACCGAAACCGAAGATGCCTTCAACGATGTGTTGGCGTTCATTCAAGAAGTGAAGTTCGACCGATTAGGTTGTTTTTCGTACTCACACGAAGAAAACACAGTGGCGTTTGCGCTCGAGGATTCGGTGCCACTGGCGGAAAAAAGGCGTCGCGTGGCAGAAGTGATGAAGGTGCAAGAAAAAATTTCGCTCGAGAAAAATCTCGCGCTCGTTGGAAAAGAACTGCGCGTGTTGATTGACCGAATTGAAAGCGGCGTGGCGATTGGACGCACCGAATTTGATGCGCCCGAAGTCGATAATGAATTTGTGATTCAATCGGCGGAAAAAGGCTTTGATGTGCGCTCGCTGAAAGTTGGTGAGTTTTACAAGGCGGAAGTAACCGACGCCGAAGCCTACGATTTATTTGGCATGTTGAAAGCATAAAGATTCTGTTCGCGTATCGGCACAGGCATTGTTATTAGGCGCGATATGATTAAATTTGAAAAAATGCGGGCGTAACTCAGCTGGTAGAGTGCAACTTTCCCAAAGTTGATGTCGCGGGTTCGAGCCCCGTCGCCCGCTCACACAAGCGCGATTCTTTTTGAATCGCTTTTTTATTTGATACTTGGAAAGTAAAGCGAAAAGCGCGTGCCTTCTCCGACCTTGCTTTTCACTTCAATTCGCCCATTGTGCGATTTCACAACGCTATGCACTACCGACAAGCCAAGCCCTGTTCCTTTCCCAACTTCTTTCGTGGTGAAAAATGGCTCAAAGATGCGATTCATAACTTCATCGGGTATGCCCGTGCCCGTATCGGTGATGTGAATCGCGATAAGCGGTGAGTGTGTGGTTTCGTCGTGGCAAGTTTCGGATTCAAATGTGAGCGTGCCGCCATTGGGCATAGCATCGCGAGCATTGATGGCGAGATTGAGAAACACTTGATAGAGCTGGTCGGTATCGCCGAAAACCACTGCGTGCCCGTGCATTCGGTTAATGATTTGAATGTCTCTGGGGAACGAGTGCGCGAGCATTTCAACGACTTGCGTAACCACCGCCGTGCAATCGACGCGCTTGATTTCGGGCTTTTTATCGCGCGCAAAATAAAGAAGTTGGTCAACGATACCCTTGCCGCGCTTGACCGCACGCTCAATTATCTCGAGCCGCTCGTGCGCGCGTTCAGGCTTTTGTTTAATCAACTGTGTTGCCATCAGAATAGACCCCATAATGTTGTTGAAGTCATGCGCCACGCCGCCCGCAAGCGTGCCAATGGCTTCCATCTTTTGGGCTTGAAGAAGTTGTTGCTCAACTTGTTTGCGCTCCGTAATGTCGCGCACATTCAGAACAATGCCTTGAATTGTTGGCTCGTATAATTGGCGCGTGGCGGTGGTTTCAAAGAATTTCCACGAGCCGCTCTTGTGTTGATAGCGGCACTCGAAGCGAATGGAAGATGCGCCGTTCAAAACAGCTTCAAACGCTGAACGCACTCTCTCAATATCGTCAGGGTGAACGCGTTCAAACATGCTTTTTCCAGTGAGCGATTCAGGGGAATCGCCGATAAGCGGTTCTACCGATGGACTGACGTAAGTAATCATTCCTTCTCGATTTGCAATCGCCGTAACATCGGAGGCGTTTTGAATGAGCAGGCGATACCGTCGTTCGCGCTCTACCAACGCACGCTTGGCTTTTTCGTAATCGGTAATATCAATTACCTGACCGATAAAGCGCGGTAATTGTCCTTGCTCTTTACTAAGCAATCGCAAGTGCAGTTCGCCGATACGTTCGCTTCCGTCTTTAGTGGTATAGCGTTTCTTGAGTATCACATAGTCCGTTTTTCCGTCCAACAAATCGTCATGAGCATGTAGATTGCGTTTCATATCCTCGGGGTGAGAAACATCGGCAACAGACATCGTGAGGAGTTCATCACGAGAGTAGCCTAAAAATTTGCATACTGCGGGATTAACCTCGAGAAGTTTTCCGCCATACTCGACGATTGCAATCCCAATTGGGGCTTGTTCGAAGAGTTGGCGAAATCGTGCTTCGCTCTCTGAAAGATGCGCCTCTGCTTCTTTGCGCGCGTTAATATCTTCAAGAATGCCAATGCCCAACAGGATATTTCCATCATCGTCGCGAATGAGAGAGTTCGTAATGCTTGCCCAAAAGTAAGTGCCATCTTTGCGCTTCAAGCGTTTCTCAATGCGATAACTATTGCCCTGTTCATAAAGGATATGCTTGCGGTAAGTCTCTGCTTCAAGGGCGTAATCGTCGGGGTGGGTAAGGTCTTGCGTTGCCAGTGTGTAAAGTTCCTCCGCTGTGTAGCCGAGCATCTCTTGCAAGGCACTGTTCCACGAGAGCATGCGATTTTCTTTGTTGACGACGCATATTCCAAGTGCGGCATTATCAAAAAAGACGTGTAGGCGAGAGACTTCGTCAATAATGTTAGAGGAATGTAGCAGAAGTTGTGTCTGCGCGGATAATCTTTTCTTTCGTGGCATTGTAATGCGCGTGGTTATTTCAATCAAAAGACTATTTCATCAAAAGCATTTTTTTGGTTTGTGAAAAGTTTTGAGTACGAAGGTGATAGAAATATACACCAGAAGCAAGGGAAAACTGCGAACTATTTAAGGTGAATGTATGAACGCCCGAAGGCTGTCGTGCATCAACAAGCGTCGCGATTTTTCTGCCGAGCACGTCGAAGAGTTCAAGTCGCACATCGCTTGGAGCGGAAAGTTGATAGGTGATGGTTGTGGTTGGATTAAAGGGGTTCGGATAGTTTCCAAGAAGTTTATGGTGCGTGGGTTTTGCGCCTTGCGGTTTTGGAGCAGAAGATTTAATGCCGAAGAAGTAAATCAGTGCCTCGTCGAGTAAGCCGCGCCACTGCCCCCACGAATGACCTTGTGGCACTTCACGATAGTAAAGTTGATAGGCTTTCGAGCGCAGAATGTCGCGCATTTGTCGCGCTTCGTTTTGACCGTCAAAAATGTTGCCAGTCGTCATGGAAATGCGAATCGGTTTGCGGGCAGAATCTTGATACATGGTCAGAATTTGCGGGCGATACCAGAAGGCGGGCGATTGAATCGCAATCAGTCCGAAGGTTTCGGGCGCGGCAATGCCGAAGTAAGCCGAATTGATGCCGCCGAGCGATGTGCCTAAAATCGCACGCGCGCTCGCCAGTGGATTGGTGCGATACATCGAGTCAATGCGCGGCACAAGTTCCTCTTTCACAAATCGCAAATAATTCGGATTGATAGGCAACTCTTGCATTCGTCGATTCTGACTCAAATTGCTTGGGTTGCGTGGGTCGAGAAAGACTGCCATAATAGGCGGAATAGCGCCGTCGTAAATCAAATTATCCAACACAATGAGCATACTGCCCATTTGGTCGTTAGCGTATTCGTGTCCGTCAGTTACATACACAACGGGCAAATTCGAGAGCGAATCGTAGCCTGCGGGCGTATAGACGCGATACTGAACGGCGTATCCGAGATGCGTGCTGTTGATGAGTTGATTGGGCGAAAATGCGCCTTGCGGGACATTCGGGCGACGAATGACTTCGGGCGGGAAAACATAATCGGGCATGCGCAGTTCGGAATTAGGTCCGAAGCCGCTCATTTGTTGGAAGGGATTGCGCGGGTCTAAAATCCAAGTGTTGCCATTGAGCACGATTTTGTAGTCGAGTCGCGCGTCGCTGGGGAAGGTTTGTTCTAAAATCCAAAGGTCAGTGTTGCCGAGCCGTGCGCCGTTGGTTTGAATGTTGCTTGCGCTTCCCCAACTGTTGAAGTCGCCGTTCCAGCGCACGCTTTGCGCCGCGCCGCGATAAAGAAAGGCAACGCTATCGCCAATCGCAAATGGAATTTTGTTCGCTTGTTGAAGTCCGTTGAGAAAATCGGTAAGCACAAGGTTGCGCGTGTTGCCGTCAGGAATGGCGACGATGCGATTGAGCGAATCCCGAAACGCACGATACGATGAAAATTGCGCAAATGCACTTTGCGTGAGGAGCAAGAGGCAAAGCAAATAAAACAGCCGCTTCATAATTGATGTTTCATTTAGGATTGAAGTTTTATTTTCGGTTTTTTCAAACCTGTATGATTTACAGTTTTTTATGCGCCTCTCAAAATGTATCGCGCTTTGCGCCTTGTTGATTTCGCTTCATTCAGTCGAGCAAGCCTGCGCAAATCAAGATTCGCTTCGCGTCAAGGTGTTGCTTGAATCGGCGAAAGCAGAATTGCAGAAAGGGCGACAAGCACGCGCAGCTGAATTAGCGCAAGAAGCACACCGACTTTCTCCAAATCAATTCGACACGAATTTTCTTTTAGGCGTTGCGCTCTCGGAAGCCTTTCAATACAGCGAGGCTGAGCCGTTTCTTGCACGCGCCGTTGAACTTGCGCCGAAGAATGTAGAAGCGCAAATGAAACTGGCGTCGGTTTCGCTCAAACTTGGTAAACAACAACAAGCACGCAACGCACTGGAAACTTCGCTCTCGTTGCTCAACGCAATTTTAAGAACGAATCCCGATTCGGCGGAAGTGATTGAAAATGTTGGATTGGCGTATTTGATATTCGGCGAGTGGGAAGAAGTTGAAGAAGCCATCAAAAAACTTTATGCCTTGCGAAGCCCGCTTGCTTTTGATTTATCCAAACGCATTGAAGCCTTGCAAGCACAAGCGAAAGCGGAGATTCGATACCTCAAAGCCGTTCAGCGTGTTCGCAAGAAAGATGCGCAACTGTGCTTCAACATCGCCAATGCTTACCTTTACCTCAAAGACTTTCCGAATGCGACCGAGTGGTTCAAAAAGACGGTCGACCTCAAACCCGATTACGCCGCCGCACATCGCAACCTTGCGATGATTTACACGCGCGAAAAAAAATTCGACGACGCGATTCCCGCCTTCAAAGAAGCCATTAAGCACACGCGCAGCGATTCGCCTGAAATGGTCGGGCTGTTCGTCGGGCTTGGCAACTGTTTGCTGAATCTCTCGATGCTTGAAAAAGCCATTGAAGCCTTTGAGACGGCGATTCGCTACGGCAACGACCTTGCCACGCCACCGCAAACAGAATTGGCATATGCGCACTATGGGCTTGGCGTCGCGCTCTTGCAATTTGAACGCTCGATTGAAACACGATTGCTCGCAAAGCCGCTCTACCAACGCTTAGACGCGATGGAGTCGCGCTCGCTCTTTGAGAAGCCGCCCAAACTTCGCCGCTACGACGCCATTCTCAACGCCTTCAAAAGCGCAACGACCTACAAGAGCGATTTCGCCGACGCCTACATGACGATGGGCATTGCGTATTTGGGAATCGGCGACGCACGAAACGCCAGCTACGCCTATCGCGAAGTCGTGCGCCTGAAGCCTGATTACGCCGAAGCCTACAACGCCCTTGCCATTGCTTACGCCGAACAAGGCTACTTTGAATCCGCTGCACAGACGCTCGAAAGTGCCATCAAGTTGAAGCCTGATTTTATCGATGCGCATACGTCGCTGGGCAGAGTCTATGAGCGGCTCGAGCGGTGGCGCGATGCGCTGATATGTTACAAAACCGTTTTGCAGTTAGATGAAAACAACGCCGATGCGCATTTTCACGCAGGCATGATTTATGTGCGACTGAAAGAATCCTTTCTTGCCTCAAAGCATTACTTCGCCTTGAAACGATTGAACCCCGCGCTTGCCTCGCGCCTTTATCTTGCCATTCAAGAACCCTTGCGATAGAAGGCATTTCGCATTTGGAGCATTGAGAAGCGAGAAGTGAGCGTGTGCGTTCAACTTTTAATTCCGCACTTTAACTTTCAATTCATTTGGATTGTTCTCGCTGTTCGGAAGGACAAGCCAGAACGTACTTTAAGCGAAGAGTTTTTCTGAATCAGATGAAGACGCGCTTATTTCCAACCTAAACCAAACAACGATGCGCAAAACAGCTATTGTCATTCGGAAAGAATACTTAGAACGGGTTAGAAGCAAGGGCTTCATTATCTCCACGATTTTGATACCGCTCTTGATGGTAAGTTTTATTTTGGTTCCGATTTTAACGGAGTTTCTTTCTCGGGATTCTAAAACGGTGATTGCCATTCACGATGCAACGGGCAAGTATCAATCGGCGATTGAAGACGCCTTCGAGAAACAAAAAACGCTTTCAATGATTTGGGTGGATTGGCAGAAAGACTCGGAGCGTGAGTCAACGCTCAAAGGCATTGAGACGGGGAAAATTTCTGGATACCTTTTGCTCAAAGAAGAGAATGGAAAGTTAGAAGCGATTTATACTGCAAAAAACATTGTCGATTTCAACATCAATCGGAAAATTGAAAGTGCGCTTCAGAAAGCCCTAAGTCGCTTTGCCTTGAAAAGTAAAGGCTTTTCGGACGATGAAATTGCATTACTTGAAAAGCCGATTGAACTGAAAACGCAAAAAATTTCAGGTGGCGCGCAAGGCGAGAGGGGCGCATTTTGGGAGTTTCTTCTTGCCTATGTGATGGTGATGCTCATTTACGGCACACTGCTCACATACGGGATTTCGGTGATGAGTTCGGTGATGGAAGAAAAATCGAGCAAGGTGATGGAAGTGTTGATTGCATCGGTCAAGCCGTTTGAATTGATGGTGGGTAAAGTAGTGGGCGTTGGGCTTGTGGCGTTCACGCAATATATGATTTGGGTGGTGGTGGCGGTGGTGCTTTCGGCGGTGTCGTTTCAAGACAATCCAAAATTTCAATTTGAGATTGCGCCGCACTTGCTCGTCTACTTTGTCTTGTATTTTATTTTAGGCTATTTGATTTACGCCACGCTTTATGCTGCGGTTGGCTCGGCGTTCGAGAATGCGCAAGATGCACAACCGCTCACTACGCCGATAACCTTTCTCATCATCATTCCGATTGTCGTGATGAACTATGTGCTGTCAAAGCCTGATTCGGTCGTGTCGGTTATGCTCTCGTTGATTCCATTCTTCTCGCCGATTTTAATGATGGGGCGGCTGACCATAACCGATGTGCCGTTTTGGCAAGTGTTGTTGTCAATTGCGCTGATGGTAGGCACATTTTACGCGATGATGCGCTTGTCAGCAAAGGTTTATCGAGTTGGCGTGCTGATGTATGGCAAAAAGCCGACGCTCGCCGAGATTTTCAAATGGCTTAAATACGCATAGAGACTAAAGCGTCGAGCCAAGTTTCGTAGCAAGGCTTTTAAGACGCTCTTCTTCGCGGTGTTCTTGTTGACGACGCTCTTCGTGGCGAGTCTCGCTTGTCCTTTTTTCATAGGCGTCAATAATATCGCGCACCAAGCGGTGTCGCACCACGTCGGATTTGTCGAGATAAACGAAAGAAATGCCTTGAATGCCGCCGAGAAGTGAAGGGGCTTCGGACAAGCCGGATTCAGATTTTTTAGGCAAATCAATTTGGGTGGTGTCGCCCGTGATAATGGCTTTGGAATGCACGCCAAGACGAGTAAGGCACATTTTCATTTGCAGGCTGGTTGCATTTTGTGCTTCGTCGAGAATAATAAAGGCATTGTTGAGTGTGCGTCCGCGCATGTAGGCAAGAGGCACAACTTCAATGACTTTTTTTTCCATATACTCTTTAAGTTTTTCAGGCGTGAGCATATCCGAGAGCGCGTCATAGAGCGGACGCAAGTATGGGTCAATTTTTTGCTGTAAGTCGCCAGGCAAGAATCCTAAGCTTTCGCCTGCTTCGACCGCAGGGCGCGCAAGCACTAAGCGTTGAACTTGTTTAGCTTTGAGTGCAGCAACGGCAATGGCTACGGCAGTGTAAGTTTTGCCAGTGCCTGCAGGACCAATCGCAAAAACAATATCGTTGCGTTTAGATTCATAAACCATGCGCTTTTGTCCTGGCGTTTTGGCGCGCACGACATCGGCTCGAGTGACAACAATCACATCGTCTTCCCCTTCAATCAATGCTGTGCTATCCTTTGCTTGAATTGAGCGTCCGTCCCCAAGCGTCGAGAGGCGAATAACGGCATCGACATCGCGCACATGCAACTCTCCGTTGCGATTGACTAAGGTGAGCAACTCGACAAAAATCCGTTCAACGCGCCTGACTTCTTCTGCTTCGCCGCGCAATGTAACTTCGTTGCCGCGAGCGATGATACTGACCTCGCTGAATTCTGATTCAATGCGTTTGAGATATGAATCTTGCGCTCCGAAAATCAACATCGGCTCTGCGCCTTTGAGCGAAAATTTTCTTTCTTGTTCCAAGTTGCGTATGGGTTAAGTGGTTGTTGACAGAAGAATTTCAGATGAATGTGACTCACCACGAAGCGCAACAGCTTCAAGCCCTGAAAGTGTGCAAACAAACGCACGCTGTGCGCCGTGGACTAAACTTTCTTGTGCAAACTTTTCTCGCTCGGCTTTGCGAGCAGACGTTGGTGTTTCATCAATGAAAAAGAGCAAATCGGCACAAAGTTCAGACGCAAGTCGCGATGCCATCATATCCGCCGAAATAAAACTCAACAATCCCGATTTTGTTTTCGTTACAGGTGTGAGAACCAAGACCGTATTGTGTGCAAACGGCTTTTGTAGAACTTCTGTTTTGACCGCCACAATTTTGCCCAATGTGTCGTGAGCGGATAGTTCAGTTTGAATTAAGCCTAAATGGTGTGCGTTCATCTGCAAGGCAGGGATAAGGTCTTCGGACAGTTTCGAAGTGAAGGCTTTGCCGAGTTGGACAAGCAAGTCGGCATAGCGTTCAAGGTCAGCTTGGGAAGGCGCGTCAGGAAAGGGCTGACGGGTTTGTCGTTCATACTGAACGCACGCATCGTGAATTATGATGAGGCGAAAGCGAGACGCCAATTTTTTTACATCGGCTTTCAAACGATTAAACGAAAGGGCATCATCTAAATCTTTTCCGACAACGGACAAAACGAGGGTTTGCATCAACAAAAAGTTAAGTCGTTAAAGCACGAAGTTCAGTCGTAGATTGCAACTCTTGTGGCACTTTAAGCAAGTGCGATTGAACATAATCAAAAACGCTCGCTTCAAGCGGACGAAACTCAATCGGACAGCCGACAGAAGCAAGTTTCGTCATGTCGGCTTCGGTGAAGTATTGATACTTATCGCGCAGATATTCAGGCATGGGAATATACTCAATGTTGACCGGCTTTTGCATTGCATTGAACGTAGCGGTAACCAAATCTTTGAAACTTCGCGCTTTGCCTGTGCCGAGATTGAAAATGCCATGAACTTCGTGATGATTCAAAAGCCAATACATCACTTCCACACAATCTTTGACATAAACAAAATCGCGCGATTGCTCGCCGTCATGAACTCCGGCTTTGTCAGACTTGAAGAGTTTGACCGAACCTGACTGTAAAATTTGATGAAAGGCTTTATAGACGACGCTCGCCATGTCGCCTTTATGGTATTCATTCGGACCGAACACATTGAAGAATTTAAGCCCGACGATTTTATCGAGAAGGTGATGCTGATACGCCCAGAGGTCGAAGAGATGTTTGGAGTAGCCGTAGGCATTGAGCGGACGGAGTTTGAGCATCGTAAAGTCATCATCTTTGTAACCGTGTTCGCCGTTGCCATAAGTGGCAGCACTGGAAGCATAAATAAATCGAATGCCACGCTGAACGCAGTAAATCGCAAGGTCTTTGGTGTAAGCGTAGTTATTATCCATTAGGCTCTCGATGTCGCGTTCCGTAGTTGAGCTATTCGCACCAAGATGAATAACGGCTTCAAGATGCGGGAGCTTTTCATCAAGCAGTTTTTGAAGAAAGAGAGTTTTGTGGATATAGTCGGCAAAGCGCAATCCGACAAGGTTTTTCCATTTTTCTGTTGTGCCGAGTTCGTCGACAATCAGGACGTTGGTGATGCCGACTTGATTGAGTTTCCAAAGCATTGCGCTGCCAATAAAGCCTGCGCCACCTGTAATGACAATCATTTCATTGCAAGAATTTTTTTGAAAACAGAGAAGGGAGCGGAATGTAGGTCCGCTCCTAGTGTGCATCAGTATTTACGCTCTTTGGGAATAAACTTTTCACGGTATTCCCAGTCGCGTTCAGCAAGCGCCATATTGACGGGTTTATATTTGATTTCACTGTGTCCGCCCTCGTCAACAAGGCAGAGTGTGTGCTTCATGAAATTCACGTCATCGCGTTTTGGATAATCTTCGTGAGCATGTGCGCCGCGCGATTCTTTACGGTGATATGCGCCCTCGATAATCGTTTGTGAGTAATCAATCATAAATTCAAGTTCAATCGCATCGAGCAAGTCGGTGTTGAACTCTTTGCCCTTATCTTGAATAACCGCGTTTTTAGCGCGTTCACGAAGCACTTTAATCTCGCGACATGCACTCTCCAACAGTTCTTCGGTGCGGAAGACGGAGACCTTATCCATCATCATCTGTTGCAAATGGGCGCGAATTTTTGAGACAGGTTCGCCTTTGGTGCGGGAAAGAATGTTATTGATTTTCTCGCGCACTTTTTTATCGGCGTCTTTTTGAACAGGCATTTTGCCTTTGGTTTCGCGGACAAACTGCACAATGTCTTTGCCTGCTCTTCGTCCGAAGACGATGAGGTCAAGCAGAGAATTGGTGCCGAGCCGATTTGCACCGTGAACCGACACGCACGCACATTCGCCTGCCGCCCAGAAGCCAACCTTGACCGTGTTCTTTTCATCGATAACGACGCGTCCATCAACATTCGTTGGAATACCGCCCATGGCGTAGTGGCAAGTGGGCTGAACTGGAATCGGATGCTTAGATGGGTCGACGCCAAGGTAAATTTTGGCAAAGGTTGAAATTTCAGGGAGTTTCGTTTCGATTTGTTTAAGCGAAAGGTGCGTTAGGTCGAGGTTGATGTAGTCTTTTGCGGGACCAACGCCACGCCCTTCGCGCACTTCTTGATACATACATCGCGAAATCATGTCGCGCGGAGCAAGGTCTTTGACGGTCGGTGCATAGCGTTCCATGAAACGCTCGCCAGCAGCATTGCGCAACACGCCACCTTCGCCGCGCGCACCTTCGGTTACGAGAATCCCTAATCGATACAAGCCTGTCGGATGGAACTGCACAAACTCCATATCTTCAAGCGGAATGCCGTGCCGCATGGCAATGCCGAGTCCGTCGCCGGTGTTGGCATGGGCGTTGGAAGTGGTTTTGTAAGCACGTCCGAATCCGCCTGTGGCAAACATCACTGCTTTGGAATTGAAAACATTAATCTCTCCTGTGCGAATGTTGTAAGTAACCACGCCGCAAACAACGCCGTCCGTTTCGCAAATATCGAGCACTTGATACTCGCTATAAAATCGAACCTTACGCTTGATGCACTGTTCGTAGAGCGTATGCAAACATACATGCCCTGTTCTATCGGCAGCATAGCAAGCGCGGCGCACTGGGGCTTCGCCGAAGTTGCGCGTGTGTCCGCCAAACGGGCGTTGTGCGATTTTCCCATCTTTGGTGCGTGAGAACGGCACGCCGAAGTGTTCCATTTCAATAATGGCGCGTGGCGCGTCGTTGCACATCACCTCGATTGCGTCTTGGTCGCCCAAATAATCTGCACCTTTGACCGTGTCGAACGCATGCCAAAGGGGATAATCTTCTTCTTCATTGCCTAATGCGGCGCAAATTCCGCCTTGTGCCGCGCCACTGTGCGAGCGTAGCGGGTGCAATTTTGAAATGACGGCAACATCGCAATACTCGGCAACTTCAACGGCAGCGCGTAATCCGGCTAATCCTGCACCGACAATAATAACATCGTGATTGATAACAGACATAATATATACGACTGTTTTAAGTTGGATTGAAAGTTTGAACAATCTGAAATGCTGCTCATTGACGATTATTCATCAAGGCAACAGATGACTTAAACTGAAACTCGGCGGATTGTAAGGTCCAGCCGTTAGAACCGTTTGCGTGCCAATCACGAAAAGCGAAATTGCAAGCACCCAACAAACCGCAACAAGCGTCAGTTTAACGCCTTTGTGTTTGGCATAATCGTCGATAATGTTCAGCATGCCGTTGAATCCGTGATACAAACCAAAAATCAAAAACAGCATATCGAAGACTTTCCATAGCGGATTGGAAAGCCGCTGTGTTACCTTTTCGTAAGTGATGATATGCTCGCCAAACTTCGGGTCGGAAATTAAGCCCTCTTCGACGGCTTTTCGGTATTCAGGATTTTGGGCGGCGTAGGCTTCGCGAATAGCAAGGTATTCGGTTTCGTCAGCCAGATAATCCGTCGGCATGTGTTGAACCCAAAAATGACCAATCAGCGTGGCAAGCAAAACAATGCCCGAAATGCGTTGCATAAACCAACCAAATGCCCCACTTCTCTTTGCACTTCTATCAGACATGTTGATACTCCTTTGTTTGAAATTACTTAATGAATGGTGTGATGAAATACGGCGCAATAATCGGATAGCCACCAAGCAAGATGATTAACGCCGAAAGCGCAAGCGTTGCATAAAACATTTTCTTTTGCTTTGGCGACCAACCAAGAAAATCCACCATCACAATTCGGAAGCCGTTGATGGAGTGATACGTTACAATCGCCAGCAAGGCAAGCTCGCCAATCTTGAAAAGCGGGCTACGATACGTCGA
Source organism: uncultured Chlorobiales bacterium (assembly GCA_938003965.1). Classification (GTDB taxonomy): domain Bacteria; phylum Bacteroidota; class Chlorobiia; order Chlorobiales; family Thermochlorobacteraceae; genus JANWWM01. The sequence continues at coordinate 41,772 of CALKXI010000113.1, forward strand.
CATCAAGGCATCGAACTTCACAGGGTCATACAGAGCGCGAAGTCCAAAAACGTGAACCGTCAAATAAATCACCATGCCAATCCCACTGACACGATGAAGAATCCACGCCCACATGCCAGGACGCCAATTGTAAGAGAGAATCTGTTGAATTGCGTTTTGAAATGTTGCGACATAAGGGAGTTTTGCAGCGGTTTTGGGATTCTCAATTGAAGGCATACTACTTACTTCCTTTCTTGATGAAATCGGTTAGAAACACGATGAAGATAACAATTTGAATCAAACATTTGAAAAAACTTGTGCAACTTGCAATTTCTCACTAATGTTGCACGGCACTTTTTCCATAGTTCAATGAAAAAAACACTGGCTCTGCTTTTCGGCGGACGAAGCGGTGAGCATGAAATCTCAATCATTTCTGCACGCTCTGTTGCTGCGGCGGTCGATTCTAAAGAGTTCAATCTGCTTCCCATCTACATCACACGCGAAGGCAAATGGCTCAATGAATCCGCTTCACGCTCTGTGTTGGAAAAAAACTACGAAGCGTTGATAAAAAATCCCGAAGCGCTCAAAAAAGAAAAGGCGCGTGTGGCAAAACTCAAAGGCAGGTTCAAGTTCGACTTCTCCAAAATTGACGTCGCCTTTCCAATTCTGCACGGCACTTTTGGCGAAGACGGCACGGTGCAAGGTTTGCTTGAAATGATGAACGTGCCCTACGTTGGAAACGGCGTTTTGGCTTCTGCACTCACAATGGATAAAGCCGCTGCAAAAGCAACGTTCAAAGAAGCAGGACTAAATGTGGTAAGTTATGTTGTTGGATTTCGTGAGGAGTTAGAATCAAACATAAACACAGTTGTGAAACGATGTGAAAAAGCGCTTTCATATCCGATGTTCGTCAAACCTGCCAACCTTGGCTCATCGGTCGGAATTTCAAAAGCCAAAACTCGAGCGCAACTTGAAGCGGCGCTCAAACTTGCGGCACTTTACGACCGAAAAATTTTAATCGAGCAAGGGTTGAATGTACGAGAGTTGGAAGTCGGTGTATTGGGAAATAAACAAGTGCAAGCCTCCGTCGTCGGTGAAATCGTGCCATGCAATGAATTTTATGACTACGAAGCCAAATACATTAAACGCGATTCTAAACTCTTCATTCCTGCCCAGTTGCCAAAGCGTATCAGTAATCAAGTGCAGAAGCAAGCAATAACGGCGTTCAAAGCCGTAAATGGTGAAGGCATGGCGCGCGTGGATTTCTTCTTGGAAAAAGAGACGAATAAACTCTTCATCAACGAAATCAATACAATTCCCGGCTTCACTTCAATTAGCATGTATCCGAAAATGTTTTTGGCGATGGGGTTATCCTATCCTGAACTGGTTTCGCGCCTCATCGAGCTTGCCTTTGAACGCTTCAACGAGAGAAGTCGAAACCGTGTGATGTGATGCTGAACCAAACGAAAAAAGTGGGCAGGTCTCGAGCCTGCCCTTGCATGATGGTATGAATGATTCGGATTTATCTGATGCACTCGAAGGTCTTTATGCTACGGCAAACTGTTTAGAGCCGAAGCGTTCGTGTGCGGCCTTCAGGAGCATTTCACGGTGGTTGGGATGAGCAATGGAGATAAGCAATTCAGCGCGCTCTCGCAAACTTTTTCCGTAAAGATTCACAACGCCGTATTCAGTAATAATGTAATGCACGTGCGCACGCGTGGTAACCACGCCAGCCCCCGGCTTCAAGAGCGGCACAATGCGCGATTCGCCTTTGGAAGTCGTTGAAGGCAAGGCGAAAATGGCTTTCCCGCCTTCTGAAAGCGACGCGCCACGCACAAAGTCCATTTGCCCACCTACGCCTGAATACATTTTCGTTCCGATAGAATCCGCACAGACTTGACCTGTAATATCAATTTCAACCGCGCTGTTAATGGCTGTTACTTTCGGATTGCGCCGAATAACAGCCGTATCATTGACATACTGCACATCCAACATAGCAACTTCGGGATTATCGTCAATGAAGTCGTAGAGTTTGCGCGTGCCCATGGCAAAGGTTGCCACGATTTTATGCGGGTGAACGCGCTTTTCTTCGCCAGTGATTACACCGCTTTCAACAAGCGGAATGACGCCGTCGGAAAACATTTCGGTGTGAACGCCCAGACGCTTGTGTGTGCCCAGTGATGCTAAAACCGCATTTGGAATTGTGCCAATCCCAATCTGAAGCGTTGCACCATCGTCAATAATCCCAGCAACATGTCTGCCAATTGCGATAGCAATCTCATCGAGCGGTTCAGGCGCGATTTCGAAAATCGGCATATCGACTTCAACGCCATAATGAATCTTACTCTTATGAATCAAACTCCCGCCATGCGAGCGCGGCATTTGTGGGTTAACTTGTGCGATGACCAGTTTGGCAGTTTCAACAGCAGCAAGCGAACAATCAACCGAAACGCCAAGCGTGCAATAACCATGCTTGTCAGGCGGAGAGACTTGCACGAGCGCAACATCCAGCGGCAAAATGCCTCTTCGAAACAAGAGCGGTGTCTCTGATAAAAAAATCGGAATGTAATCAGCGCGACCTTCTTGCACGGCTTTGCGAACATTTGCACCAATGAAGAGCGAACGATCGCGCCACTTGCCCGCAAGCGATGCTTCAACCTGCGGCGCACGCCCTTCAGTATGCAAGTGAATAAATTCAAGGTCATCAAGTTCATCGGCGCGCTTTGCCAAGGCTTCAAGCAAAACGGTTGGCGTAGCAGCAGCAGTATGAACAAAAATCCGACTATGAGATTGGATAGACTTTACAGCTTCTTCAGCAGGAACGACTTTCATTTCTTCTCCTAAAATTGTTTATGAACAACACGGAAGATGGCTTAAAAATACGACAATTCCGAGAGTTTTGATAAAACAATAAAATCAAAACAACTAGCTGCACATTCTAAACCATGCCAAGAAAGTCAGTGAGCATTGAAAAGCGAGAAGTGAAACTTATGCCATAGGAAGCAAATCCTTCTGAGCGAAGTGAAGAACGCAACCTCGTTGAGATGGCAGAATATTTGCCTACCGGCTTAACTGACAGCCGTATTTGTTGCTCCGATAAACTTTTTGCATTATGCAAACAGAACTTAAACGGAGTAAAAAATGGACACCACATCAACGCAAAACTCGCAAAGCGATTTTAAGGATCTCTTTAATATCCTTCACGAGCAAACCAAAAACGAAAGCGAAACCGAAGTCAATCTTCACCCGCAAACGATGTGCCCTGCCTTCGGCGCACTGCGCGTCATTACGCGCATCGACGGCGCGCAAGTGTGCATGGCGACCGACAAAGGCTGTATGTATGGCTTAACGTTCGTAACGCATTTTTATGCCGCCAAAAAGTCTATCGTCTCGCCTGAACTGATGTCGCAACAACTTTCAAGCGGCACGATGATTACCGACATTCGCAACACGCTCGAAGAAATCGCAAAAGATAAATCCATTCGGCTTATTCCTGTTGTAAGTTTATGCGTCGCCGAAACAGCAGGCATTGCCGAAGAACTCTTGCCGAAAAAAGTGGGAAACGCCGAAGTGGTGCTCGTGCGCATTCCTGCCTATCTCATCAAGTCGCACCCCGAAGCCAAAGACATTGCGATTGAAGCCCTGCTCAAACGCTTTGCGCAAACGCGAGCAGACGAGCGCAAAAAATCGGTTGCCATTATCGGCGAAATTTTCCCGCTCGATGCCATGATGATTGGGCAAGTCTTGGAGCGCATTGGCGTTGAATCGGTGCTGACGCTTCCGTCGCAAGAATTAGATGACTACAAAGATGCAGGCAACGTGGGCGTCGCCGTCGTGTTACACCCGTTTTATGAGCGCGTAGAGGAGTTTTTTCGTGCGCGTGGCGTCAAGGTGGTCGGAAGCAATCCTGTCGGCGTGAATGCAACTTACAAGTGGATTAAAGACATCGGCGAAGCCTTGGGGCTTGACGCAGAAAAAGTCGAACAAGTTGCACAAGAAGAGAAAGCAAAAATCAAAGCCGTGATTGATTCAAAGAAAATGAAGGGCACAGTGATTGTAGCGGGTTATGAAGGCAACGAATTTCCATTGGTGCGCCTGCTTTTAGAAGCGGGCATTAATGTGCCATATGCTTCAACCTCTATTGCGCATACCGAACTTGGAGAGAGCGACCACAACCTGCTCACGATGCTCGGCACAGAACTGCGCTATCGCAAATATCTCGAAGAAGACCGCCGCGCGGTTTTCAAATACAAGCCCGACTTGGTTATTGGCACAACCTCGCTCGATAGTTATGTGAAGGAACTCGGCATTCCCGCCGTCTATTACACCAACATCATTTCGTCGCGTCCGATTTACTTTGCACAAGGCGCAAGTATTATGCTCGACTTAATCCAATCGCTGATGTCAAAGAAGCCCGCCTTTGAAAAAATGAAGCA
>CALKXI010000114.1 GCA_938003965.1 uncultured Chlorobiales bacterium
ACAACGCTTGCAACTCAGCATTCAAAACGAAGACCGATACAACGAAGGCAATCCTGCGCGAACATTCGCATTCAACTGGTTCAGAATTAGCTACAAGCGGCTCTATCGCGCCTATCAAAACGAAATCACTTTCACCACGCCGCCGCGCTCCGTGCCTGGTCGCTATCAATTTCAAATCGGCGGATTTACATCGCAGAACATTGACCTCTACAAAAAAGGCGTGGGTAAAATCACGAACTTTATTCTGCGCCCGTATCAAGAGCCTGATGGCTTTGGAGGATTTTTGCCCGGAACATTTTTTCAAATTGTTTTCCAAGACGACGTCGTCAATCCTGAAAGCGTTGAATATCTCGCGATTGAAACCACAAAGAAAAAACTGCCGTTGCGCTATGAAAAAGTAGAGCCAGCGGATTACTACAACCCACAACGCCGCTTGGTAGACCGAAACAATAACTACAACTTCATTCTCATCACCTCCAACAACTTCATCACCGAGCAAAGTGCGACCAATCCTCAAAACGAAATTTTCCGATACAAGCAACATCGAGAGGCCGTGTTAGCGGCGCGCGGCGAAAACAGCAATGTGCTGGTAACAACGGTTGAAAGCATTTACGACGAGTTTAATTATGGCATACGAAGTCCACATGCCATTCGTGAGTTTTTGAACTATGCCTATCGAGAGTGGCAACAGCCGCCGACGTACGTGTTGCTTGTCGGACCCACGCGCTTCGGTAGAGTGCGTCGTGGTGATGTGCCAACCTTTCACGTCCAAACGTTCTTTTTCGGCGCAACGCCCTCCGACTCATGGTTTGCCATGGTTGACGGCATAGACGAAACAGGACAACTCGATCTTGTGCCCGACATGCAGATTGCACGCTTGCCTGCCGTAACAAGGCAAGAAGTGGGACTGTATTTGGAAAAACTCATCAAGTATGAAACGAACCCAACGATTGGTGCGTGGGGGAACAAAATCCTGCTCATTGGCGGTGAGGCGGAAGGAGGCGGAAACGTGTTTGGTTTAGATGGGCAACCCCAACAAAATAACAAACTTGCACAAACAGATTCTCTTGTGCGCAATTACATCAATCGCTCATTTTTTATCGATCGATTGCACACAGGGCTTGGACGCTTGAAATACGACCAAACGCTTACCTTCGACCGATACGTTGGCTCTACCCAGCAACTTTTGGACAAGATGAATGAAGGATATTCGGTTGTGAATTTTATGGGACACGGCGGCGGTGCAATTTGGGGTGATAGTCGATTGCTCGACAATCAATCTGCCTTACTGCTGAATAATTTCAACACATTGCCATTTGTAACGAGCTTTACCTGTTTCGTGGGTGCGATTGACACAGAGCAACCGCTCTCGCGAACCTTCACTATTTCACGACGGCGCGGCGCAATTGGTGTGATTGCCTCAGCAGGGTATGGCTGGTTTATCAACGACTTTTTGATGGCGCAAGCCGTCTATGACTTCCTGTTCAACGAGCGATTTCAAGGTCTGACCGTCGGCGACATGATGTTCAGAGGCAAAATTCGCTACTACCTGCGAAACATCAATGTCTATCCTGAACAAGCCCCAACGCAAATGCACCAATATGGCGTCATTGGTGACCCTGCCGTGCGGCTCGTCGCACCAAAAATCGGTGCAAATAATCGTTCTCGCATTCGCTGGAACTTGCCGACGAACATTGCGCCAATCGGTTCTGTGTTGAGAATTGTTGGAACGGTTGACGGCATTCAAAATGGCATCGGTGAGGGACGCATCACTGACCAAAATAATTTTGATGTGAGCACTGCTCCGATTCCCTTCATTGTTCAAAATGGAAAAATCGGACAACTGCAAAATGGTGTGTTCGTCGATACGCTTTTTGTGCAAATTCCAAATCCACCTGACGGCAGAGGACAAATGCCACCTATGACAGGCGGGCACTTCAAAGCCTATGTGAAAAGTATTGAGAGCGACGATGATGCAAACGGAAACATCAGTTTCACGACTGCTGCGCCGTTTTTCCGACGTATTGAGCCAACACGAGATTTTGCAACCGTGCAAAATGAGCCACAACGCTTTGTGATGGAAGTGGAGTCGCGATTTAATATCACGAGCGTTGGGCTCGATGTAACCGTTCAAGCCGTCAATCCTGCGCGATTGGCACTCTCAACGCCCGGAGATACAACGGTGTTCAGCACAGTCTTTCAGCGCCGATTTGCATCAACCAGCACAGCGCCGAACCTCTACCTGACAATTGATTCAATTCCTGCGAACTTGATGCGCGCACCAAACCGCGTAATCTATCGCGCTGTGGCACAAACCGATAGTGGACAATTCTTGTCTGACCTATTCCTTGCGCAAGTAGGTAATCCGCCCGATGTGGCTGCCGTGCGCCGTGCCACTGAAGGAGAAGGACAACTGTTCAACAACAACACGATTGACTTCTACCCCGATGGCGAGCGCGTTGTGATTGCCGCCGATGTCTATAATTGGAGCAATCAGCCTGTTGAAAGAGCGGTCGTTTATTTCTATGAAAATTCTATCTCAAACGGAATTGCGCCGAACCAATCGCCGTATTTAATCGCAAGCCGAATTCGTCTTATTGACACGGTAAGCGTCATGTTGCCTGCAAATGGCGTGGCAAGAGCAAAAATCCCCGTGCCCTCGTGGATGAACTTGCTTGAAACCTATCACATCGGCATCAGAGTGCTTGCCGATACAACGGGGCAGCGATATGAATCAACATACTTCAACAATCTCTCTAATCAACGTGCCGTTCAGTATAACTTGGTCAGAGTTCGCACTTCTGCGGATTCAATCACGATTGATGATAATGTGCGTCTTGTTTACGACCCAAATACTTTCTCACAAAATGGATTTGTGCGCATCTCGAGGATTGTCAATCCGCCGAAAATCAGTCAGCCTGATAATAACTTCGTGCGTTTAACATCGCAGTCAAATACAGCGGAGCGATTGGCGTATCGCATTGAGCGCGTCGATACAAACTTGACGCTCACAAAGCCCATCACAGTAGAAATGAAAATTTCCCCAAATGAACCGTCAGAGACACGCCAAAACACATCGGCATATTTCTTTTCTGAACCCATTGAACGTTGGTTGAAGGTCATAAATCAAAGGCGTGTAGATTCTCTAACGATTCAATTTGAAGCGCCACGCTTTGCAACATACAGTTTGATGAGCACAACCGATTCAGAGCGTCCGATTGTGAGTTTAGGCATTGAAGGACAAGCCTACCGCCCCGGCTCACCATCATCGCGTCGTCCAAGAGTAACCATCGTGGTTCAAGACCAAAACGGTATCTATATCGATGAAAATCTCATCACGATTATTCGAAACAACGATAGCTCCGAAGCTTTGAAATCAAAACTCACGATTCCGCGTAACACGCCAAACGCCAATGTGGTCGGAATGACGTTTGACGACGAGTTCGAGGCGGGAGAAAATAGTTTGCAATTCGTTTTTCATGATGCGAATTTGAACGAAGTTCGCTCGGAAAAAATGCGCTTCAAAGTGAGCGTAGATTTTGATTTGATTGTCCATGGTGCATACCCTAATCCGTTTAGCGAAAGAACCTTTATCGCCTATCAAGTCATTAACCCGATTCAAGAAGCGGATGCCTTTGAACTGAAAATTTACACGGTTTCAGGGCGATTGATTGCAACGTGCCGCGAGCCAGGTCCACGTGCATTAAGCGTATTTCCAGCAGGCTCACAAGTGGCGGACGGCGTTGGGCAGCTGAGAAGTAGCGGCGACCATGCGCTCATTTGGACGGGCAAAGACGACGGCGGCAATGAAGTCGCCAATGGCGTGTATTATGGAAAACTGCGTATCACTTCGCGAGGACGTGCGCTCGAGAAAATTATTAAAATCGTCCGCTTGCGATAACTCGAACGGATTTAACTCAAAAGATGATGAAAATACTGCGTTTGAAAATTCTGCTTGCGCTTCTGCTGATGGATGGACTTGTGCCGATTCAAGCGCAAAACTACACGGCGGCGTTCTTGGAAATTCCGTTGGGCGCGCGTGCTTTGGCGTTAGGCGGACAGTTCACGCCAATTGACAACAACGACGGTTCAGGTTTTTACTGGAACCCTGCGGCAGTCGCTTTTGTCGACGGGCAACTCATTAGCACCATGTATTCCAATCAATTTGGAACGCTTGGCGACCCGCTCTCACATTACTTTCACATAGGATACACGCAAGGCATAGGCGGCGGCGTAGGGCTTTCAGTCAACTGGATTCGCAACAGCGTCTCCGATATTCCGCTCAACGAAAGCGCGCAACTCAATCCCAACGACCCGTTTGACTTTGCAGGCATTGTTGAAGGGCGGTATAACATCGGCTCGTTTGCAAATGCAAGCGATGCGTTCTTTATTACGTTGGCAAAAAACCTGTTTCGTCGACTCGATTTTGGCTGGCAGTATTTTAGCTTGCCGATTGATTTGCCGATTGGAATCACCTTCAAATATGTTCGCGAAGGATTTTCGGGGAATCGGCTCGATGAATTCGTAGGTGCAAATTCGGTTTCAGGGACGGGGATTGGCGTCGACATTGGCACAATGCTTCGCTTCAACGTAAATGAGTTTGTTGGAAGTAAGTCGCTCGGAATGATGGCGCTTGGCTTAACCGTGAGAGATTTGTTTAACACACCGATAACTTGGAACACGCCTGATAAAAACAACAACAAAGCCGCCATTCCGCGCTCTGTTATTGCATCGCTTTCGTATCAACAGCCGTTGCCGTTTCTTTCAAGCAGTATTCTGGGAGTGATTAGCCGAGATACGCGCTACAATGGCATCACATCAATCGGAGCAGAATATCGTTATCGCTCTTTGCTTGCCTTGCGCGTCGGTTCGTTTGATAGACAACTGACGCTCGGCGCAGGGCTCTCGATTATTCGTGCGCTGTTTATCGATTATGCCTATCAAAACAGCGAATTAGGGTCGCCACACCGAATTTCATTGAGTGTGCGCTTAGATGAATGGTTATGAAAACGATTAGAACAATGAACTCAAAACTCACACTTCTGCTGATTTTAACTGTCGCCACCATTATTGCATCTTGCAAAGAAGAGACGCAGGGCACGCCACCAAGTACGCCACGTTTTGTGCCGAAAAGTGTTGATACAGCCAGAGCCATTCGAGGCATTCAACCGTCTGTGATTAGAGAGTCGAGAGGCGGGCTCCGGTTAGAATGGTTTCAAAATCCTGAACGCAACTTAGGTGGGTATGAAGTGTGGCGCACTGAGCAAGCCATCAACGGTGTGCCTGTAAATTTTGCGTTGCGCCAAAAACTTCCAATCGGTTCGCAAGCCGCGCAAAACTTGCCTGATACGGTTTTCATTGATGAAAATGTGCGGACGAGCACAATGTATTACTACAAATTGGTTGCATATTCGAAACTCGATGTAGCAAGTAATTTTTCCGAAGAGTTTCAGCAATATGAACTGCGCGTGCCCGGAACAGCTGATGGACCAAGAGGGGATATACTACTGCCAAACGATAGCGTCTTAACTTTCCGCTGGTTGGATAATAATCAAAGTCAAGGATTCTACTGCTTGAAAGTCTATGAGGGTGATCTAGATTTCCGAGAAGAAAATTGTGTTGCAGTAGCCACAGGGCAGACATTTTTGGCAAGCGATTCGGTGCGCATCAATTTCAGTCGTGTTCAGACAAACTTTTCAGGAACAACAGGTGTGAAAGTGTTTAAGCCATTGCGAAGAGGACAACGGTATTTTTGGTTTGTGATGTTTCACCCGCTCGGCTTTGAGGTAAATGTGGGGGCACCCTCAAACCGACAAACCTTTTATATTAACCCGTAAAAACCAGTTGAAATTAAATGCGTTTTGTTGTTTGTATCATTGTAGGGCTTTGTTTAACTTCATACTCAAGTAAACTACTTGCACAAGCGTTTGGGGGAAATTTGCCCTCACAAAACATTACATCTCCTGACCGAATAGGTAATTCTCCATCTGTTTATTATTACGGGCAAGGTCAGGGAGTGCAGATTGACATCAATTTGTGGGGAGAAGTAAAGCAGACAGGAAAAATGATCGTGCCTTACACGACCGATATTATCTCCCTAATTTCACTGGCGGGTGGACCGACTTCAAATGCAAAGTTAGACGAGGTAAGAATCATCCGCTACTCCATGCAGGACACGACGGCGGTTGAAAAGATTATTCGAGTCAACATTGAAAAGTTTGTAGAGACAGGTGAGCAATCGTATTTTCCAGTGCTCTTGAGAGGTGATACGGTAATTGTGCCCGGAGGAGCGTTAAGTGCGCTCCAAAGTTTTGTGTCAGTTTTGCAGATTATAACAGCGGTACTGCAAGCTACGTTTCTGTTTGTGATTATCAACCAAAATCTCAACCGATAAATTAACTCTTCTTTACTTCTTTACTTCTTATTATCGAAAACAATTGGAGGCGAAATGGCAAACCGCATACCCATCTTAACAGTTTTGTCTTTGATTCTGCTTGCAAGTGAAGTGGCTATTGCTCAGCATGTCTATACAGCAAGTGGACGGCTGATTCGCACTCAGGAGGCGTTAAACCCAAAGTCCAAAAGCTTAACCTACTACACGCACTCCGACTTCAATGTTGTTACTGACGCATATGGAGGAAGCTTAGGCAACACTGTTTCTCACTCTTTGATTCGCAACTCGATGCACCTTGATTACTCCTTCACAAATAACTTTTTGGTGGCATTGAACGCGCTTATCTATCAAGATATTCACCATCGTGACAAAGCAGGTAACTTTTTTGAAAACATAACGCTTGCTGCAAAGGTAGGTGGGTTCAGTTTCGCTAACGATATGTTCTACGTCGGCGGTATGCTGACCTTCATGATTCCGGTTGCAGATGAGCGGTATTTTAACGCATGGGGCGTGCCTTACTCCGCAGGCGGAACAGAAACTGGCATCAATGTTTTGCTGTCTTACTATGCAGATAATCTCTTCCCAAGAGAATCATTCAATGCTAACCTTAACTTAGGTTTTTACAACTACTTTGACGACGGCAAGAATATCTCCAACAACAACATACCGCTGAGGACTATTGGAAACAGCAGTTCATTTAACTACTCGCTCGGATTCAAATATCCAACCACAACTGTGGATTTGATGTTAGAATTTTGGGGATGGGCTTGGATTACGGCACCGCCGCTACAAGCGTATTCTCGCGAAAACATGTCGTTCATCACGCTTGGGGCACGCGTAAAGCCATTGGACTACATCAGTGTATTGCTTGGTTATGAGTATCAATTAGGTGGTAAGAACGACGAAACTGTCTATAACAATCTCTTTGCTATTACACCTCGTCCCGGTAGAGGAAAGGCCACCAATTATACGGAATGGCGATTAATCTTTGGAATTCAAGTCAATATCTTGCCAATGACATTTGGCGCGACAACCGCCGACCCTCGCTCGGTAGACTTCTCGGCTGAATCGCAAGGTGCTGATGTCATCATTCGCAAACTCGAGGATATTGGGGAAGATAAGGAAGTTATAAGCCGTAAGATTCAAGAAATTCAACGCCGTCGTCAAGATATTGACAAGAACTTGCAGCAACTTCGCCAGATTTTGAAGATTAGCGCGCCAACGCCTTCGGCAGCACCGCTTCCGGCGCCGTCACCTGCGCCGACGCAAGTTGCACCTGTTGCGCCCGCGCCAGCACAAGAGCCTCCAAAAGAAGAGCCGAAAAAGCAAGAAGAAACGCCAAAGAAAAAGCCTGTCAGAAAACGTAAGTAGTTCAAACGCATTTCAAATCTCAACAGCCTTTTGGGGAACCTAAAAGGCTGTTTTTGTTTCAATGCAAATTTCAAACCATGGCTGAACCAACGGTCAATCTCGAGCTTGCCAAACAACATGGATTGCTCGAGGAAGAGTATCAAAAAATTTTGGACGTTCTCGGGCGCGTGCCGACCTACACCGAATTAGGCATTTTTTCGGTGATGTGGTCAGAGCATTGCAGTTACAAAAACTCGATTGCGGTTCTTAAAACGCTTCCAAGGAGCGGCGGACGATTGCTTGCCAAAGCTGGAGAAGAAAATGCAGGATTGGTTGATATTGGCGATGGACTTGCGGTTGCCTTCAAAATCGAGTCACACAATCATCCATCAGCGGTAGAGCCGTATCAAGGTGCAGCAACGGGCGTGGGGGGCATTCATCGTGATATTTTCACGATGGGAGCACGACCGATTGCGACGCTCAATTCTCTTCGGTTTGGAAATCTCTCTGACCCACGTGTGAAATACTTGTTGGACGGTGTCGTGCGCGGCATTGGCGACTACGGCAATTCATTCGGCGTGCCAACTGTCGCAGGTGAAGTCTATTTCAACGCATGCTATCAAGGCAATCCGCTTGTCAATGCAATGAGCGTTGGAATCGTCGAGCACAACCAAGTGGCAAGAGCCATTGCCAGTGGTGAAGGAAATCCTGTGTTGATTGTCGGCTCTGCAACAGGGCGAGACGGCATTCACGGTGCAACATTTGCGTCGGAAGAAATTTCGGAAGAGTCAGAGTCCAAACGTCCAAGCGTGCAAGTGGGCGACCCGTTTGCTGAAAAACTTTTGCTCGAAGCCACACTGGAAGCAATTGCAACGGGCTATGTGGTTGGCATTCAAGACATGGGCGCAGCAGGGCTGACTTGCTCCTCGTCGGAAATGTCGGCAAGAGCTATTGAAAAAACAGGCAAAGGTGGCATGGAACTCAATCTCGACCTTGTGCCTACACGCGAAAAAAATATGAGTGCATATGAAATCATGCTCTCTGAATCGCAAGAGCGAATGCTCATCGTTGCTGAAAAGGGACGCGAGCAAGTGATTATCGATATTTTTGAAAAGTGGGACGTCAGTGCTGTGGTTATTGGCAGAGTAACATCAGACGGCATGCTGCGCGTGAAACATCACGGTAACACTGTAGCCGAAGTTCCAGCAACTGCATTAGTGCTTGGAGGCGGCGCGCCAGTTTATTACCGTGAAGCAAAAGAAAAAAAGCCAAACACAAAATTTCCAATGCTCAAAAGAGATGATGAAATTGAGTTTGAAAGTGAAATTTTAAGACTGCTCTCAAATCCAAACATTGCAAGCAAACGGTGGATTTATACGCAGTATGATTCCATGGTTCGCACAAACACGACCGTTGCCGTTGGAGCAAGCGACGCTGCGGTTGTCAGAATCAAAGGCACTAAAAAGGCATTAGCGATGAAAACAGATTGCAACTCGAAGTATGTCTATCTCAATCCAAGAAAGGGCGCCATGATTGCCGTTGCAGAGTGCGCGCGGAATTTGGCTTGCACTGGCGCCAGACCGCTCGGCGTAACAAACTGTTTGAACTTCGGCAATCCTTACAAGCCCGAGGTCTATTTTCAATTCAAGGAAGCCGTAGCAGGGATGGGTGAAGCGTGCACCATCTTTGAGACGCCTGTAACTGGAGGCAACGTCAGTTTTTACAATGAAGCGATAATAGACGGAAAATCAACAGCGGTGTTTCCGACGCCGACAATCGGCATGGTTGGATTGTTAGAGGACGTCTCAAAAGCCGTTACCTCAAATTTCAAAAACGAAGGCGACATTGTGATGCTGCTTGGCGAGTCAAAACTTGAGTTGAACGGCTCGCAATTTTTAGAGCAATACTACAACGAACTTGGCGACGATGCGCCATTTGTAGATTTAATTGCAGAAAAAAAATTACAAGACCTGCTCGTTGAACTAGCTGAACAACAACTCTTGCAGTCGGCACATGATGTCTCTGACGGCGGGCTGGTTATCGCGCTGATTGAATCGGCAATCATGGACGAAACGCACCAAAAGGGCGTCGCTGTAACGCTTAATGTGGCAGGCGATTTCGGGATTCAAGAAATGCTCTTTTCAGAATCGCAAGGGCGAGTGATTATCTCTTTGAAGAAGACACAAGTAGAAACAGTCCAATCGCTTGCAAAAAGCATGGGCGTGCCTTGTCAGATCATCGGAGAAGTCGGAGCAAAAAAAGTTCAGATTATCGCAAATGGTAGAACAGTTCTGAATCAATCTCTGCAGAAGCTTGCCGACATCTATTTCAATGCGGTTGAGCGCGAGATAAGCGGATTAGTTGAAACCTAATCCATAGGTTGTAAGAGATAAATATCCTGAAATGTGTATATTCAAAGGATTTAGTTTGTCCAAATCAGCCCTAATAAACATCGTTAGAATATCACAAAAGCCTTAAAGCCTATTCATTAGATGCCAATGAAGTCAAACGTCGGAGCGTGGCTCGTTCTTACACTCTCATTACTTGGATTCAATTTCTTTGTAGGTGTTGCGCAAACACCCACGACGGCAAGTAGCAGGCTGTTCTACACGCAAAAGGGTTTCTTGCCAAGACAAGGAACGGTTAACATTGCCTACACAGGCGGCGTGTTCAGGAACTCGACAGGATACTCAACGAATGGAGGCATAACCACGGGTGCATTGGCACAAACAACAGGCGATATTTTGCTTGACTACTCAATCAGCAAAAATTATATGCTTACGATTGGAACGAATGTATTTTTCACAACGCCCAATCGTGTCCTCGTGCCGCCAAGCTTTGAGCCAATGACCACAAATTACACGCAACGCATCTCAATTGCTGTGCGAATGGGCTCATTTGGTGTGTTCTCTGAACAAATCCAATTGGGAGGCTTGTTCCGTGTCATGATACCGGTTTCAGGTGAGTTTAATTCGCCTTTTCAGCCCGTCGGATTAAATGCACCGAGTGTTTCAGGTGACTTTATCACATCGTATTACTTCGATAAAGTATTTCCGCGCTTGTCTCCGGGTATCCATCTGAATCTGGGTTTGAACCTAATTCTGATGGAAAATACAAACATGACGCCCATCGGCATTCTCAAGAATGGTAATAACGCTGTGACAATGCGCTATGCTTTCGGACTTGATTATCCTGTCTCAAATTCATTCACGCTTTTCACGGAAATTTATGGAGAGCTGCTCTTAAACGGTCAGATGCCAGCAGTGCTTTACGGCAGAGATCCATTTAGCTACGCAGTGCTGGGAACAAAAATTCAAATTTGGACTGACTTGTGGTTTGAAGCAGCAGGAGAGTTTTTGGTAACAGATAACAAAAGCACTACCATCTTTGACCCTGCACGTGGCATAACACCCTTTTCAACCAACAACGTTAATTATCCAAATTATCGTGCACTTTTTGGACTACGCTACGAGTTTAGCCGCCGCAAGTATATTCCAAGCACGGCTGATGTGATTTATGGACAAGCGTCAATCATCAAGGAAAGTCCGTTTGTAACCACAAGTGCAGCGAAAGCGCAGGCCTTAGGGCTCTCGCCGATTCAAGTCAGAGAAGCAGAGATAAAAGAACTCGTGGCGGAACAATCTCAAGTCGACAGCCTCACAAAGTTATATCAAATCGAAGAGGCATCGCTCAACAATGCAAAGCGAGAGTATGAGCGAATTTCAAAGTTTGTGTTTGCGCCGCAAGATGAACAAAAACTAAATGCATTGAAAGAAAAAATTGAAAAAAATGAAGAAGCTTTGGCAGAAAGCAAGAAAAAATTAGCCGAACTCAGACGAAAAGATGGACGCGCACGCTTGGAATTGCGTCGCGTCTATGTCGACTTAGAGAAAGGCAAGCCGCAAACACGAGCCGTAAACTCTGCCGATAGACGGCGCGGCAGAATTATTCTGGACGTCATCGATGAGCAAAGCGAAGAAATCGCGCTCTTCTTCAAAGAATTGAGAAAGTATGATGAAAAACTTTGCGGCACACTTTACTATGAAATTACAATTGGCAAAAGTGGACGCGTGGAGCGAGTTCGGCTACTGGTATCAAGCTTAGATGAATCTTTGTCGATTTCAAGCTACACAGAAGAACAAATCTCTGAAAAACTACGCAACTGGAAGTTTCCACCCGGCGATTCAGAAGTCGTTATTGACATCTTAAAGCTCGAACTGACGCCCGGAGGAAATTTGAGAATTTCAAGTTAATTAAACGCATACACACATTCCTGATGACTCAACGAAGGGCTGCACCACCACGCGTGCTGACCCCACCCCGACTCATGCGATAATCAAACAAAAATGACAAATAAAAACTATATTCTTCCCGATACATTTAGAGTGCCTGAACAGGTGCGAAACAAAAATTGGAAAATTCAAATGGATGTCAAAGACACTACACGACTTCTCAGCGAGGTGAGTATCTTTGAATCGCTAAGCGACAAAGAACTTGCAGAAATCGTCAGCCGAAGCCAGTTTGTTACATTCAAGAAAGACGACGTCATTATTTTTGAAAGCGAAACAGGAAATTCCCTGTTCGTGATTTTAGAAGGCATGGTCAAAATTTCGCGAACAAACGAAGACTACAAAGAGGTTATTTTAGCCATTTTAGGCGAGCGAGATTTCTTCGGCGAAATGTCAGTAATAGATGGCGCACTGCGCTCTGCTGACGCGATTGCCCTCTCCAAAGTGCATTTGCTTAAAATTGATGGAAATGTTTTTCTCGAATTTCTTGAAAAAAACCCGAAACTCGCCCTCTCACTTCTGCGAGAGCTGGTAAGCCGACTACGAAAGACCGACCACCAAATCAAAAGCATCTCGCTAGCAGACGCCGTCGGGAAAGTTGCCTCAACGATTATTCGCCTCGCCAACGATGTCGGTCGCCAAAAGCGAGACCGAGTAGAAATCGATAACTTCGCCAGCCAACAAGAAATCGCTAACTACGCCGCCACCTCACGCGAAACCATTTCCCGTGTGCTCTCTATGTTTGAGCGCGAAGGATTGATTGAGCGCGAGATGAATAAAATCATCATTGTCAACTTCGAAGATTTCAAAAAACGTTTCGGCGAATAGCACAAGCAATGGCGAAAGAAAAAAAGAAAATCGTTTCTTACACGATTGCCCTCATTCCCGAAGATGGAACTGAAAGTCGCGCGTTCAGCGGAATTACGCGCAGAAAAATCATTTTCATTGCCGTTAGCTTGCTGGTGCTCGGAAGCCTTTTAGCCTCTCTCTTGATTGTGTTCACGCCGCTACGCCTGCTCATTCCTGGCTATGCACAGCCCGAATACTGGCGACAGCTCGAGCAAAATCAAAGACAGTTAGACAGTTTAAGCGTCCGCGTTCTGCAGTTAGATTATTACAATCACAAATTGAAGCTTTTGCTTGGAGCGTTGCCTGAAAGCTCGGCTGTTCAGTCAAAATCATCGCAAAAAACATCGCTCACGCCGCAGGAAGTCGGAAGAGCCGTCAAGGGCTACGTGATGAAGCAAACGCCTACAATTCAAGCAACGCTTCTTGCCGAACCTGACGCAATGCTCTTCGCGGGAAGCCTTGTGCAAGGCAGGCTTTCGCAAGGATTTGCGCCCGAGCGAAGCCACTATGGAATCGACATTGCAACGGCACTCAATGAGCCAATCGGCGCATTTGCTGACGGCACTGCTCTATTTGCAGATTGGACAGATGATTACGGGTGGTCGATTATCCTTCAACATGGTGGCTATACAACCTTTTACAAACATTGCAGCAAAATTTTGGTGCGTGAGGGCGAAAGCGTGCGCCGTGGTCAAACAATTGGACTCACAGGCAATACAGGATTGGAAAGTTCAGGACCGCACCTGCATTTTGAACTTTGGAAAAACGGCATTCCAGTCAATCCGTTAGATTACATCATTCTGAACTAACAACACATCTACCAACAACAGAACCAAATATGTTTGCCAAGAAAAACGGAACGCAAACTTCTATTCCCACTGACAAATTAAGCATTGTGGCTGATGGCACGCTCTTTCGTGGCGACATTGAAACCACTGGACACTTGCGTATTGATGGAAAAGTGTGCGGTAATATCTCCTCGACAGGCAACGTAGCAATTGGTAAAGGCGGAAACGTAGAGGGGAATATCACTGCCGTCAATCTCAAAATTTCAGGACGGGTAAAAGGCAATATCGAGGTGTCTGGACGATGTGTTTTAGATTCAACATCGATTTTGAACGGCGATTCAAAAGCAAAAATTTTCGCCGTCGAGGAAGGCGCAACCATCAATGGAAGAATCTCCATGGAATTGCGCGAACCTTACACCGAAGAACTCCGTCAAGCCGACTTCGCATAAATTCTAACCATGCAACTGATTCTCTTTGAAGATGAAGGCGTTGAGCGATTTCGCCCGCTCCTTCACTTAAAGCCTGTTTATCATCTTCGATGCGGAATGCGCTCGCTCCGCGAAAAATT
Organism: uncultured Chlorobiales bacterium; assembly: GCA_938003965.1. GTDB lineage: Bacteria > Bacteroidota > Chlorobiia > Chlorobiales > Thermochlorobacteraceae > JANWWM01. Next base: position 14,239 of record CALKXI010000114.1, read on the forward strand.
TGAATCCGTGCTCAAACTTCCGATTACCTTTCACGCTCGTAGAGCACTTCAAGAAACATTTCGCGAAGAAAATCCAACAAGTCTTTTGAACGAGATTCAAAGCGACGACGCGCTCTTCATCAACGGACGCGCACTCTGCGATAAAGCACTTGCTGCAAAAATTGAATCCGAATACTTTGAATTTGGCAAAGCATATTTCAACGGCGGTCAAGTCGTTGCCTTCCGCATCAATCCAACAAGGTTTTTCACAGATGGATTACCCAATCTTATTGAAGCAAAGTTTATCTCGGAACGCTTGCCTGTTGCGCAAGTCGACAGCACGCTTGTGAGTTTTATGTGGGATTTAATTCGCTTGCATCCGACCGAATTCAAACGCGAAGCCAAACACGAAAAATGCTTCGGAATGAACTTCGGCAAGGTTCACCCAAGCGCAGTGCTTGTCAATGAAGCGCGCATTTTTATTGACGAAGGTGCAGAAATCAAAGCAGGTGCCGTGCTCGACGCTGACGAAGGCTACATCTACATTTCGCGCAACGCCAAAGTTTTGCCAAACGCCGTGCTGATGAACAACGTCTTTGTTGGCGAAGGCGCGACGGTCAAAATCGGAGCGAAAATTTATAGCAACGTTTATATCGGAAAACAATCCAAAGTTGGCGGCGAAGTTGAGGACAGCATCATTGAACCGTTTGCAAACAAACAGCACGAAGGCTTTCTGGGGCATAGTTACATTTCAAGTTGGTGCAACTTAGGCGCAGATACGAACAACTCCGACTTGAAAAACAATTACAGCACCGTGCGCATGAACGTTGGGGGGAAAGAAATTGACACCAAAATGCAATTTTTAGGATTGATTATGGGCGAGCACTCCAAAAGCGGCATCAACACGATGTTCAACACAGGAACGGTGGTCGGCATGTCATCCAACATTTTCGGTGCGGGGTTTCCGCCGAAAACGATTGGCTCGTTTCAGTGGGGCGGCGAGGCTGGATTTGTGCGATATGAGTTAGAAAAAGCACTTCAAACAGCACGCGCCGTGATGAAACGGCGCAACATCTCGCTCACGCCCGCCTACGAAGCCTTGTTCCGACAAGCCTATCACGATGAAATGAACGCTTCAAAATGACGACGGAAAAAAAGTTCATCGCCGTTGCAGGCAATATGGGCGCAGGAAAATCAACGCTTGTCGCATTGCTCGCCAAGCACTACAAATGGGACGCCGTGCTTGAAGCCGTCGATACCTCGCCCGACCTCACTAATCCTTACCTCTCCGATTTTTTTGACGATATGCCGCGCTGGTCGTTTAATCTGCAAGTGTTTTTTCTGACCGCAAGATTCAAACAGCATCGAGCCATTCAAGCAGGAACGCGCTCTGCCATTCAAGACCGCACGATTTACGAAGACGCTGAAATTTTCGCGCGCAATCTTTATGAAATGAACTTGATGAGCGAGCGCGATTTCAACACCTACCAACTCATTTACAGCGAGTTCGTCTCATTTCTGACGCCACCTGATTTGGTCGTTTATTTGCAGGCGTCAATTCCGAAACTCGTCTCCAACATCGAAGAACGCGCTCGCGAATACGAAAGCAAAATTAAACTCGATTATCTCAAACGATTGCAAGCCAAATATGAAGCGTGGTATGCGCGCTACGCACACGGCAAGAAAATTCTCATCAATGTCGATAACCTCGATTTTGTTGAACGCCCTGACGATTTAAACTTCATCATCGAGCGCATTGAGCGAGAACTCTTTGGACTTTTTGCTTAAACAACTTCGTCGAGTTTGCGCTTTTCCAACGCACGACTAACAGCGGCGTTCATTGCTTCTTGTGCAAAATGCGTTGTAACTTGATTGAGTTTCTCTGTAACATCGGCGATTAACTTTCTATCCGTTCCTGCCACAGCCGACTTCAATTCCGCCAACACCGAACGAATGGCGTGTTGTTCTTCAACTGGAAGTTTGTCGAAAATCTCTCTTTGGCGTTCAATCGATTTTTCGGTTGCTGCAATCAACGCATTGGCTTGAACTTGCGCTTCAATGAGCAAGCGTTTTTCAACGTCTTCTTGGGCGTGTTCAAAGCCTGCAAGAAGCATTCGCTCGACTTCTTCGTCCGTCAAGCCATAAGTGGGCTTCACTTCAATGGATTGTTCTTTGCCTGTGCGTTGGTCTTTGGCAGTTACGGTGAGAATGCCGTTGGCATCGAGACCGAACACGACGAGAATGCGCGGCATGCCAGCAGGCGCAGGCGGAATGGGCTTCAAGGTAAATTTGGCAAGGGAACGATTATCAGCAGCAAGCTCGCGCTCGCCTTGCAAGACGTGAATATCAATCCCGGTTTGATTATCGACCGATGTGGTGAACTCTTGCGCGATTTTGATTGGCACTTTCGTATTGCGCGGAATAATGGGCGTAAAGACACCGCCAACGGTTTCAATGCCGAGCGAGAGCGGCGTAATGTCCAAGAGCAAAATATCGTCCGTATCGCCTGAAAGCACGCCTGCTTGAACTGCCGCGCCGAGTGCGACAACTTCATCGGGGTTGAGTTCGTCGTGCGGCTTTTTGCCACCGAAAAGTTCCGAGACAAATTGTTTGACAAACGGTGTGCGTGTTGAACCGCCGACTAAAACAACCTCGTCAATTTCGCTGGCGGTAACGCCTGCATCTTTCAAGGCTTTGAGGCAAGGAATGCGCGTGCGTTCGATAACAGGCGCGATAACTTTTTCAAATTCAGAGCGCAAAAGCGTGCGATTGAACGGCTGTCCGCACACGTCAAAGTGAATTTCGGTTTGTTCGGCGTCAGTCAGGTCGCGTTTGGCGCGTTCGCATTCGAGGCGAAATCGTTGCGCGATTTGCGGGTTTGTAAAAACATTTAATCCGCATTGCGCTTGAATTTCAACGGCAAGATGGTGCATCAAGGCAAGGTCGAGGTCGTCGCCGCCCAAGTGCGTGTCGCCGTTTGTGGAAAGCACATCAAAAATACCGTCGTCGAGTTTGAGAATGGAAATATCGAACGTGCCGCCGCCCAAGTCATAGACGGCAATCAGTCCGTTTTTGGATTTATCTAATCCATAAGCGAGTGAAGCGGCGGTTGGCTCGTTGATGATGCGCAAGACTTCAAGCCCTGCAAGTTTGCCTGCGTCTTTCGTGGCTTGCCGCTGTGCGTCGTTGAAGTAAGCAGGAACGGTAATAACGGCTTTCGAGACAGGCTCTTCAAAGTAATCGTCCGCCCAACGTTTGAGTTCTTTCAAAATGAGCGATGAAATTTCAATCGGCGTGAAGTAGCGTGTTTCTTTGCCGTTGCTGATTTCGATTTTGCAAACCGTTGCAGACTCTTGTTCATTGATGCGATAGGGCAAGGTTGAAAGTTCGTCTTTAACATCGGCGAAGGCTTTGCCCATCAAGCGTTTGACGGAGTAAATCGTGCGGTCGGGAAAGCGCATGAAAAATTCTTTCGCGCTCGAGCCGACAACCGGCGTGAAATGTTCATCAAAATAAACAACCGACGGAACCATGCGCTCAAGCGTGTATTTATTGGCAATGATAGCAGGGTGGTCGTCGTGCATGTAGGCAACGAGGCTATTGGTCGTGCCTAAATCAATGCCGATGATGCGTTCTTTTTTGATGGTGCCTGTGCGAATATCGATTGGAATGGTTGGCATAAACTGGCTAAAAGTTGAGTGTTAGATAAAAGTTCTTAGTGGGTAACAAGGGCGGTGAAACAATCGTTTTGTAAAATGAAAAAGCCCTTCCGAGCAAGAAGGGCTTGGGAATAGGACAAGCGAAACTAATCTTGTTTCTTGCTGGCTTCGAGCAGTTCGCGTTTTTCTTCGTTTGTAAGTGACTCGTAGCCAGAGCGAGAAATTTTGTCAAGGATTTCATCGATGCGGTCTTGTTTTGAGCGCGAGTTGAGCGTGCGTGTCGGCGGTGTATAGTTCTGCTTTGCGGCAAAAGTTTTCTCGAGCCAGCCCTGCATAGGCAATTCGCCTTGCATGACTTTGATGTAAATGAACCCGATGAGCATGCCGCCCAAGTGTGCAAAGTGCGCGACGTTGCTTCCCGAACTGCTAAGTGAAGCGAAGAATTCAAGCACTATGTAAATGGCGATTAAAAATTTGGCTTTAATCGGAATGAGGAAATAAATGTAGATATATCGGTCGGGGAACATCATGCCGAAAGCGAGCAGAACGCCATAGACGGCACCTGATGCGCCAATCGTCGGTGCATCGTGCGTGAAAATCATGTTCAAAATGCCTGCGCCGACGCCGCATGTGAAGTAGTAACTTGTGAAATGCTTTGTGCCCCAATAGTTTTCAATCTCCACGCCGAACATCCAGAGTGCCAGCATGTTGAAGAAAAGGTGTCCGAATCCACCGTGCAGGAAGAGATAAGTAACGGGTTGCCAAATCTCAAAATTGCCCGAGCCGACGGGCCAAAGCGCGCCGTAGTCGCGTAGCGCGTAATTCAAGCCCGGAAGAAGCCACCCAAAGAGTGCAATCAGCACATTGGAAATAATTAAGGCTTTAATGGCGGGAGGCATCAGCGAAAAACCGCCCGGTTGATAATCATCGTAACGCATTCGAGTAAAAAAGTTTTATGTCGTTATTAAAGGCGTAACACGCCGATAAAACTAAAAATTTTTGTGAAAAAATCACTTGTCATTGAGCGCGGCAATGCCGGGCAAAATTTTTCCTTCGAGAAACTCCAAACTGGCGCCGCCACCGGTTGAAACATGTGTAACGGCTTTTTCAAGTCCTGCTTTGACAATCGCAGAGGCACTATCGCCGCCGCCGATGACCGTCGTTGCGCCGTTCTTTGTGGCTTCGGCAAGGGCTTTAGCAATTTCAAACGTGCCAACGGCGAATTTCTCCATTTCAAAAACGCCCATCGGTCCGTTCCAAACAATCGTCTTTGCGTTCAAAATTTCTTGGCGATAGGTTTTAATCGTTTCTGCACCAATATCCAAACCAAGCCAGCCATCTTCAATCGCGTTAATGCTGACGGTTTTGGCGTTAGCATCTTTCTCAAATTTATCGGCAATAACAACATCAGTTGGCAGAAGAAGTTTCACCTTGCGCGATTGCGCCTTGTCCATAATTGTTTTTGCAATCTCGAGTTTATCGTCCTCGACAAGCGACTTTCCGACCTTCAAGCCTTGTGCTTTGAAGAAGGTAAAAATCATCGCGCCGCCAACCAGAACCGCGTCGACCTTCTCAAGCAACTTTTCTAACACGTCAATCTTGCCTGAAATTTTCGCGCCGCCCAGAATTGCGACGAAAGGACGCTGTGGATTTGCTGTGGCTTCGCCCAAGTATTTGAGTTCTTTTTCAATCAAAAAGCCTGCAACGGCGGTTTGAATGAACTTTGTAACGCCTTCGGTTGAAGCGTGAGCGCGGTGTGCTGTGCCAAACGCATCATTGACATACACATCGCCAAGCGAAGCAAGTTTCTTTGCAAATTCCGTGTCGTTGGCTTCTTCTTCTTTGTAGAATCGGACGTTTTCTAAAAGCAACACTTCGCCGTTTTGAAGTTTGCTCACGGCAGTTTCGGCTTCTGCGCCGATGCAATCTGACGCAAAGTGAACAGGCTTTCCGAGCAATTCTGAAAGACGCTTCGCAACAGGCGCAAGTGAAAATTCAGGCGATTTGCCTTTCGGTCTGCCTAAGTGCGACATTAAAATCACTTTGCCGCCTTGCGAAAGAAGATGCTCAATGGTAGGAAGCGATTCACGAATGCGCGTATCGTCCTCGATATTTTTGGCTTTGTCGAGCGGGACGTTGAAGTCGACGCGCACGAGCACGCGCTTGCCTGAAACGGAAATATCACGAATGGTTTTCTTGTTCATTTTTACTGCAAAGTTAAAGTATGAATGAAATGTTTAGTTGCCGATGCGATAAACAACTTCACCTGTGCCGCGCAAGCGAATGGTGTCGCGGCTTCGCAAGATAACGCGACGCGTTGTCGGCGTTTTGGTGTTGATAAAAATTTGATTGAACACAAACTTGGTTTGCTTTAGGAGACGCAGTTCTTCGAGCGTGAAGTCGAAGCGAGAAGTGCTTACGGCAACGCCATTGCTAAAGCCTGTATTGGGATTGATGGGCGCAGAGGCAAAGCGCAGTTTCGTGGTGTCGCCGGTGCGTGGAAACGTGAACGGATTTCCATTGGCTAAACGCAAGGGCTGACGATTGGCACCAAGAAAGAAAATTTTGCCTTCGCTGTTGAATGGAAGTTCGCTTTCGGCGCGAAGGTTCAAGACGAACTTCTCAAAGTTATCGGTGTTGATTTCTTCGTTGAGGTCGGAAGAGTCGCTGGCGGCAAGCGTATCGAGCGAGAAGCGCAACGGAATTTTAAGTTCAAAATCTAATGCCGCTGTGCTAGTATCGAAGGCGGAACCTGTGAGCCGACGCGGGTTGGCGGTAACCGTGCCATCGACGAAAATTTTCCGCGGCAGTTTCAAGACCACAGGAAGGGCGTTGCTGTTGTTTTTATCGAGCTCAACGCGGACAGATTCGGGACGCGATGCACCGATTAGCGTAGCCGGAATAAAGCGAACCACGTTGCGACCTTGCTCCAAAATCAGCAGGGTGTCGTTGGTGCGTGTGTTGACCGAACGGAAAATCGGTTTGACGGTATCTTCAACGTTGAAGAAGTTAAAAAGCGTGAGCGAAATGGTCGGGTCAGCATCGCCTGCAACCGTGTCAATCGAGTTGAAGGCGTTGATGTCAATCGGTTCGACGACAATATCATACTCGGCAGGGCGATTCGTTTCGACGTTCCAAATCACCCCTTTGACATATCGAGCAACGAAACTATCGGAAACAACCGTTACGCGCAGGTTGATGGCGTTGCCTGCTGTAAGCGTGGTGCTAACGGAGAACGGCACATTGATTCGGTCGGGCGAAGTAATGCGGAAATTTTCAAGTGATGGCGAGGCAACTGTAACGCTCGTGTTGCCATCAAACGGCGTAGAAAGCGACAGGGCTTGATTGTTCGCAGAATTACGAATGGTTGGAAAAGTAACGGTGATTGTGCCACTTGACGCATTGAGGTTTTCAACGGTCAATCTTTGAGTGCCGCGTTTGAGAATAACCGTGTCGAGGCGTTCAACTTTTCCGCCCGTGATTTTCAAAGAGTCGTTACGCACCACAGGCGTGCCGACTGTAACGGAAGGTTGCTGAATGTTCAGCGTGCGAGAGAGCGTTACTCGAAGCGAATCGCGAATATCGACCAATTGCTCGTAGCGTTTGGTGAAGATGTAATCGACCGTGCCTTGTGAAGAAACAACAAGATTCTGGTCGCGTGCCTCTTCAATCAGCCGCTCGACAGTGTAGGTGGTATTGACAAGTGGAAGGCGGTTGTTCGTTAGCCAAGTCGGCGAGGCGGGTTCTTCAATGCAACTTCCTAAAAAAACAGCGAGCAGTAAAAGTGTGGA
>CALKXI010000115.1 GCA_938003965.1 uncultured Chlorobiales bacterium
ACAGTTTTCAAATACCTTGATTCTTCGCAAGCCAATCGGTGAAAGAACTTTCGTAGAGAAATCCTTAACTTGCGCCCTCAATTTTTTCAAATCCATCAATGAGCAAAGGCACACTGCGCAAAGGCGAACTACTCTACGAAGGCAAAGCCAAAAAAGTCTTTGCCACCGACCACCCCGATTTAATCATTCAAGAATTTAAGGACGACGCAACGGCATTCAACGCTCAAAAGAAAGGGCAAATCCACAACAAAGGTGTTATCAACAACGAACTTGCGTCGCATTTTTTTCAATACCTTGAAACCTTTGGAATCCAAACGCACTTCGTCGAAAAACTTTCGGAGCGAGAGATGGCATGCAAGCGGTTGGAGATTATCAAAATTGAAGTCGTCATGCGCAACATCGCCGCAGGCACATTGGTCAAACGATATGGGTTTGAAGAAGGCGTTGAACTGCCAATGCCCATTACCGAACTGTATCTCAAAAACGACGCGCTCGGCGACCCGCTCATCAACGACGACCATGCGGTGGTGCTCAACCTTGCTTCGCCCGAAGAAATTACTTTTCTCAAACAAACGGCTTGGAAAATCAATGCCATTTTACGCCAATACTTTTTAAGCAAAGGCTTGAAACTCGTCGACTTCAAGTTGGAATTCGGACGGCACAACGGGCTGATTTTGCTTGGCGATGAAATCAGCCCCGACACATGCCGACTGTGGGACAGAGATACCAACAAAAAACTCGATAAAGACCGATTTCGCTTCGATTTAGGAGAGGTAGAAGACGCTTATTGCGAAGTGCGAAATCGCGTATTGGGATAACTCAATTCACATGCTCGAACAACTCATTGAATACGTAAAAACGCTCGACAGCACGGCAATTTATCTGTTTCTCTTTGTGATTGCTTATCTCGAGAACGTCATTCCTCCGATTCCGGGCGACTTACCTGTTGCCTTTGTCGGCTCGCTGATTGCGTTCAACGACATTACATTTTTCGGGTGTGTGCTTTCGGCATCTGTGGGGTCGGTGTTAGGATTTTTCACGATGTATGGCGTTGGACACTTGATTGGATTTCGGCTCTATCGAGACGATGGTGGCACGGTGCGGCACAAGTGGGTAGAATTGACGAAAAAAATCTTTCCACCTGAACAAGTTAGCGTCTTCAAAGAGCAATTTGCACGCTATGGCTATTGGCTGATTACCGCAAATCGCTTTTTAGCAGGCTCGCGTGCGATTATTTCAATTGCGGCGGGAATGTCGCACCTGAACATCGCTGCTGTTCACTTGTGCGCACTCGTGAGTGCGATTTTGTGGAATATCTTGCTCGTTTATGGCGGCTATTTGCTCGGCTCAAATTGGGAAAAATTAGGGGAGTATCTTTCGGCTTACGGAACAGTTGTAACGGTTATTATTCTGCTTATTATTGCGGTTTATATCGCGCTTGCGATTCGAAAACGGCGTCAACCGTCATCAAACTTGTAACTTCACGTGTTGGATTTTTTGTATCTCGCGCTCGGCGCATATCTCCTCGGGTCAATTCCGTTTGCATTTCTTTTGGTGAAAGCCTTTGCAGGCAAAGACATTCGGCAGGAAGGTTCGGGCAATGTGGGCGCGATGAACTCGTTTGGGGTAACGGGTTCAAAAGTGCTTGGAGTTGTCGTGATGCTGCTTGATGCTTTCAAAGGCGTTGCCGCAGTGCTTCTGGCAGTTCAGTATTTTGGCGATGAAGATGCTATCAAACAAACAGCAACATTTTTTGCGGTGCTTGGGCATTGCTATCCCATTTGGCTGAAATTTCACGGCGGCAGAGGCTTAGCGACGGCGGCAGGAGCGTGCCTGCTCTTCGTGCCGTCGCTCGTTGTGGCGTGGGGCATTGTTTGGGTGCTTGCATGGTTTTATTCCAAAAAACTTCACTTCTGCAACATCTCCGCCACATTTTGTGTGATGCTTATCGAGCCGATTTTCTTGCCTGTCAATTATTATCTTTTTCTTGTTTTGCTTGTAGGGTTAGTTCTGCTGCGCCACCGCGATGTCATGAAAGAAGCCTTCAAAGGCGGATAAACATAAAACGATAATTTCAACATGACCGAAACCGAAATTTACGCGCCCCCTATCTTGGAGAGCACCGAAGACCTCAACGAAATGGCGCGACAAATCCGACGCGACATTATCCGAATGCTCACGATGGCGCAATCTGGACATACGGGCGGCTCGCTTGGCATGGCGGATATTTTCACCGCACTCTATTTCAAAATTCTCAAACACAATCCGCAAACCTTTTGGGACGACCTCGACCAAGATTTTCTCTTTCTTTCCAACGGACACATTTCGCCGGTTTGGTATGCCACGCTGGCACGTGCAGGATACTTTCCGCTTGCTGAACTATCGACCTTTCGCAAAATCAATTCGCGCCTGCAAGGGCACCCTGCTACTGATACACACTTGCCCGGAATTCGCATGGCGTCAGGCTCGTTGGGACAAGGGCTTTCCGTTGCAGTCGGCGCAGCACTCGGATTTCGCTTGAACAAAAGCCCAAACTTCGTCTACTGTCTCATGGGTGATGGCGAGTGTCAAGAAGGACAAATTTGGGAAGCCGCAATGGCAGCGGCGCACCACAAGGTCGATAACCTCATCGGCATTGTCGACTGCAACAATCAACAAATCGACGGCGAAGTGCGAAAAGTCATGAGCATTGAACCCTTCGCCGATAAATGGAAAGCCTTTGGCTGGATTGTGTTGGGATGCAATGGTAACAACATAGAAGAGTTTTTGAACACGGTGCACCTTGCGCAGTCGCTTGCACGCAAAGAAAAACCCGTCGTGATTTTAGCCAAAACCCTGATGGGCAAAGGCGTGTCATTCTTTGAAGGCACAATGCCCGATGGCACGAATTGGCACGGAAAGCCACCATCCAAAGAGCACGAAGCCAAAGCCTTGAACGAACTTCCGCCAACTCGATTCGGCGACTTTTAATGAAGTTTGAACTTCAAGCCACTGACACACGCACATGCGCGCGCGCAGGAAAACTCACGCTGGCGCACGGTGAAGTCTTGACACCAGTGTTTATGCCGGTTGGCACGCGTGCTTCCGTCAAAGCCGTCGAGCAGCGCGAACTCTACGAAATGAATGCGCAAATCATTCTTGCCAACACCTATCACCTTTACCTGCGTCCAAATACCGAAACGCTCTACAAAGCAGGTGGCTTGCACAAGTTCATGAATTGGTCCCGTCCGATTCTCACCGATAGCGGTGGCTATCAAGTCTTTTCGCTTTCCGAACTGCGTCAAATCAGCGAAGAGGGCGTTGTGTTCAAATCGCATATCGACGGCTCAAAGCATTTCTTTACGCCTGAAAACGTGATTGAAACGCAACGCTTCATCGGAAGCGATGTGATGATGGTGCTGGACGAATGTCCGCCGCATGATGCCGAATTGGATTACCTTAAAAAATCAAATGACCTGACGATTCGTTGGGCAGAACGCGCAAAAGTTCATCTCGCGAAAACAAAACCGCTTTACGGCTATGAGCAAACGCTGTTCGCCATTACACAAGGCGGCACCAATGAAGCCCTGCGCATTGAGTCGACGAAGCGGTTGGTCGAGATGGATTTTGAAGGCTATGCGATTGGTGGACTTGCCGTCGGAGAGCCTGCCGAAGCAATGTATCGAATGATTGAAGCCTCTCACCCCTACTTGCCGCAACACAAGCCACGCTACTTGATGGGCGTCGGCACACCTGAAAACATCTTGAACGCAATTGAACGCGGCGTCGATATGTTCGATTGCGTAATGCCAACGCGCGAAGGACGAAACGGACGCGTCTATACGCGAACAGGCACGCTCAATCTTCGCGCCGCGCGCTATACGCACGACTTTCGTCCGATTGATGAAGGCTTTGAGAACTATGTTTGTCAAAATTTCTCCCGCGCCTACATTCGGCATCTGCTCAATGTCAATGAAATTCTCGGACTGCAGCTTTGTTCGCTTCACAACGTTTCGTTTTTCCTTTGGCTGACGAAAACTGCAAGAGAGAAAATTTTAAGCGGCACTTTCAACGATTGGAAAGAAGAATTTCTGGCAAGTTTCAGAGCCGATAAACATGCGTAAAAACATTGGCTGTGCATAGTAGATGAATTGGGATGTCTCACGCTATTCAGAATGAACGGTGCTGAAAAAAGCAGGCTCGCAAGCGTATCTGCCTTGACGCAGACGCGCATAGAAAAAGAATGGATGAAATTGATTATGATTGACCACGATGAACAATCACAGACACGACCAGTCAAAAGTGGAATAGAACTTTCTATGTCCAAGCACTTACGATACGGGCATGTAGCAAATGCGCCTTAGCCAACTGAACTGTTCAGGCGATAGAAAGTTCGCAAAAGCACCCAGCCATTTTGAACAGCGACTTTACGCCAATGGTCGCAAGCAAGTTGTTCTCTTTTGCGTTATTCCGCTTCCTGACTGGTTGTCAGGTCAGCAAAATGGATTTCAATTTTCACGGTATAATGAAAGAAGTCAGGGCTTTTGCGCCAGCAACGGTTGCTAATGTCGCCGCAGGGTTTGATGTTTTAGGCTTCGCGCTTGACTCACCGGGCGACGAACTGACAGCAACATTTTCCGACCAACCCGGCGTCAGAATTTCGCGCATCACAGGCGACGGCGGACGCTTGCCTCTCGATTCACACAAGAATACAGCGGGCGTTGCCGTTCATGCCTTGCTTAATCACATCGGCGAAACGCGCGGCATTGAACTTCTGCTCGATAAAAAAATGCCGCTGGGTTCTGGCTTGGGTTCAAGTGCGGCAAGTGCAGTTGTTGCAGTTGTCGCCGTCAATGCCTTGCTTGGCGAGCCACTTTCCAAACGCGACCTCTTGCCCTTTGCCTTAGAAGGCGAACGCATTGCTTGTGGCTCGGCTCACGCCGATAACGCCGCGCCTTCACTCTTGGGTGGCTTTGTCTTGATTCGCTCCTATACGCCGCTCGACATTGTGCCGCTTCCGACGCCTGAAAAACTTCATGCAACCGTCGTTCATCCGCATATTGAAATTCAAACCAAAGACGCGCGCGGCATCTTGAAGCAACAAATCAGTTTGAGCAACGCCATTACACAGTGGGGCAACACAGCAGGATTAGTCGCAGGGATTTTGATGTCGGACTATGGCTTAATTTCGCGCTCACTTCAAGATGTGATTGTAGAGCCGATTCGCTCAATTTTAATTCCAAAATTTTACGACCTCAAACGTGCCGCGCTCAATGCAGGGGCGTTGGGGTGTAGCATCTCGGGTTCTGGTCCGTCGCTCTTTGCGCTCTCCGATAGTACCGAAACCGCGCATGCTGTCGCCAAAGCCATGACGCTCGTTTTAGAGAACATTGGTATCGGAAGCGATGTGTTTGTTTCCAAAGTCAATCAAACGGGCGCGAAAGTTTTAAGCATTGCTTGAACGGCTGAGATGTGTCGTTTTACCATTTCATTTTTAATTGCTTATGCGTCTTTACAGCACGAACAATCCCAATAACATCGTTTCACTGCGCGACGCCGTCCTGCAAGGCTTGGCAAGCGACGGCGGACTTTTCTTCCCAACGAAGATACCTGTGCTTCCACCTGATTTTTTTCGGCTCTCGCGCATTCGCTCGTTTCAAGAAATTGCACTTCAAGCGGCGCAATCGCTCTTTCAAGGCGCATTGCTCAACAGCGATTTGAAAACGATTATCGAGGAAGCGATTAACTTCGACGCGCCCCTTGTCCGCCTCGACGCTACGACACATGTGCTCGAACTTTTTCACGGCGAAACGCTCGCGTTCAAAGATTTTGGCGCACGATTCTTGGCGCGATTGATGAAGCACTATCTTCACGATTCCAAACAAGAAACCTTAATTCTCGTTGCCACATCAGGCGATACGGGCAGTGCCGTCGCTCATGGATTTTTTGGAATGGACGGCTTCAAAGTCTGCTTGCTTTATCCAAGTGGGAAAGTCAGCACGATTCAAGAGCAACAACTCACCACAATCGGCGGCAATGTGATTGCACTCGAAGTGCAAGGCACCTTTGACGATTGCCAACGCTTTGTCAAGCAAGCCTTTCTCGATAGCGATTTACGCAAGCGGTTTCAGCTTTCTTCCGCCAATTCCATCAACATTGCGCGGCTCATTCCGCAGATGTTCTATTACCTTCGCGCGTATTCGCAGTTGCATCACAGCCTGCTTTCAAAGCCTCTCATCTTTTCCGTGCCGAGCGGAAACTTCGGCAACCTTACGGCAGGACTTTTCGCAAAGCGCATGGGCTTACCTGTTTCAAAATTTATTGCCGCCACAAACCAAAACGACATTGTGCCAAAGTTTTTAGCCAGCGGTCAATTCGAGCCAAAGCCGTCAGTTCAAACGCTTTCAAATGCGATGGACGTTGGCAACCCCAGCAACTTTGCGCGTATGCTCGAACTTTATGGCTCAGTTGAAAAAATGCGTGAAGATATTTTCGGCGCAAGTTTTACCGACGCGGAAACATTAGAAGGCATGCGCGAAATGTATTGCCGCTACGAATACATTGCAGAACCACATACAGCAATTGGGTATCTGGGATTAGAGCAATATCGAAGCGTTGTCGGTTACAACAATGTAGGAATTGTTTTAGCCACCGCCCATCCCGCAAAATTTCTGGATGCGATTACAGAAGCAGGCTTAAAAGCCCCTGCCATTCCTGAACGCTTGGCGCAAGCATTCAAAAAGTCGAAGCAGTCAACTTTGTTGCCGAATGATTTTTCCGCATTGAAGGCGTTTTTGATGTCGCTATAAATCGTATCAATTCAAATCGAACTGCAGCTCCGAGAACATTCGATAAACGCCATTCTCGCGCTCGATGAGTTCGTCGTGCGTGCCGACTTCGACCACTTCGCCATTTTGAACGACGATAATCTTATCCGCCGTGCGCACAGTCGAAAGGCGATGCGCAATAATGAACGATGTTCGCCCTTGCATTAAGGTCTCGAGCGCGTCTTGAACGAGTTTTTCCGATTCGGAGTCGAGCGAACTGGTGGCTTCGTCTAAAATGAGAATCGCAGGATTTTTCAGGATAGCACGCGCAATGGCAACGCGCTGACGCTGTCCGCCCGAAAGTTTAATGCCACGCTCACCAACAACGGTTTTGTAGCCTTCGGGAAAACTCGTGATGAACTCGTGTGCATGCGCTTTTTTCGCCGCCTCGATGATTTCGGCTTCGCTCGCAGTTGGGTTGCCATAAGCAATATTCTCAAAAATGGTTCCGCCGAAGAGCATCACATCTTGCGGCACGATGGCCATTTGGCGACGCAGTTCCGAGAGCGCATACTCGCGCGAATCTTTGCCGTCGATTAAAATTCTGCCGCTATCGGGTTTGTAGAATTGCAAGAGAAGCGAGACAAGGGTTGATTTCCCCGCACCGCTTTTTCCAACAAACGCCACACGCTCGCCCGCCTTGACTTCAAAGGAGATATTTTTCAAGACTGTAATTTCCTTGCGCGCAGGATAACTGAACACCACATTTTCAAACTTCACATCGCCACGCACACGCATCGACGATTTCGCGTTGAGTTCAATCGGTTCAGGCGTTTCGCGCAAAATTTCTCGGACGCGCTCGGTCGCGCCTAAGGCTCTTTGCACTTGGCTGTAAAGCTCGGCGAAACTGCCCATCGCTGCACCGACAAAGGTTGTGTAAAGAATAAACGAAGTGAGTTCGCCAACCGTGAGTTCGCCTGCTTGCACGATTTTCGCACCGACCCACAGCACCAAGACAATCGCACCGAATAACCCAAAAATGATAAACGAGATGAACGCCCCGCGATACTTTGCGCCCTTCAAAACCGTTTGCAAAAAAAAGTCAATGCTGGTTCGATATCGATTCACCTCGTAGCCTTCGTTGGCAAAGGCTTTGACATTCGTAATGCCTTGCAAGGTTTCTTCAACAATCGTGTTGGTATCGGCGAGTTTATCTTGCGCTTGGCGCGAGAACTTGCGAATTTTTCTGCCGAAGAAAACCGCAATCGCAATTAAAACAGGGAACGAGGAAAGCATCACGAGCGAGAGTTGCGGCGAGGTGATAAAAATCAACACAATGCCACCAATAAGAATCGCTGTTTGGCGCAAGAGTTGCGCGAGCGTTGCCGTGAGCACATCTTGAATTTGCGACAGGTCGGCGGCGATTCGGCTGGTGAGTTCGCCGACACGACGATTAGCGAAAAACGACATCGGCAAGGAAATCAACGTTTGGTAGGTGTCTTTTCGCAAGTCTGCAAGGCTTCGCTCGCCGACTTCCACAAACCAAATCGATTGCACAAACGAAAACACAGCTTGAAGCGCAAGTGCAAGGATTAAAATCAACGCGATTGAGTCAATATCGCCGAAAAGCCCTTCGCCATTGCCCGATAGCGCACTATCAACCAACTTGCCCGTGATGTAAGGAAACACCAACCCCAACAGGCTTGAACACAACAGTGCCACAAGCGCGAGCACAAACTTTGCCTTGTAGGGCGAAAGGTAGCGAAAGAGTTCAGCGACTTGTCTAAGAGATTCTTTGGTGAGTTTCGCTGGCGGAAGGTCTTCTTCTGACGTGCGTCTGTATCGTGCCATTGGTGTTTAATTTTCTTGAAGATACAATCAATCTGGCTCAACGGAGCAAGGCTTTCACGAGCAGTTCAACATCTAAACCGAGCGTCGAGTTTTTTGCATAAAACACATCGAGCGATTCCTTATCAAGATGTTTGTTTTTTTGAAGCGACCACAAACTCCACACGCCAAGTTTTCCGACAAACACACCACTTTTTGAATAACCATTGAACGATTCCGCCGCACCAATCCAAGTTTTTTGATTCGTCATGACTTGCCAAAGCGATTTGAAAATATGCTTATGTCCAACAAGAAATATCACAGGCGAAAGCAAAAGCATTATCGGCGCGAGAGCAAGGTCAAAAAGGCGTTTGCCAAGTTGGCGCGATTTGTGGGAAAGGTTGAACTCGACATCGGCAAGCGGCACGCTCGAAGCCAATTCATCAATCGCACCTTTGCCAATCATTACGTCCATGCCTTGTGGCACGATTTTGAAATCCATCGCGCGACCGTTGCACCGCGTAATCGCGCTCAAGACTTGTGTGTTCGTCAAAGCAGGCGAAACGAAAATCAGTTCGCTAATCCGATTGATGCGCGTAATTTCATCAATGTTTTCAAGGCTTCCGAGCACACTGCCTGCGGGCAAGGTTTCCGAACCAAATTCATCTGTGGCGATAAATCCGACGATGTTGTAGTTCTTGCCGACTTCGTTCAAAAGTTTTTCCGCCACTTGTTTGGCGACTTCCTCTGTGCCAACAATTGCCACACGCTTTTCAGGCTCGAACGCGCCGCTTAAACTGCGTTGAATCATTACCCTTACCAACAGTCGCCACCCAAACACCAACGCAAAGAGCATCAAGTAAGAAAATCCAAGTCCTGCACGCGAAAAGGCAACCGCCTTGAAAAAAAAGTTGAACGTCGAAGAAACTGCAAAGCCTGTGAGCAAGGCAGGAAAGAGTTTTTTGAGCGAATAAGTATAGCCTTCGCGATATTGCCCAAACGACACAAACGCCAAGAGTTGAACCACCACATACACAGGCAACGCAAACTCCAAAAACGCTTCGGGATACTCATCGAACTTCCACTTGAAGCCGACCAAGCACGAAACCACCACACACAGCGCATCAATCATCGGAACATACACATGCGCCAAGAGCCGCCGCAAAAACGCCAGCGATGCACGCGCATAAATGCCGGCTATTAAAATTGCTTCAAACCACTTCGACGAAGCGTAATACTTCCGCACGAAAATGAGCATCGCTTCATAAAACTGCACCACATAATTGAAACTCATTTTCTTCGCGCTCTCGCCTTTGTAGTGAATGATTTGCGTGCCAGGGTAGTAGTAAATTTTCCAGCCTGCTTGCTTAATGCGATAACACCAATCCAAATCTTCGCCATACATAAAAAACGCCTCGTCGAAGAGTCCGACCGTTTCCAACACTTCGCGGCGCAAAAACATAAATGCGCCCATCAAGGCATCGACTTCGTAAGTCTCTTCGGTTGAAAGGTAGGTCAGGTTGTATCGCGCAAAGCGTTTGCTCTTTGGAAAGAGCCGCGAAAGCCCAACGATTTTGTAGAACGACACTTCGGGACTTGGGAAACTTCTTCGGCAAGAAAGTTGAAATGTGCCATCTGCATTGAGCAACTTGCACCCTGCCGCGCCGATTTTTTCATCGGTTTTCATAAAGGCAATCATCTTTTCTAAGGTGTCTTCTTGCAGGAGCGTATCGGGGTTGAGCACAAGCACAAACTCGCCTTTGCACAAACGCAGGGCTTGATTATTGGCTTTGCCGAAACCAAAATTTTCTTTGTTCAAAATCAAGTGAATGTTTGGCGCGTTGAACTTCGCTTTGAGCATGGATTGTGTGCCGTCGACGGAGTTGTTATCGACGACGAAAATTTCACCGTCGATGTTCTGCATCGCTTTGAGAACGGAGTAAAGGCACTGCTCTAAAAACTCCTTGACATTGTAACTGACAATGACGATGGAAAGCGTCATGGAATCGGTTGGTTTCTCGGTTGAAGCACAGCGGCGCAAGCGTAAAGTTCAAGCCACTCGATATCGAGTTTGAAGCGAATGTTCGCAATGTGTGTCAGCGCGTAGACGGCGGTAAAATAGCACAACGTTAAGGCGAGCGAGATAGCAAAATGCCGATTGAGTTTCCACAGCCTTATCATTCCCCACATGAACAACACATTCAGCACAACAACGGGCAGAACGCGCACCAACAAAAATTGAAGCGACATCTGCTCAAAATATCGTGGCGGAAATAGCCAATAAAGCACGGCTTGCCAAATTGTTTTTTGTGCGTAAAGCATCGGCTTGGCTTGAACGGCTTCGAGAAAGGCACTTTTGTAGTATGCTTCCATCGCCACATCGCCAAGTTTTTTGTGAAGTGAGTTTAACTGTTGGATTTTTTCAGAGTCAATAAACTCGAATTGATTAAGTCCGTTGTTGTCAGGAAGCAAGCCGACGTAAAGGTTCATATAAAACGGCGATTTCGTTGGAATGATTTTTTCAAACACGAGCCAGTTGCGTGCGGTCCAAATTGCAATCGGCAAGAGCATCAGCGCGAAAACAAGCATCAGCGATTTTATGCGCAAGCGCAGCATCAGCGCAAGGCTAACGGCAATCGGCACGAGTGCCGTTGGCTGTGTGAGCACCAGCGTTCCTGAAAGCAATCCAAACGCCGCAAGTCTGCGCGCACTCCAAGCAGATTTGACAACGCCAATCAGCCCTTCAAGCCAAAGGAGCGCAAGCGGCACAAAAAGATTTGTGGCTTCAATCACGGTTGGATAGTAAAGGTAGGACGGATGAACGAGAAACAAGAGTGCGGCGAGTTTTCCTAACGGTTCCATTTCTAACGCTTTGCCAGTGCGCAAGAAAAAAATCGGCAGGAATGCAAAAACTGCGTGCTGAACAAGTGCCACAACGAGTTTCGCGCTTTCGCCGAAAAGCACCACAAACACAGCCAGAAACAAGGGATAAGCGGGGGCTTTGAGCGCGGTTAAGTGCCAATCGTTCTCGAATCCCCCGTAAGCAAAGCCGTCGCCGTGCGCAAGGTGCTGAGCGATGTTGAAATCTTCAACGGCGTGAATGTGAGGTTGGACGAGCCACAGAAAACTCCATCGTGCAAGCAGTGAAATCGCGCAAAGCCTTGTGAGTAGAGGCAGGTTGAGCCGATTGAGCCACGCGCTCATAACTTCCCGAACAGACTGCGCAATTTGAGCGACCAGACCATCCAAATGGCTTCCCAAATAATTTTCTTCGACATTTTGGATTTGCCGACGGTTCTATCGATGAACACAATCGGAATTTCTTTGATGCGAAATCCGCGATGCCAAGTTTTGAAGTTCATTTCAATTTGAAACGAGTAGCCGCCGCTTCGGACGTTATCCAAGTCTAAGGTTTCGAGCACTTCACGGCGGAAGAGTTTGAATCCGCCTGTTGGGTCTTGAATCGGCATGCCGGTGATGATGCGCGTGTAGAGGCTTGCGCCGACGGAAAGAAACAAGCGCGAGAGCGGCCAGTTGACGACATTAGCGACAGAGCCAACATAGCGCGAGCCAATCACTAAATCGGCTTCTTTGATAGCGGAAAGAAAGAGCGGAATCACGCGCGGGTCGTGTGAAAGGTCAGCGTCCATTTCCATCACGAAGTCGTAGCCATGCTCGAGGGCAAATTTGAATCCGCACACGTAAGCCGTTCCAAGCCCAAGTTTGCCTTCGCGCTCGATGAGATGCACCCGCATGTTTTGAGCGGCAATTTCTCTGACTACATCGGCGGTGCCGTCGGGCGAGTTATCATCAACGACCAATACATCGACATCAGGCAGTTCCAAACTGAAAATAATTTCTAACACAAGGCGAATGTTTTCCGCCTCGTTGTAGGTGGGGATAATGACCAGCGTTTTGCCTTCTGCTAAATCTTGCACAGGCGGAAGCGAAAAGCCGATGGTCGAGAGTTGAGAAAATTTTTTGATTGACGTCATTGCTGAAAGAGGCATCTGTTCATGAGCCTTTCGGAAAAAAAGCATTTTTAGATTCAGATACAAGTTTATGCACCAGCACGGTTTCAACGCGCATAATTAAAAAGGCAAACACGTTTCATTGGAAACCTGTTTGCCTTTCAAACGATGAAGAAAAGAACACAAACCTTTTGCACGCAAGTTTCAGGTGAGTGCTTTTTCGGTTTGTTTATCGAAGAAGTGAACTTTTTCGGTGTTCAACTCAAATTCAAATTCTGTTCCGACCTCGGGCACTTGTCGCGCGTCGATGCGGGCAACGAACTGTCCGTTATCTGCCGCACTTGGAAGGTTGAAGTAAAGAAAAATTTCGTTGCCCATCGGCTCAACGACTTCTAAGTTCAATTTCCCTTTTACGCCAGTTGCGACGCGCTTTTGAGAAGCGTCGTAGATGTCTTCGGGACGGATGCCGAGCGTTACTTCTTTGCCTGCGTGCATTTCTAATTTCTTTGCCAAGTGTTCGGGCAACGGAAACTCTAACTTTCCTGATTTATCTCTGAACATCAGCGTGCCATTTTTGTAGAGCACACCGTCGACGAAGTTCATAGCAGGGCTTCCGATAAAGCCTGCGACGAATCGGTTGGCAGGGTAATTGTAGAGGTTGAGCGGCGTATCGATTTGCTGAATGTATCCGTCTTTCATGACGACGATTCTATCCGCCATGGTCATGGCTTCGACTTGGTCGTGCGTTACATAAATCATCGTGGAGCCCAGCATTTTGTGAAGGCGAGAAATTTCGGTGCGTGTATGAACGCGCATTTTGGCGTCAAGGTTGGAGAGCGGCTCATCAAAGAGAAAGACTTTCGGTTTGCGGACGATAGCTCTACCGAGCGCCACGCGCTGACGCTGTCCGCCTGAAAGGGCTTTGGGTTTTCGGTCGAGGTATTGGGTTAATCCAAGGATTCGTGCGGCTTCATCGACGCGGCGTTTGATTTCATCTTTGGGATACTTGCGCAGTTCCAATCCAAACGCCATGTTCTCAAACACTGACATGTGCGGGTAGAGCGCATAGTTTTGAAACACCATCGCAATGTCGCGGTCTTTGGGCGGAACATCGTTCATTTTCGCGCCATCAATCAGCAAGTCGCCAGATGTAATTTCTTCTAATCCTGCAATCATCCTTAGCGTTGTAGACTTGCCGCACCCTGAGGGACCGACCAGCACTACGAACTCTTTATCTTTGACTTCCAGATTAAAGTTGTGGACGGTTTTCACGCCGCCTTCATAGACTTTTTCGACGTTGTGTAGAACGACGCTTGCCATAGAAAAACGACATTGGAAAAGGTTACTCGAAGTTTTGTGTTACGGAAGAATATACACACGCAGTTTTTCGTTACCAATGCGTGGCGATTACTTGCGCGTTTCTCTCGAGGCGGATGCCATTGAACTTTTGTAGGTCTTGGTGCGCTTGTATCGGCGTCCGTAGCGCATTGCACTTGCACTTTCGTCGCTCAAATCTGCTCTTGAAAACGTGTATTGTTTGGCGACTTCTGCATTCACAGGAATCATCAATACTGTGCCTTTTTGGAGCGTCCAGCTTTTCAGCCCGTTGAACGCGTAAAGTTGATTGGCGTCGACTTGGTATTTTTTCGCTAAGGCTTTTACTGACTCGCCACCACGCGCTTTGTGCACAATGAAGTGTTTGCGCTCGGAAGGCGGTAGGTGCGTCATGCCGATTTCAATATCGTTCAGTCGGTTCAGTGGCACAACGAGCGGATAGTTGTCGTAAGCCGGTGGCGTAATACCTTTGACAAGTTCAGGATTGAGAAGCATCAGCGTGTCAAGCGAAATGCGCGAATAGTATGCAATTGTTGAAAGTGGAATGCCTTGTGGCACAGGAAATTTGACAATCGGAATTGGCTCTTTGTAGCATATCGGTTCGAAGCCGAATCGTTCAGGGTTCATGGCAATAATCGTTGCAGCAATAAAGCGTGGTGCGTATTCTTTCGTTTCGCGTCGGAAGTATTTGCGCACCTTCCAAAAATCTTTGGACTTGGCTTGTTTGATGGCGCGATTAACCTTTCCACTGCCAGCATTGTAGGCGGAAAGCGCTAAATACCAATCGCAATATGCTTCATAGAGGCTTTTGAGAAAGCGCATAGCAGCGCGAGTTGATTTTTCAAGATTGCGCCGTTCATCAAACCATTGGTTGCCCTCGAGGTCATATAATTTTCCCGTCGGTTTAATGAACTGCCACATGCCGAGTGCGTTGGCACGGCTGTGTGCGTGCGGATTGACACCGCTTTCAACAATGGCAAGGTTGATGATTTCAGGCGGCATCCCTTCTTCAGCAATAATGCGTTCAATCATCGGAAAGTAAATTTCCGCGCGTTTCAAGTAGCGTTGAAAATGCTCCTTGTGGCGCGTGCTGAAATAAGTGATGAACTTTTTGACTTCATCGTTGAGCTCCATCGGAATGGTCGTTTTCGGCATAATGAATCCCAAAAACTTGCTTTCATCGACCGTGATTGCATCGACTTTTCCGAACAAGCGCTCGTGAATGGCGAGTGCAGGGTTATCGCTGTCTAATTCGCAAAGTGGCTGAATGTATCGGTGGTAGGTCTGAAGCGCGTAAAGGGCTAATCCGCACAAGGTTGAATCGGTTTCGCACTTGTCGCTTTCAGCCAGTTCGTTGATGAGCTCGAAGACTTGCATCAAGGAGATTCGTGCAGAGTCGCGCGCCGTGTTGATTTGGCTTAACGCCAAGTCATAAAGTCTGCTGACTTCGGCGATTTTGCCTTTGCGTTTGCGAGCAGCGTTGCGCAGTTCGGCTTCTTTGAGCCTTATGGCTTCGATTGAATCGCGTTGCGCTATGCGTGCAAGCGAATCGAGCACATGCAGCGAATCCATTTTACTTTGTCCTGAAACAGGACGCATCGTCTCTTTCGTAGATGAACAGCCTACTGTTAGCATACTGCTCAAACATAGCAATGCGCAAACGCTCTTTGCGAAATTTTTCATGCCATTCTTGGTTGAAGTGTTGAACCTTGCTGTTCGTTGTGTGATTGGCAAAATAAAGCATTGTCAGTATTTTTCGTGAAACATTTTCCTTGTAATGCGGCTGTGATCAGCCGATTCGCTCAGTGCGTCAAAACTGTTTTGTTTTTGTCGCATTTGCCTTATCTTCAATTCAAGTTCACAAGTGTGCGAACAGTTGCATGTTGAAAATTTCATGGAATTCCTCTCGATTTTTTGATATGAAAAAAATTCAAGTCGATATTCTCGGTCTCTCGACCAGTCCGCAAAACAACGGCGCATATGCACTCATTTTGCATGAAATTGGCGGTAAGCGCAAGTTGCCCATCATCATTGGTAGTTTTGAAGCGCAAGCCATTGCTTTGAAGCTTGAAAATATCAAAGCCCCGCGCCCGTTCACGCACGACCTTGTTCGGAGCATAGCAGAGACGTTTAATATCACGGTTACAGAAGTCATTATTGATGAATTGAAGAACGAGACGTTCTATGCGAAAGTAGTTTGCGAAATGTCAGGTGTCGTTCAAGAAATTGACGCGCGTCCGAGCGACGCCATTGCCATTGCCGTGCGATGCGATGCGCCGATTTTTGTTTCTGACGATGTGATGAACGAAGCTGGAATTGTCGATGAAAAACAAAGCGAACAAGTCGGATTCGTTGGTGCAGAACGCAAGCAAGACGCCCAAGTGCGTTCAAGTTCCCCAATGTCAAAGCTTGAGGAACTTAATGCAAAACTGAGCGAAGCCATTTCAAAAGAGGATTATGAACGAGCGGCGCGGATTCGTGATGAAATTAGCAAACTTAAAAACAAAAGTTAATCTCACAAGTTGCCTCGAACGGATTTCAATTTTTCATTATTTCTTTTTCAATGATTGAAGTGCGTCCCTATGCGCTGTCGAACCGTGATGAATGGGATACCTTCGTTCTCAACTCTAACAACGGTACTATTTTTCATCTTCAACGCTTCTTTTCATATCATCCCCCCAAACGATTTGAGTTCCACCACTTGCTCTTTTACAGAGGTAGTCGCTTGCTTGCCGTCTTGCCTGCCGCCTTGAGCGAATCGAATACTTGCCTTGAATCCCCCATCGGTGCAAGTTACGGCGGATTCGTTTTGCCTTGGGACATCAAATATGTTCTGAACGAGCATCTTGTTGATGCGCTGCTGAACTACGCTCAAAAACAAGGCTTCAAGAAAATTTTGCTCACGCACGCGCCGACGATTTATCAAACACGTCTCTGCCAAGATATCGACTATGCGCTCGCCTTCAAAGGCTTCGATTTTGACCGACACTATATTTCACATGCAATTCATCTTGAACCGCGCGAAAATTTCTCCTCTCAATTTTCTGCCACCGTTCGTCGTTACATCCACCAATGCGAACGCAATCACGACCTTTCAGTTCAGCACTGCGAAGGCAAAGAAGGTTTCGACGAGTTTTATCCGATTCTGCTTGAAAACAAAGCCCGACACAACGCCAAACCTACACACTCGCTTGACGAACTCCATCGTCTGAAGGAACTT
Organism: uncultured Chlorobiales bacterium; assembly: GCA_938003965.1. Taxonomy (GTDB): domain Bacteria; phylum Bacteroidota; class Chlorobiia; order Chlorobiales; family Thermochlorobacteraceae; genus JANWWM01. The sequence goes on from CALKXI010000115.1 coordinate 17,100, forward strand.
CTGCCGGACGCCATTCATCTATTTCTTGTGCGATACAAAGGCAAAGCCGTTGGTGGCTCGGTGATATTTCGGTGCAATCGACATGTTTCGCTTTGTTTTTACAACATGCTCGATTACGAGTTCGAGAAATTACACCCGATTCACTTCGTGATGAAGCATGTCGTAGATTGGTCGATTCAACTTGGTTGCCGTTATGTGGATATTGGTGTTTCACAAAATGTTCAGCACGAAAATCAAATGACCCCTGCTTATTCGTTAATTGAATTCAAAGAAAAGTTCGCCGCCAAAGGCGTTTTGAGAAGTACTTTCCGAAAATTTCTCTAAGACTATGAACTCACTGGTTGTCATCGCCGCAGGCGGAATGGGAACGCGCATGAACTTGAAGGAGGGCGAAAGTAAGCAGTATCTCAAACTTGGGCGCTATCCAGTTTTGCACTACACTATCAAAGCCTTTGAGAGTTGTCCGTTTGTTGCATCGATTGCCGTTGCAACGCCGCCTATGTACTTATACGAACTTGTCCGTTTAGTCAATCGTGCTCGGTTCAAAAAGGTGCATCACTTCTTGCAAGGCGGCAAAGAGCGTCAGGATTCGATTTTCAACTGCGTGGAAGTTTTCGCAGCAGTCTATCAAGCCATGCGTCCCGAAGTTCAGCGTCAGACCGTGATTTTAATTCATGACGGCGCTCGCCCTTTCATTCAACCCGCTGATATTGAACGAATTGCCAAAGACGCACTGCACTTCGGCGCTGCCGTGCCCGCCACAAAACCCAAAGACACAATTAAGTCCATCGACGATTCAGGTGAATTTTTCGACAAAACCTTAGACCGAAACCGATTGCGTCAAGTTCAAACCCCGCAAGGCTTTCGCGCTGAATTGATTATCGAGGCACATCTCAAAGCCAAAGCCGATTCGTTTTATGCTACCGACGACGCTGCACTCGTCGAGCGTTATTTTCCCGAACAAAAAATTAAAGTCGTCGAAACAGGCTACCATAACCTTAAACTCACCACGCCCGAAGACATTGAAATCGCAAAAGCGATGATGAAATACCAATCTAAAACGGAGTAAGAATGCGCCATTTGCTTGGACTTTACGGCGTTTCCGCCACCGACATCGCAGCGATATTAGACGATGCGAATCAGTTTCTTCCTGCACTCCAACAATCGCCTTCACAAACGTTCAAGACGCTTTCAGGCAGAACGATTGCGCTTTGCTTCTTTGAAAATTCTACTCGAACCCGCACCTCGTTCGACCTTGCTGCACGCCGCATGGGCGCAAGCACCGTCAATTTCACTTCGTCGACCTCGAGTATGCAAAAAGGCGAAACGCTCTTAGACACGATTGCTAATCTTGAAGCGATGAACCTTGACGCCTTTGTCATTCGCCACTCGGATTCAGGTGCGGCACACCTTGTTGCCAAACACACGAAACTGCCCGTCATCAATGCAGGCGATGGGGCGCACGAACACCCTACCCAAGCCCTGCTCGATATGCTTACACTTCGAAACACATTCGGAAAACTTTCAGGACTGCGCATTTTGATTATGGGGGACATTTTGCATAGCCGAGTTGCACGTTCGAACATCTTCGGATTGCAAACGATGGGCGCAAGCGTTTCACTTTGCGCTCCACCTACACTTCTGCCCGCCAACATTGACCATTTCGGCGTAACGCTTTACACCAGCCTCGAGAAAGCCGTGCTCTCCTGCGACGCTGCGATTGTCTTGCGCCTTCAACTTGAGCGCGAAACCGCTGGCTTCATTCCCTCTTTGCGCGAATACACACGATTCTTTTCGCTCACCGAAGAAGTGCTTGCCAAACGCGATAAAACGCTTTTCGTTTTGCACCCTGGTCCAATGAATCGCGAAGTGGAAATTTCCAGCAACATTGCCGATAGACACTATCACGACCAAGCCTCTCAAAGTTTAATTTTGGAACAAGTAACGAGCGGCGTGGCCGTGCGCATGGCAGTTTTGCAGAAACTATTGGCAAACATTTGACAGAATACTACGGATAGATTTGACTTTGACGACCGTGCATCAATGGATTCTTCACTGCGCTTCGCGCCGTTCAAAAGGAGCGTTGTGTGAAGGTCTGTATCATTCTGACTCTGTTCCTTGCGCCCGTTGAAGTTGTTCTAAAAGTTCTTTTTCGCGCGCGTTGTATTCCTCTTCGGAAATTTCATCGAACTCAAACTTGAACTGCAATTCCATAAGTTTTTCTTTGATGCGCTTCACATCGGTGGTTTCTTTTTGCACTTGCTCATCAATGGCTTTGGCGATGCCGATAACCATGTTCAGCGGCGCGAGCAGAATGTCGTCAAGAATAAACATCAGGCGCTTTCGGTTGCGTTATCAAGCGTGATGACTAAACGCAGAAAGTTATACGGCGGCAAGTTTCCAAAGTATTTCAATTTGAACTTGCCTTCGTAGTGTTCAGCAATCTCATTGACCTTCTTATCCATTTCAGATTCTTGTTCATCGGTAACGAGAAATGCGGCATTGAGAAACATTCGGTCGGTAGTCGTGGGATTGACTTTCGTTTCTTCGGCAATCGGACGAAGCACGGCTAAAATTTCTTCGCGATAGCGTGCTTTTTCAGCGTTCAGTGCGGCTTCGACCATCTTTCCAATTTCAATCAAATCAGATTGTGAAGGACGGCCGCGTCGTACGAGTTCTTCTTTGCGTTTTTGAATGGCTTCGTTTTTAGAAAGCAGTTCTTGAAAAATCGTTTCGGGGAACATGCCTTTCAAGCCAAGTTCTTTTTTGCCTTCGAGGCGTTGGAGTTGCGCTTTAAAGAGGTCGTAACTTTTCTCGAGCAAGGCAACAACGCTTGATTCACTTTCGGCAATCATGGAAAACTGCATAGGCAAAATCGTATAGTCTTTCATGATGGCTTCAATCGTGCGCTCATGTGTCATGGCGTTCTCGCGCGAAATTTGATACGGGGCAACAGGAGAAGCACTGACAAACGCGCCGATGTCTTTGTGTTGAATCAAATACACTTCATCGCCGCGTCCGCCGATGCCTGTATTTCCAAGCGATTTGGGGCGAGCGTCGGATTTCCAAGTTTCTACAATCGCATAGATGTATCGTCCCGAATAAGGTGGCATCGCGGTTGATTATAATTGAGTGAAAGTTGATAGGTCGATATTCAAGCGTTGCGAAAACGACGAATCTGACGCACCGCTGTTCATTGAGTAACGAAACCATTTGTTGGCTTGGAAATTGTAAACGAAGGCTTCTTCAATGCCGAACTTTGTTTCACGCACCAATCGGCTCACTTTCTCGCAGTCGTTTCGGAAGCCATAGTTCGTTGTAACCTCAATGATGACAGGAAACGTAAAAGCGTCATTGTCAAGCAAGACGATGTCGGGACAAACACTTTGAGGGTTGCCCGTGTCTAAATCGGTTTCGGGCAGGGCGTCAAGGGTTGTGTCGCCGTTTCTCAGCATGAGGCGCAGGTGGAAAATCAAGTTAGCAATGACGCGCTGATGAGCAAGGCTTGCGTTATGTCCCACATCAACAAGTTCTTTAAGCATCATGATAAGGTTTGATTTGTTCAGGTGCGAGGTCGGCGATGGCGTCGGTGAAATTGGGCTTCAAAACGCCCTTATCGGTGATAATGGCGGAAATAAACTGGTTCGGTGTAACATCAAAGGCGAAGTTCAAAACAGGGAGCGATTCTTTTGCAACGTTGCGTCCGTAAATGCGCGTCAGTTCAAGCGATGAGCGGCGTTCAATCGGAATTTTTGGACCGTCGGAAATACTGAAATCAATCGTTGAAACAGGCGCGGCGATGTAGAACTTACGCTGATGAACGGCGGCGGAAACAGCATGCGAATACGTGCCGATTTTGTTTGCGGTGTCGCCATTAGCGGCGATTCTATCTGCACCAGTGATAACAAAGTCGATGAGCGACTTTTGCATCAAAAACGCTGCCGATGAATCGGAAATTACTTCAAAAGGGATTTGCTCTTTTTCCAATTCAAATGCGGTCAGGCGCAAGCCTTGCAGAAGTGGGCGCGTTTCGGCGGCATAAACTTTTTCAATCAATCCTGCTTCGTAAGCGCGTTTAATGACGCCGAAGGCTGTGCCAATTCCGCCCGTTGCCAATGCGCCCGTGTTGCAGTGCGTTAGCACGGTCAGGCGTTGATACAAAAGCACGTGTGAAAACTCTTGTTTGAGCAACTTAACACCGTGCTGTGCAATCTGCTCGCAGTTTTCAATTTCTTCGTTATGAATGGTGCGTGCTTCTTGTTCAAGTTTGAAAAGAAGTTCGGAAATATCGCATGAGGCAAAGTTGCGTTCAACAACGTGCTTTAAGCGCGATGTTGCAAAAAACAAGTTGACCGCCGTTGGACGCGACGCCTCAATTTCACCAATGGCTTTTGAAAGAAACGCAGGGAAGTTTTTCTTCTTGCCTTTGAACTGACGCGCAGCTAAAACAACAGCGTAGCCCGCCGCAATGCCGATGAGCGGCGCACCGCGAATAGCCAGCGTTTTAATTGCTTCAATCGCACGTCTGTAATCGCGCGTTGCGACCACAACCTCTTTGAGCGGCAAAAAACGCTGGTCGAGATAGTGAAGCGTATCGTGTTCAAAGGAAATAGCAAACATGGTCAAAAGATTCTTAGTCTGTTCTCGTTAGGCTTATTTATCGCTAGCGCGGTTGTTTTCAAATGTCGCGCTCTGCCCTTCTTGCAAGCCGCGCTCGTAGGCTTCATTTTCGCGCTTTTCGCGCATGGCGCGTTTGTAGACCTGCGGGCTATACTTCGCCGTGCCTTGCGTAACAAATGCGCCGAATACACCATCGTTGTAATAAAGGTAGATATAATTTCCAGGAACGATTTCGTCAAATAGACCAGTCTGATCGACAAGTTTCTTGGCTTCTTCTTTGCTCAGTTTTTGAACCTCAACAAGGTAATCCATCGCCACTTTGCGCGTAGCATCGCCCTTCTTAACCACGTAAGGCTTGGGCAGTTTTTCCTCAATAGATTTAATTTGTTGGTTCAATTCTTCGATTTTCTTGTCGGAGTCGATAAGTTTTTGGAGCATGGTTTTCATGCCAATGTCCGATTCTTTCTGAATGATTTCCGAAAGTTTCTTTTCTTGTTCGGGCGAAAGTCCGAGCGACGAATCTAATTTGATTTGCGTATTAGGATACTTTGCATTGACTTCCTTGATGATTTTTGACAGTTCATCGGATTGCTTCAAGATTTCTTGCTGCTTTTCGTTGATTTGTTTTTGAGCACGCAAGAAATCTTCGTAAGACGGTTTCTTTTCACCACAACCGAAAAGAGCGAAAGTGGCAATAAGCGTGAGAATCAGTGGGTTTTTCATTTGAAATCAGCAGATGAATTAAGTTGATGAAATAAAACCACGCAGTGTAAGCATATCAGACTAAATCGTTTTCGCGAATGAGCATTAGGATAGCAGAGTGCGGCACAATCATATATTTCTCGTCATCAAATTCAATTTCATAGGCAAAGTTGTGAATATAAATTGCAAGGTCGCCAACTTGTGCTTGAAGCGGAATGTATTTTGGCGAACTGGTCGGCTCTTTCCAAGGCTCGTCAGCGTCGGCAGGCGGCGCAACCGCATAGCCGGGTCCTGTTTTAATCACATAGCCGCTTTGAATTTTCTCTTTTTCCTGAACCGATGGCGGCAGATACAGCCCCGATTTTGTTTGTTGCTCTGGCGACTTCGGCTTAATCAAAACTCTATCGCCGACGACAATAAACTTATCTGTGTTCGTTGCAATCAAGGTTAGAACAAAGGTTAAAGTCAAATGAAATTAAGACGGATAAAGTTAGCAAAATTTGCATGCTTTATATGCGTCTGGTGCGCTCTGTAAGACTATTTTTGAAAACGCTCATTGCAAGCCATGACCGATTTGCTCAAAAAGGACATTATGTATCTCAAAGGCGTTGGACCGAAACGCGCCGAACTCTTCTATAATCAAAACATTCGCACCTTTGAAGAGTTGCTCACGCTTTTCCCGCGCCGATACCTCGATAAAACTGCCATTAAAAGCATTGCCTCGCTTCGCGAAGGCGACATGGCAACCGTCGTCGGCGAAGTGCGCCATGTCCAATTTTTCGGGAAAGATTGGAAAAGCCAACGCTTCACCGCGCAACTGTGGGATAAGACAGGACGAATTGATTTGATTTGGTTTCAAGGCGCCCCGTATATCTCAAAAATCATCAAAGAAGGTGATGCGTTGGCGGCGTTCGGCAAAGTCGGCATGTTCAACGGACGCCCACAACTCACTCACCCCGATATTGATAAACTCACCGATAGCAAACAAGACGACAGCGATAGCGACCAACAGCCCAACGACTTCCAACTCTTCAACACAGGTAAAATCATCGCGCTTTATCCGACCAGCGACGCCATGAAGCGAGCAGGTCTCAACACTCGTGCTGTTCGCAAAATCATGCGCACCCTCGTTGAGCAAGTAACGCCATTCATCACTGAAAATCTACCACCTGCGATTCTCAAACAAGAAAACTTAATGTCGCTTGCCGATGCCTATCGCGAAATACATTTTCCATCGTCAAAAGAAACGCTTGCGCAAGCGCGCTATCGCTTGAAATGGACGGAACTCTTCTACATGCAACTGCTTTTCGCGCTTCGCAAACAGCAAATCGCCATGCATGTGAAAGCCACATCGTTTGAAAAAGTAGGCGACTACACGCATAGGCTTTATGAAATGCTCCCTTACGAAATGACTAACGCACAAAAGCGCGTCATTAAAGAAATTCGCGCCGATATGAAATCAGGCTCGCAAATGAACCGCTTGGTGCAGGGCGATGTGGGAAGCGGCAAAACGCTTGTCGCGATTTTTTCAATGATGATTGCGCTCGATAATCATGCGCAATGTGCCTTTATGGCACCGACGGAAATTCTCGCCACACAGCACTACCTCACGCTCAAAAAATTTCTCGAACCGCTGAATGTCAAAATCGCGCTACTTGTTGGTCAACAGCGCAAAAAACTTCGCGAAGAAATTCTCTCTGCAATTGCCTCAGGCGAAACGCAAATTGTGGTCGGAACGCATGCGCTGATTGAAGATAAAGTCGAGTTCAAGAATCTTGGGCTTGCCATCATTGATGAACAGCATCGATTTGGCGTTATGCAGCGCAAAGCCTTACAGGATAAAGCCACAAATCCGCACATTCTTTTGATGACTGCAACGCCTATTCCGCGCACGCTTACCATGACGCAATACGGCGACCTTGATGTTTCCATCATCGACGAAATGCCGAAAAACCGCAAGCCGATTATCACTTACTTGCGCCATGAATCGGAGCGCGAAGAAGTCCTTGAAAAAATTAAAGAAGAAATTCGCAAAGGACGACAAGCCTATATCGTTTATCCACTCGTGGAGGAGTCAGAAAAAATCGATTTAGCCGCCGCCGTAGAGAGTTATGAAAATTTGAAAAACAATGTTTTTGATGAATGTCGTGTCGGATTGATTCACGGCAAGATGTTGCCTTACGAAAAAGAAGAAGAGATGGAGATGTTTCGCACAGGAAAGTCGCGCGTCTTGGTAGGCACAACGGTCATCGAAGTCGGTGTCGATGTGCCAAACGCCACCATCATCATGATTGAACACGCCGAGCGATTCGGATTAGCGCAGCTGCACCAACTGCGTGGGCGCGTAGGCAGAGGAAGCGAGCAATCCTATTGCTACCTTGTGTATAGCGGACGGCTTTCGCCCGATGCCAAAGAGCGACTGCAAGCGATGGAGCAATCGAATGACGGCTTTTACATTTCCGAAGTTGACGCAAGGCTACGCGGTGCGGGGAACATTCTCGGAACAGAACAATCTGGAAATATTTCCGACCTGAAAATCGCCAATCCTAGCGAAGATGTCGAGGTGCTTCAATCTGCAAAAGAAGCGGCATTTAATCTCGTTAAAAGCGACCCACAACTGCGCAAGCCTGAACATCAAGTCGTGCGCGAGTATTACCTCAATCATTATCACGAGCGATTCGGACTTGCCGATGTAGGTTAAACGCCATGCTTGTCGTAGCCGACAAACACATAGCCACGTCCCCAAACGGTTTTCAGGTATTTCGGATTTTTGGCGTCGTCGTGCAGTTTTGAGCGCAGTTTGCTAATCATCACGTCAATGGTGCGGTCATAAGATTCCCAATGAATGCCTTTGGTGTGTTGCATAATGAACTCGCGGGAAAGCGTTTTGCCTTCGTTTTTGACAAGCAAGAGCAGAAGTTCAAATTCGGTTGAAGTCAAATCAAGGGGCTGGTCGAAAAGCGTAGCGGAAAATGTTTTTTCGTCAAGCACCAGTGCGCCGCTTTTGTAGAGGGAATGTGGGCTTGTTGAGGCAGTGCGTCGCATCAGGCTTTGCAGACGGGCGACAAGTTCGCGTGGTTCAAAGGGTTTGGGAAGGTAATCGTCGGCACCCATTTCCAAGCCGATAATGCGGTCGTGCACGTCGCCGCGTGCGGTGAGCATGATAATTGGCGTTTGATAAGTTTGGCGAATCTCTTGCGCAACTTTGAAGCCGTCTTTTTCGGGAAGCATCACATCGAGCACAATCGCGTCGAAGGATTGTTCAGAAAGCAATTTCATGGCCGCGCTTGGGGTTGAGGCATGTGTAAGATGAAACTCAAATTTCTGAAAATAGGTGCTTAAAAGTTTTGCCAGCGAAAGGTCGTCGTCGATGAGCAGAATTTCTTTCATATCACGGGTTGCGTTTTCCTGAAAAATACAAAACGAGAGACACCTGCAAGTGGTGCTCTCGTTTAGCTTAAACTTGATAAAATGAATTACTCCTGATGTTTTCCCCAATGCTTTTTTCGCCCGTAGGGGTTGCCGCCAAATTTGGCTTGATGCTCCGCCATTTGAAGCAGTTTTTCAGAGACTTTTTCGCGCTGTTCGGGCGTGAGCAACGCATGAACGGAGCGAACAGCATCTTTCATCGCTAAGCGCACTTCGGCTTGTTTGGCATCGAGTTGCGCCGCGCTTTCATTAAGGACGCTTTCGTCTATTTTCTCTTTTCTGAACTCGCGAATGAAGGCTTGCATTTGAGCGAGCCGTGCAGGTTCAGGGTCAGCGTTGACTTTGGATTGAAAGGTCTCGATGATTTGCTTCATCGCAGTTTGTTGCGCCTCAGTCAAGGCAAGCTCGCGCGTGAGTTTTTTGAGCATAAAGTCGCCGCCCATAACGCCGCGCATGTCTTTTCGCTTTTCCTGTTTTGCCGACATGCGATTGTAGCGTGCTTCGAGTTTATCGGCGATTTTGGCGCGTTGTTCGCTCGTCAGAATTTGATGGGCTTGAACGAGTTTGGCTTGCATTGAAGCGTGCTGTTCTTTTGGGAAAAAGTGCGGCATAATCTTCTCGAGGTCAGCATCGGAAAGCGTGCTTTGCTTGAAAGCGTTAGCGAAAGCCGTTAGTTCGGCTTTGCGTGTGCGATGTTTTGCCGCCATTTCTGACGCAAGTTCGTCGGTGAGTTTTTTGAACGCAATTTTTTGCGATTCCGAAAGGTCGACTTCTGATTCAATCATACGCAGAATGCCGTTTGAGAACTGAACGCGCTCGTCGTTTTGCGCTATAATTGGATCGATAGGCGATTGACCTTTATCGCCACACCCTGCGCTAACGAGCGTAACGATAATAAGGAGCGATACGAAAGCAAGTAAGTTTTTCATGGTTGGATAGAATTTAGTTTGAGAAATAGCACTTCAAACTTACTCCCTGTTACGCCGACGAACATAAACAAGATGTTTCTGCCTTGTAAAAAACTGTAATAACCAAAGACGCGGCGCACATTTGAGAAATCTTGTTTTGGAATTGAAAGCGAAACGATTATTTTTCAGCAAATTGAAGATATAGCAACAGAGAGCACAAGCGCAGTGAATTGTGTGCAGGTTGCTGATTGAAACGCCTTGATTAAAATGTATTGGTTAATAGCGCATGCATCTTCAAAAGCATCTCACCTGTGTGATAAGAATCACAGCCTCTCACTCTTAAAAAGTTAGATTTCAATACTTAACGATGGCTAAAATTTTACCATATCGCGGAATCTATCCGAAAATTCACGAGAGTGTGTTTTTGTGTGAAGGTGCTGTTGTTGTAGGAGATGTTGTTTTAGGAGCGGATAGTAGCGTATGGTTTAATGCGGTTGTGCGAGGCGATGTGTGTCCGATTCGTATCGGGGAGCGCACGAATGTTCAGGATAATGCAACGCTTCATGTAACGCACGACACTGGACCGCTCAACATTGGGAGCGATGTTACGATTGGGCATAATGCTGTGCTTCATGCATGCACCGTTCATGATTTTGTGTTGATTGGAATGGGGGCGATTTTGCTTGACCACTGCACGATTGAGCCATATTCTTATGTTGCCGCAGGTGCGTTAGTTCGACAAGGCTTTACTGTGCCATCGGGAATGATGGTAGCAGGTGTGCCTGCTAAGGTGATTCGCCCGATTTCAGATGCCGAGCGGACAGCGATTATGGAATCGCCACGAAATTACATGAACTATGTGCGCAATTATCGGACCTTTACAACCTACTCATTGCCGCAACAATCGTGAGTTGAGTTTGATAAGTAAAATACGCCAAGAGAGGAGCAACCTTAATGACATCTACCATCACGAAGCAACCAAAGCGGGTAGATTACAACCTCTACGCTTTTGAAAGCGGCATTTATCGCGTGAGCGGACCAGAACTTTCGCTCTGTGCTTATCTTGTAGAAACATCGGCAGGATTGATTCAAGTCAATGCGGTGCCGGAGCTCTTCAAAAGTTATTTTCCACACCTCAAAAAGTTGCCTGTTGCTGCTGTTGTTACCGAGCCAATCGTTACACAACTTGGCGACTCGCTCACAGGCTTTGAGTTTGAACTGTGGACGGCGCGCTTCATTGATTTTCAACGCCCACATAAAATCAAGTTCATCGGTCAAGAATCAACGCTAAAAGCCCTCTATCGACGATTGGAGTTGACGATGAATGGCGATTTCGTTCACGATGAAAACGGTCAGCGTCAAGCGAAGTTTGTCTCTCGCCGTTGGGTGGACGATGTCTTTGAGTGGCATTCTTCAAACAGCGAAGTCGAAATCGGCAGTGTCAGAATTGATGTTTCTAATTCAAAAGAAGTCAAAATTTATGATGGCGGAAAATTAGTCTATGACTCCACGCTCTACCCGATTAGCACAGGTCAAGACGCCGCCTCGCTCTATGTGGATATGATGCTCTCGCAAATTGAGCCATTTCAACGCGATGAAGACGAATTGGGAATTATCGTAGCAGGAAATGGTATTGGCTCAAAGCCGGGTGTAACAAGCAATTTTATTGTCCACTATGCTGACCGCCTAATGTGGATTGACCCACCGGCTCGTTTCTACGAAAAAGCCGTCAAACTCCAAGTCAATCCCGACGCTGTAACCGAATATATCATTACCCATTGCCATGAAGACCACATCGAGGGTTTCAGTGCACTCTTGCAACGAAAAATCGAGCGCAAAGAGAAACTATGTTTGTTGAGTGTCGACCCTGTGTTAGAGCAACTCAAAGAAATTTTTTCGCCAATTTTCGGCGACATAATGCAACACATCAATTACACCGATTTGAGCAATCGTGAAATCTTCAAGAACTATTTTGGGTGCGATATTCAAATTCGCGAAAACTACCACCCGGTTCCAACGATTGGACTCAAATTCAACTACAACGGTCGCGCGATTGGCATTTCAGGCGATGTGCTTTATTCCAAAAATCTCATTAACGCGCGCCTTCAAAACGGCTCGCTCACCAAAGAACAATACGAGATTGCCTCTGCTCAATGGTTTGCCGATACGGAACTCTTCTTGCACGACACCACTGTTTCCAAAGACCCTGTTCATACCGATTTAGAAGACGTTGAAGACCTTGCGCGGGAAATTCCGCACGTCAAAGCCTACGGCTATCACTTCGGCGTGCGATTTGAGTCGGACTATGTAACGCCAACGCGCTTCGGCGATAGGCTTTGAGCATCGCTCATAGGCATTGTTCAATCAAATGTTGCAAACGCAAAAAGCCCTTCCGGAGTCGAAGGGCTTTCTTGTTTGAGAGGCTAAATATCAAGACTTCAACGCGGCACGTGCCGCCGCCAAGCGCGCAATCGGCACGCGGAACGGACTGCACGAGACATAATCAAAGCCAAGTTGATGACAGAACTCAACGCTACTCGTCTCGCCGCCGTGCTCGCCACAAATGCCAAGTTTGAGTTTCGGCTTCACCTTGCGCCCTTCTTCGCTGGCTATTTTCATCAATTTGCCAACGCCTGCACGGTCAATCGCCTCGAAGGGGTCGCGCGGATAGATGTCTTTTTCAAGATAAGCAGGCAAGAATCGGTTGGAGTCGTCGCGTGAAAGTCCGAGCGTCATTTGTGTGAGGTCATTCGTGCCGAAGCTGTAAAAATCTGCCACAGGTGCAATCTCGCTTGAAAGGAGCGCGGCACGTGGCACTTCAATCATGGTTCCAATCAAATACGCCACGCGGCGACCTTTTTCAGCAAACACGTTTTCAGACACAGTGCGAATAATCTCAGCTTGATGTTGAAGTTCTTTAACGTCGGCAACAAGTGGAATCATAATTTCGGGAAAAACCTTAATCCCATCTTTTGCCGCGTTGCAAGCCGCTTCCATAATTGCACGCACTTGCATTTCAGTGATTTCAGGATACAAAATGCCTAATCGGCAGCCGCGAAAGCCGAGCATCGGATTGAGCTCTTGGAGCGATTCAACGCGCTCGGCAATTTCTTCAACGGTCTTGTGTAACTTTTCAGCAAGCAGACTTTGCGCGCGTGGCTCTTTGGGCAAGAACTCGTGAAGCGGCGGGTCGAGCAAGCGAATGGTAACAGGGAAGCCGTTCATGGCTTTGAAGATGTTGTAATAATCGACGCGCTGATACGGCAAAATTTCTTTGAGTGCGGCGCGACGTTCCTCTTCGGTGTTCGCTAAAATCATTTGTCGCACACGGTCGATGCGGTCTTCGATGAAAAACATGTGTTCGCTTCGGCAAAGCCCGATGCCTTCTGCGCCAAAAAGCAAGGCGGTTTGGGCTTGGTCGGGCTGGTCGGCATTGGTGCGCAATTTCAACTTGCGATATTTATCTGCCCATTGCATGACGCGCGCATACATCTGATAAATTTCCGACTGTTCGGGCTTGAGCGTTTTTTTAAGCAAGACTTGCAAGACTTCTGAATCTTTGGTTTTGATTTCGCCTTCGAAGACCTCGCCTGTGGTGCCGTCAATGGAAATAAAATCGCCTTCTTTAATGCGGAAAGATTTTCCGCGAACGGTCATCGCGCTTTGGTCGTAGTGAATTTCTAAATCGCCACAGCCTGCCACGCAAACTTTGCCGATTTGACGCGCAACAAGTGCCGCGTGTGAAGTCATTCCGCCGCGTGCGGTTAGAATGCCGTCGGCGGCTTGCATGCCGCGAATATCTTCGGGCGAAGTTTCGATGCGCACCAGAATCACGCGCTCGCCACGCTGACTTGCCGCTTCGGCATCAACAGCGTTGAAATAGACTTTCCCCGACGCCGCGCCCGGTCCTGCATTTAAGCCTTTTGCCATGAAGCGTCCTTTGGCAATCGCCTCTTTCTTTTCATTGGCATCGAAGACAGGGCGGAGCAATTGGTTGAGCTGTTCAGGCTCAATACGCAAGAGGGCTTCTTTTTCGGAAATCAATCGCTCGTCTTTCATGTCCAACGCGATTTTAATCGCCGCAAAGCCTGTGCGCTTTCCGACGCGGCATTGAAGCATGTAGAGTTTGCCATTTTCAATCGTGAACTCAATATCCATCATATCCCGGAAGTGCTTTTCGAGCGTCTTGCGAATTTTTTCAAGTTGCGCGTAGATGGCAGGGTTTTGCTTTTGCAGTTCGGAGATTTTCAGCGGCGTTCGGATGCCTGCGACGACATCTTCGCCTTGCGCGTTCATTAAGTATTCGCCGTAAAAAACATTTTCGCCTGTGGCAGGGTCGCGCGTGAAGGCAACGCCTGTGCCGCTACTTTCGCCCAAGTTTCCGAATGCCATGGCTTGAATGTTGCACGCCGTTCCCCAACTTGCAGGAATGTTATTGAGACGGCGATAAACAATCGCGCGTTCATTGTTCCAACTGTCAAATACCGCACTGATAGCACCGCGCAGTTGTTCAAACGGATTGGTCGGAAACTCTTTCCCTGCGCGCTCTTTGATAGCACGCTTGAATTGACTGACAAGGTCTTTCAAATCGTCTGTGGTGAGGTCGGTATCGTGCTCAACACCGCGCTGATGTTTTTTGGCTTCGATAATCGCTTCGAAGGGGTCGATATCTTTTTTGTTCGCAGGCTTCAAGCCGAGCACGACGTCGCCATACATTTGAACAAAGCGGCGATAGCAATCCCACGCAAATCGTGGGTTGTTGGTGAGCGTGGCAAGTCCTTCGACGGTCTCGTCGTTTAAGCCAAGATTGAGAATTGTATCCATCATGCCGGGCATTGAGGCACGCGCACCTGAACGCACGGAGACGAGAAGCGGATTTTTCGGGTCGCCGAATTTTTTGCCGACGGATTTCTCGAGTCGCGCCATAGCGGCGGGAATGTCTTTCTCAAATAGGTTTTTCGGATAGGTGTGCTTGTTGTCGTAGTAGTAAGTGCACACTTCGGTTGTAATCGTGAAGCCGGGCGGAACAGGCAAGCCGATGTTGGTCATTTCGGCAAGGTTCGCACCCTTGCCGCCGAGTAAGTTTTTCATTTCAGCAGTGCCGTCGGCTTTGCCATCGCCAAAGTAGTAGATGTAGCGAGGTTTTGCAGACGACGATTTCTTTGAGTGAACTCCGTTAGACGATAGCGATTTGGGCGGCGGATTTTTTTTCGGCTTGGGTTTCGATTTAGAACGAACTTTGGTAGGCATATTACTTCTCAATTAAATGTTGTTGAAAAAGTGCACAAGAAAATTCTGCGTAAAAAATTGACTTGAATAAGTTAACGATTTTTAAGACGCTTTTTTAGTGGGTGTAATTGTTTCGAACAGCCGATATGGTCTCCACAAGCGTTCGCGCTGCAATGGTTGGGTTGTCTGCGGCACACACGGCTGAAATGACTGCAACAGATGCGCCCGTACGTGCAACGGCTTCAACATTGGAATGCGTGATGCCGCCAATCGCAATGACAGGAATTTTCACAGACGCAATTACTTCGGATAACGATTCAATGCCTTTTGGGGCGGAAGGTTTGGCTTTTGTGTGTGTGGGAAAGATATGCCCGAAGCCGATGTAGTCTGCGCCATCGCGTTCGACTTGCAAGGCTTCTTCGAGCGTTGACGCTGTTCCGCCGATGATTTTATCGTTTCCTAAAATGCGTCGTGCGGTAGGAATAGGAAGGTCGGTTTGACCTAAATGCACGCCGTCGGTGTTAGCGGCAAGAGCGATATCGACACGGTCGTTGATGATGAAGGTTGCGCCTAAGCCTGTGCAGAGTAGTTGCATAGCGACGGCAAGCGCGTAAAGCTCGCGTGTGGAGGCGTGCTTATCGCGCAGTTGAATCATGCTGGCACCGCCGCGAATGGCGAGTTCGCACAGTTCAAGATGATTGTATCGGGATTGTATCGAGACGTCGGTAATCACGCACAGCGCGCCAATCGGCTTTTTCATACCATCAAAGATTGTGGCGAACAAATTTGCCGTCGTGAATATAAATCACATCTTCGGCGATGTTGACGGAAAGGTCAGCGATGCGCTCCAAATTTTTGCACACTCTCACGACATCCATTCCTGCTTTAACATCAACGGTTTGCGCCGACATGCCCTCAATCAAATTTTGCGTGATGATTTTGTTGTATTCATCGACTTCGGTGTCGGAGTTGATGATGCCGCGTGCGGTTATCGTGTTGCGCTCTTCAAAACATTCCGTTGCGGCAAGTAGCATTTCTTGGACGAGTGCCGCCATGTAGAAAAGGTTATCGGATTCAGGAATCGAGGAAAAAGACGAAAGGGTAATGGCGGATTCAGCGATGTTGACGGCGTGGTCGCCAATGCGTTCAAGGTCGTTCGAGATTTTCATCGCACCAATGATGAGCCGAAGGTCGCTGGCAACAGGTTGCTGTCGTGCTAAGATGGTGGAGGCAAGTTCGTCGGCGTTAATGTCCATTCGGTCGACGTGCTCATCGCGCTCAATAACGCTTTTGGCAAGGGCGACATCGCGATGTTTCAGCGACTCAATCGCGTCAATAACGATTTCTTCAGTTTGTCCTGCTAATTGACGCATCACGTCTTGCAACTCGTTTAAGGACTGTTCAAAGGTTTTGTGCATTGGAAAAAGCGTGTCGTAATTGAGGTTATGCGTATCAACCGAAACGCCCGGTAATATAATCTTCGGTGAGTTTTTGTGCAGGCTTGGTGAAAATAACGCCCGTGTCGTCATATTCAATCAGTTTGCCTTGCATCATGAAGGCGGTTCTATCGCTCACGCGCGCGGCTTGTTGCATGTTGTGCGTAACGATGATGATGGTGTAGCGCGATTTGAGTTCATCGATAAGATTTTCGATTTTTTGAGTCGAAATCGGGTCTAAGGCGGAGCAGGGTTCGTCCATCAAGATGACTTCGGGTTCGGTAGCGAGTGCGCGTGCAATGCAGAGCCGCTGTTGCTGTCCGCCCGATAAGCCAAGCGCGTTTTTCTGCAATCGGTCTTTGACTTCGTCCCACAGTGCCGCTTGTTTCAGGCATCGCTCAACGGTCTCGTCGATTTGTGCTTTGGTGAAACCGCCGACGATGTTCATGCCGTAAGCGACGTTGTCGTAAATCGATTTCGGAAACGGATTGGGTTTTTGGAACACCATGCCGACACGCCGACGAAGCAAAGTGATGTCGGTCGTGCTGTCGTAGATATTTGCACCGTCAAGCAAGATTTCGCCTTCCACGCGCACTTCGTTAGAAACTTCGTGAATACGGTTAATGGCTTTGAGCAAGGTTGATTTCCCACAGCCCGACGGACCAATCAGAGCGACAACTTCACCTTTTCGCACGTCTAAATTGATGTCGTAAAGGGCTTGGCTTTGCCCGTAAAAAAATTTCA
>CALKXI010000116.1 GCA_938003965.1 uncultured Chlorobiales bacterium
GTTGAGATAAACGGACGCATCGCGATTTTATACAGCAATAAGGACTACGGTTGTGAGTGGGATTATGACCACCGCAACAAGCGATGGTTAGCGGAGGATAACACGAAATTCGCCGTCAATCTCGTTCTTTACGCCCTCACGCATTGAACCCGATGGCGTCTCAATGTTGCAACATGGTGTCGCTAAAATGCAACGCTCTTGCAAGATTTTTCTCGTTTTGAGACAATACAAGTTGGCACATCATTTGCCTTTCTGAGCGTCATATTCAACACGTCATGTTCATGGCAGAACATCTTCTTATCATTGACAGCGATTTGCAAGAGTTGCGGCGTCTGCGCGAAATTTTAGCACGCGAGGGTTACAACCTCATGACCGCAAGCGATGAGAAAACCGCAAAAGAAATTTGCGCACGTCTGCCTATCAAACTTGTCATTGCTGATGCCAAACTGCTTGGCTTCACGCATCACACTTCTCTTCCGAATCCATCTCCCCATAAGCGTTAATGCGGAATCCCCAGTTGCGCGAGCAGTTTGTAGAAGTGCGTGCGATTGATTCCAAGTTGCTTTGCCGCTTCGGTAATCGACGATGTTTTTTGCAGCGTTTTGGTGAGATACATTTTCCGAAACTCGGTCTCGGCGTCGGCAAGGGTTTTGCCAAGTTGTATCGGCGTCGCAGAATCCATTGTCTCCGTGATTTCAGGCGGGAGGTCTTCTTTTCGAATTATTTTTCCGGTTGCAAGCACCGCACAGCGGAGCATGACGTTTTCCAACTCGCGCACGTTTCCATACCATGGATAACTTTCAAGGAAAGCTAATGCTTCATTAGAAAGTTCGCACGCCTTTCCGTCGACAGCATGTTTTTTCAAGAAGAATTTTGCCAGTTCTTCAATGTCTTCAGGTCGCTCGCGAAGGGCAGGAAGCTGCAGTTCAACGACTTTCAAGCGGTAGTATAAATCTTGCCGAAATTTACCCTGCTCGACTAAGTCTTTGAGGTTTCGATTCGTGGCACAAATGAGGCGAATGTCGAGCTTTTGCTTTTTGACGCTTCCAAGCCGTTCAAATTCGCGCTCTTGCAATACGCGCAAGAGTTTGGCTTGTAAGGCTAACGGCATTTCGCCGATTTCATCAAGGAAGAGCGTGCCTGTATGCGCCGTTTCAATTTTGCCTTGCTTTGATTTTGACGCGCCCGTAAATGCACCCTGCTCGTAGCCGAAGAGTTCCGATTCGAGCAAATCATTTGGAATGGCGGCGCAGTTAATTGCGACAAACGGTTTTTCTTTACGGCGGCTATTTTGATGAATGGCTTTTGCGAAGAGTTCCTTGCCTGTTCCACTTTCGCCCAAAATCAGAACGGTGGCATCGGTAGCTGAAATGCGAGCGGCAATTTTTAAGACTTCAAACAAGGCGGCACTTGACCCGATAATGTCATCGCATTTGAAAGATGCTCTAAGGTCGTTCATTTTTGTTGTTTCTGTAGAAATCAGTTTTTTTTCTAAGGTCTCGATTTCGTCAGAGACTTTCAGGCTTCGCACGATTTGGTCGGCAAATGCCGAAAGATAGGAAAGGTCGTTTGCAGTGAAGGGATTTTCTTTATTTCGCCTATCCAAATAGACGGCACCAAAAACTTTCTTGTCGCGAATCAGCGGTACACACAGCACGGCTGAAATTCCCAATCGGATGACGCTATTTTGCTGTGCCAATTCCATTTCAGGCTTCACTTGCTCAGAGGTCGGCTTTGAACTTTGAATGGTTGAGCGAATCACCGAGAGGCTCATTTCTTTGACATCGGCTTGTTTTTCAGGCTCGATATTTCGCGAGTAGATGGATTCAATCTCGCCTTGCGCGTCAACAAGCACCACGAAGCCTGCATCGGCAGAGAGTTCGCGCACCACAATATCAAGGGCGGTTTCCACGAGTGGCTCTTTTTGCGTTTGAGCCGTTAGTGCCAAACTTGTAGCGTAGAGCGTTTGTAGTCGGCGGTTTTCCGATTTGAGCCATTCTAATTCCTTTTTCATCAACCCGCTTGAGTCGCCTTCTTTCCTTGATGCCACATTTACCACTTCTAAAACCAATCGATACAGTTGGTCTAACTTCTTTTGTGCGTCAGGCATATTGCTCTGTTTGAGTTCAGAGGCAATTTCCATGAAGCGTGTGGTCAAGTCCGCCGTTATGTCCGTATTTTTGCTTGTCATTATTTTCTCTTAGAACTGCTCTTCTGCCACAAAATTACATCTTTGCGGCGATTTGTGTGCCTGAACTTTTCGGTCTGTTTCTTCGTATTTTGTTTGATGTTTTTCCTCAAACTCAATCAAAACATTTAAGATGAAACGCTTTGTCTCGCGCGCCAAAGAAACGCCGCGCATGTTTGAAAATGACTTCTTTGAGTTCTTCTCCAAAGTTCATTGGACTGTTCCGATTTGGCTTTATGTGCCACTTGTGAGTTACCTTGTTTGGTACTCCCTCACAACTTTACAACTCTCTTTTGTTGTTGTTTTCGGTCTGTTTGTTGCAGGCATTTTCCTGTGGACGTTTGCTGAATATATGCTTCATCAGTTTGTGTTTCACTATCACCCGAAGTCTGCTCTTGGCAAGCGTCTTTTTTGGATTTTGCACGGCGTTCATCACGATTATCCGAGCGACCCGCTTCGTTTAGTGATGCCGCCAATTATTAGCCTGCCGCTTGCTGTGGTGTTTTATAGCCTGTTCGTTTTTGTGATTGGCAATCACTACGCGCCATCACTTATGGCAGGCTTTACGCTCGGCTATTTGATTTACGACATTTCGCACTACGCTATTCATCACTTCAACATCAAGGGCAGTTATTTTGGTTGGATTCGCGAGCATCACTTGCGGCATCATTTCAGCGATTCTGAAAAAGGCTTTGGCGTCAGTTCGCCGTTGTGGGACATTGTTTTCCGCACCCATTTCCAACAAGAAAACAAACAAGTTTCATAAGCCAAGGGTGCTTGAATCGATGATGGCTCCTGTAAAGTCGTTATCCTTGAACATTGCGCCACTGAACTTTGCGCCGCGCAGGTCGGCATTGGTAAATTTCGCGCCACGCAGATAAGTGTTGGTTAAATCGGCGTTGCGCAAGTTCGCCCCTGTAAGATTGGCATCGTGCAGATACGCGCCGAACATCAAGGCGTTTTCTAAGTTGGCATTGGTCAGATTCGCATCGGTTAAATTCGCGTTATTGAGAAATGCGTGTTTCAAATCCGCACCCGATAAGTCTAATCCTTGAAGATTGAGGGGACGGTAATGCTCGCCGATAGACGCAAGCGCGATGAGCATGCGCAAATCTCGGTCGGAAAGGTATCGCATGGTTTGTAGCGTCTTGTTTTGAAATTTCCCTTTGCCAATTTAGCGCACTTTGAATGAAAAAATACTTCTTTGTTTATCGCACCTCTCTCCAACGCTTTGTGGAATATCGTGGCGAAATTTTGATGGATATTTCGGGCAAAATTCTGCTTCCGATTTTCGTTCAGTCTATCTTGTGGCGCGCGGTGATTGAGTCGACATCGGACGGTCAAATTGCCGGATACAGTTACGAGGCGATGTTTCAGTATCTCGTATTAAGCATTTTGATTGCCAATTTTGTCAAGGTTGATTCCGTTGAGCGACAAATTTCAAACGCGATTAAAGACGGAACGCTCAACAAATTTTTAGCGCAACCAGTCGACTTCGCGCTCTATAACTTAATGACCTTTTTCGCTGACTCCACGCCCGTTATGCTGGGCGGCGCAATCGTCTACGGCGTGATGCTCTTTACGGGGTTTGTCTCCGCAACGGCGTTTCAGATTCTTTCAGGATTGATGGTGATTCTCTTTGGGCTGTTCATTTCATTTCTTTTAGCCTTTATGATTGCTGCGCTGGCGTTTTACATGGACGAAGTGTGGACGCTCTTTGTGATGAAAAGCATGGTGATGTGGTTTTTAACCGGGCAAGTCATTCCGCTCGATATGTTCCCCGAATCGGTCGCACAGATTTTGAAGTTTCTGCCGTTTGGCTACTTGGCATTTGTTCCAACAAAAATTTTCACAGGCGCATTTTCAAATGAAGAGATTTTGTTCGCACTTTCGGTTGTTTTGTGTTGGACTTTTGGGTTATATCTTCTCTACAAACTTTTTTGGACCTATTCACTTCGCAAATACAGTGCATTTGGCGGATAAAAAAATCAACTATGAAACACACACACTTCCTCGCTCTGCTTCTCTTTACAATGCTCTATGGGTGCGGCAGTTCAAAACCGACTGCGCCGACAAAACCCGCCGAGCCACAGTGGTTCAAAACGGCGATGGAAAAATCGCAATCGTTTTACGATTACCACAACCTTCCTGCACCTGACACTTTACGCACGCGCACGCTCATGATTTCGCTTAAAGGTGGAATTCAAGAGTCGCTTGAAGTTGGCGATGTGCTTGCGCTTGCGTTTCAATCAAAGAAACTCTCAATGAAAGATTCCGAAGTGCTTGCCAGTGCGCTATCGGCTTCGTTGCAAGGGATTGAAGCGGGCAAACGCACCCCTGAAACAGTGGAATATGTCGCTCGTTTGAACACAACTTACGCCATGCTTGCCACGAGCCTTGCACGCCGCGCCGATTCGCTTGCACTTGCCACACATCGCCAAATCAACGCGCTTGACGAGGCATATCGCAAAACTCTTCAAAGCCTGATAACCGCAGATACACGCACATCGGTTTTCTTCGCAGGCAATTACGAAAAAATCAAACGCCTTTTGCCGATTGAACTCGAGCTCACTCAATTTGCGTTGGAAGAATATCGCCGCTGTTCTGAACGATTGCGCCTTGTTGGACAAAGCGATGAGTCGGTCGTCAAATCGCGTCAACAGTTTCTTGCCAACATTCGCACGTTGATGACCAATCGCGCGCTTAATTGGGAGAATGCTTACGTGCAACTCAACGCGAAAGCCAACGAAGACGCCTCGCGCACTTGGTATGTGGAAGCCGCTAATCACTACGGCACACTTTTAAGGCTTTCAAAAGAAAATCTTGCTCAACTTCAAAAACTTGATGCAGAATGAAACTTGCAATTGGAAGCGATGAAAAAACACACTTAACC
>CALKXI010000117.1 GCA_938003965.1 uncultured Chlorobiales bacterium
GCGCACATCGCAATCCCGAACAAACCGCCAAAACGCTCAAAGAAGCCTTGATTGAAGAACTGAAACCGCTCCTGCAAAAAGACCGTGCAACGCTCGTCGAAGAACGCATTGAGAAGTTCGGCAGAATGGGCGTTGTGAGTAGTGAGTAATGAATAACGAGTAGTGAGTAGTGAGTAATGAGTAATGATGAACGAGAAGCGCGCCATTCTTCATTCTTCACTACTCACTCTTCATTATTTGTGGATTCCTCACTTGCGTTCGGAATGACGGACTAATGAGGAATGAGTGGTGAGAAGCGCGCCATTCTTCACTTTTCACTACTCACTATTCATTATTCATTAACTCGTCATTCTGAGCAAAGCGAAGAATCCAGTTCTAATGAGTAATGAGTAGTGAGTAATGAGTAACGGGAAGCGCGCCATTCTTCATTCTTCACTACTCACTCTTCATTATTTGTGGATTCCTCACTTGCGTTCGGAATGACGGACTAATAAGGAATGAGTAGTGAGAAGCGAGGAACGGGAAGCGAGGAACGGGAAGCGAGCAATTTTTCACTATTCACTCTTCATTATTCACTATTCATTGAGGCAAGTTAAAACGACACGGCGACCGACGCTGAAGGGTAAATCGTCTGCGTCATGGCGTCTTGCTGAAATTGAAATGAGGTGCGAATGCGGTCGTTGTATTGATTGACGGCAATGAGCGCATCAACGGCGGAGAGCGCGTGATTGAGCACAATGAGCGAGAAGAAGTTCGACGCGGTTTTCAAATTTTGATTTGCCATGCCGCGCATAGAAGCATACTGCAAGTAGACCTGTGAGTGAATTTCAAAACGATTGTTCATGCGCGTAACATCGTAATCATACCAGCCAATCGCATACTCGCTGTATTTGCCGATGAGTTCGTAATACTGCTGGTCGCCGTAGGGCGGAAGCGTGTGCGAAAGCGTGGCGTTGTTGGCGGCAGAGACGGCAATGCGCTCAAAGGCATTGAGGAATCGATAATCACGATTGCGAATTTCGTTCAAGCGTTGCGCCGTGCCGAGTTCGGCCGCCATTTGTCGGATTTGATTTGCATTTGGAACAAGTCCTGAATTAAGAAAGCGTTCTGTGGTATAAATCTCCGACATGCGTTCGGCGAATCGAACCGCGTCCCACCGTGCTCTGCCGTCGTTCGCAAATCCTGCGCCGTTCGGTGCAAGTCCGTCAGCAAAAGCGACAAAATCGCGCTCGCCTTGTCGTCCTTTGTTTTGATAGTGAATTGCCGTTGCCCAAAGAGCGACTTCGGCGGCAAAGAAAAGGGCAGACCGCCAATAACTTTCCGCATAAAATTCTCCTGCACCCGGCACGATTGCCGAAAACGCAACACCAATCACAGGCGAACGCAATTTGGCGGCCGGCGTCGTTGAAACCATGCCCGCATCGCGATATGCCACATATTCGCCATCAATCACAAGCGGACGATTCAGCGAAAGCACCGACATGGATATTTCTTGCTCGTGAGTTGAATTGTTGGAGACAAGCGAAATCAATCGCTCGCGTTTGAGTAAGGTGTGTGGTTTGGGTTCTTCGGCGGAGGAAATCGTGCTTGAAACCACAAGAAGCAAAGCAAGGCAAAGAAAGTGCATGTGAATAAAGTTGCTAATATGGATTCCTCGCTGCGTTCGGAATGACAAACGGAAGATAGCGTTCATGTGAATTGACATAATGGATTAACGGAGCAGAAGTCGTGCGCCGCGCACGGTTTCGTCCGCAAGAAAATCGAAGTCGAAGAGCATGCCGAAGTGAAAGAGCCATTCGCGCCCGTAGGTTACAAAATTTCGTCCGCCTTGTTGTTCAAAGCCACGTCGGAGTGGTTGGTCGAAGCGGTCTAAGCCGTAAGTGGCACTGATGAAAATGCTGGTCGGGAACGCATAAAACGAGTTTGCGGCAAGGCGAAGTTCAAAGCCGATGTCTTTTCGCCAGTTGTTAAGCGAGGGAATTTGCCGGCTCCACGCCGCGCCGATGTCGAAGTAAGTCGAGAAGTAAAGATGGTTGAAATAGAGATGAAAAAACTGCACATCGAGATTCGTGAAAATCGGAGCGCGATATTCAAGATGTGCAAATGCGGCGCGGTCGCCACCGATGGCGAAGAACTCGTAGCCGCGCATGCCGATTAAGCCTGAAATGAAATTGTGAAAGAAGAAATCCGTCTCGTTGCCGAAGTTGAACGCGCCGAATGTGCGAAGTGAAAGCGTGTGCTGAAAGCGCGGACTCCAAGTCGGAAGCGGGAAATAGTAGTTTAAGTCCGTTGTTAAGCGAACGAACTTATAGGTGTCATACACCGGGCGGAATGTGCCTGTGGATTCTACAAATTTGTTTCCTGTTTGCAGTTTGCTGTTTTCGTAATCCAAGCGAATGCGCGAGAGAAATCCAACAGGGTTGATGTTTTGATTGAACGAGCGTGCGCGTAAATCTAATTTCCAAAAAAGCGATGCGCTTCGTCCGATGAAGTAATTGTCGCTACTTGCGGGCAGAGTTTGTCCGAGCGGCTCCCAAAAGAACGAGTTAATTTTGGAACTGTAAATGCCGAGCGAGAAGGTCGTGCGGAACGAGCTGGCTTGAAAGAAGAGATTGTTAATCGGAATGCGGAATCGGAGTGAAAGGTCGAACTGTGTGGCGGCGAAAGAGACATTGTAGAAGGTGCTATCGTTCGGGCTAAAATCTGTTGTGTAGCCACCGAACTGACCTGCCTGAGGCACATTGCGCGTAATGTGAAAAATATCGAGCGAAAATTTCGGAAGCATCGAGGCGGGGAGAAGGGTTTGGTCAGTGTATTCAAGCGAGAGATAAGCATCGCGTTCCAGTTCAAAAATTTTCGTAACAGGATTTTGTGCGCCGTCTGCAAAGCCACTTCCGGGCGCAAAGGCAAAAACGCCGAACAAATTGAATTGCCCTAAAACTTCTGACGAGTTGAACGCCGCGCCAAACTTCGCCGCGCGCCATGCGTCTTGCCAAAACCCACCTTGCGGTTTGGTGTAGGCGTCGAAGCGAATAAGCGGAACAACGTTAATGGTTGAAAAGAGTTTCGTGTATTCGCGCACTTCATACTGCGGAATCACGGTGTCGTCGTATTCAATCAAATTTTTGTAAAGCGAATCACGCTCCGACACATTGTGGCGAGCGATTTCCGCAACAGATGAAGAAAGCGAAGCGAATTGTGCTGACTCGGAACGAGTGCCTTCAAATGCAATCAGCGTTGGCTCTTTGCGATAAACAGCGTTTGGATTTTTAATCGGCTGAACCGAATCCAACAAGGCAAGTTTGTAGCCTGTGTGCGTGAAGTGCGCGTAAGCAATTTTTCCTGAAGCGTCCATTGACGGCATAAACGCGCCTGTGAGCACATTGGTGAGTTGTTCCGACTGCTTCGTTTCAAGGTTCAGGCGATAAAGGTTGAAAATGCCGGTCGCGTTCGAGGCATAAAGCAAATACTTGCCATCGGGCGTGAGCGAAAGGTCGCGTTCATCAATCGTGAGGTAAGGATTTTTTTCGTCAATCGCTTCGGTGAGCGGCGAAAGTTCGCCCGAAGTTCTATCGAGTTGCATCAATCGGCGCTGGTTGCGAATGCCGAGCGCGAAGAAAATTTTTGAGCCATCGGCGGAATAAATCGGCGTGAGCACTTTCTCACCGTTTTTGAAATGCGTGAGGGTGCGCAGATGTTGTTTGGCAGTGTCGGTTGTGAAGTTGCCTTCGACGAGATTTTCCGTGCCGTCTTTTTGCGTAACGGCGACAAAGGTTTTGTTATCGGGCGAGAGCGCAGGCGTTTCTAATCGCTTTTGATAGGTGAGGCGCGTTTCTTCATCGTTCTTGATGTCGTAGAGGAAAAGGTCGTTGTAGCGTTGGATTTTCCAACTTGTGCCTGTGTATTTGGAGTAGAGCAGTTTTGAGCCGTCGTTGGTAATAGCAAGCCGTGATGAAACGCCTCGCAAGAGCGATTGGCTTTCCGAAAAGTGATAGCCGCACGATTTGCACACGCCATATTCGGAAGAGCGATGATGAACAAAAATATCTTTGACCGTAGGGCGGCTTGCGGTTTTGAACGCGCTATCTTTTCCCAATTCCTTAACGAAAATGCCATAGCCGCCAACGGTTGCGCCGCCGTTGGAGATGTAGTATAACTTCTTGCCGTCAGGCGAAAAGATGGGCGAAAAATTCATGCCTTCCTGCTCGATGATTTTGCCCGCTTGCACTTCAATGGCTTGGGTGCGGGCTTTGTAGTCATTGGAAAGGTATGCTTTCCATTCGGCGTAAATTTTCTCAGCGGGTTTGTTGTAGGTTTCTTCGAGTGCGGCGTCGACGTTGTAGTTTGAAATCGAGGCGAAATTTTTCATCAAGCGTTCGAGCGAGGGTTCGCCATATTTTGTGGCGAGGTATCGAGTGAAGGCGAAGCCGTAGTTATACCACTGTTCGCCGCCGAAGCCGGGACGAATCACAGGGTTTGAAATTTCCGAGAGCGATGCGGTTTTGCCTGCCAAAACATCGCTTCGCAGAATCATATCGCGATGGCTATCCCACATATCGTAGCGCAGTTCGGGGCGTTGATACTGCGCAACGCCTTCCGCCAACCAAAACGGAACATTGAAACCTGCAATCGGATAAGAGACCAAGCGATTTGGAAAACCGTAGAGAATGTCGTTGCGCCGTGTTGGCTCGTAGCCAAAGGCTTGAATAAAAGCGGCAGGCATAAAGGTGCCGACCTTCATCGCCGCCGTGAGCGTTACGATGTGCGTGTATTCGTGCGTAATCACGTCGCGTAGCCACTGATGCTGACCGCGAAAGGGAAACTCGAGCGAAGGTGCCCAAATTTCAATCTTATTTTCGGTGAAATACGCGCCGCCGTTGGAGTAATCGTCCGTGTCTTTAATCACGATATTAACCTTGCCGGGGTCGTGCTTGTAAAGCGATGTAATTGCAGGGTAAACCTCTTCGGCAATTTTTGCGGCAAGACGTGCTGAACGCTCCGCACCGTCGTGGAAACTAACCGTAAAGTGTTCGGTCTCAATCGTTTTCCAATTGAGTTCGGGGTGGCTGTAGGCTTCAGGCTGAGCAAGCAGAATAGACGCTGAAAAAAGCAGAATCGTCGCTAAAAGTGAAAACCGTTTCACGAGTTCAAGGTGAAGTTCAGGTTGAAAATATAAACAAAGTCAGTCGTAGATATGCGTCGATACGGATATGAATCGGTTTAGAAAAAGCCAATAAACGACGATTTCAGAAAAGAAAAAAAGCAAAACTTGGGAAAAGAACAATGAACAGTAAATATAATGAAAGTGAAGAATTCCTGGCTTCTCATTACTCGCTACTCATTACCCATTAGATTCTTTTGGTGTCGGTTCTTGTGTCGGCTCATCTTTGATAGCAATGCCTAATTTTTTCATTTGATAGCGGAGCACGTGCCGCTCTATGCCCAAAAGTTTCGCGGCGCGAAGTTGATTGCCTTCGGTTTTTTGGAGCGCGTCCAAGATGTATTTGCGCTCGATGTTGTCGAGATATTCTCTCAAAGAAAATGGCAGGGTGGTATCGAGCGTATGTTCGCCTTTAATTTCACCTTGCGACGAAGGTTGAGCAGAAGAGGCTGTCGTGCTTTTACGGCGCATGTCAAGCGAGAGATGGTGTGGCTCAATGCGTTCACCGTTTGGGGTGATAATCGTGGCGCGTTCAATCACATTTTTAAGTTCTCTCACATTGCCTTTCCACGAATAGTTCAGCATGGCTTGGAGTGCTTCTTCCGAGAACTCTAATCGTTTGCGCATGGTTTGGCAGAAGTTTTTGAGGAAGAAGTCCGCAAGTTGAAGAATGTCTTCGGGACGCTCACGAAGCGGCGGCAGTTCAATCGGAACGACTTGAAGGCGATAGTATAAATCTTCACGGAACTTGCCTTCTTCAATGAGGCGTGCGAGGTCGTGATTGGTGGCGGCGACGATGCGCACGTCGCTTTTCATATCGCGCAAGCCGCCGACGCGCCGAAAGGTTTTGGTTTCAATCAGTTTGAGCACTTTGGCTTGTGTGGCAAGCGGCATGTCGCCAATTTCATCGAGAAAGAGCGTGCCACCGTCGGCATATTCAAACAATCCGATTTTTTTACTGCGTGCGTCGGTAAATGCGCCCGGCTCGTAGCCGAAGAGTTCCGCTTCAAGCAAGTTTTCAGGAATGGCGGCGCAGTTAATTTCAACAAATGGCTTGGTGTGCCGTGCCGAACTGTGATGAATGAACTTTGCGATATGCTCTTTGCCTGCGCCGCTTTCGCCGAGAATGAGAACGGTGGTGTCGTTTGTTTGTGCCACTTGTGCGGCAAGTTCATAGACCTTCGTCATTTTCGGAGAAGGGCATAGGATAAATTCGGATTCTGTGTATCGGCGCAGGGTTTCTTTGCTCAAAATTCGGATTTGATTGCGGAGCGAAATTTTTTCAGCGACTTTGGCAATCGAGAGTTTAAGCGATTCCAAATCAAAAGGTTTGAGCACGTAATCTGCCGCGCCACAGCGCATGGCTTCGAAGGCAGTTTTCACATCGTTACGACCGGTGAGGATAAGCACTTGCACACCGCTATCTTGCTCACGCAGTTTTTTGAGAATCTCAACGCCGTTCATGTCGGGCAAGTGGTAATCGAGCAAGACAATGTCGGGAAAGGATTTACGCGCAACTTCAAGCGCGCTCGCGCCATCTGACGCAGTTTCAACATCGTAACCTTCAAGTTCGAGAGATTCTTGAATGAACTCAACAAGAAGGGGGTCATCATCGACAACTAAAATGGAATACATACAAAGTTCCTTTCAAATATGAAGTTGTTCTCCGTTAGCAAACGCCCAATTTTCCCACTGCGTCTCTTTGAATACAATCATGACATTGTGAGGCGAAATCGAGGCGCGTGCTTGGAGATTGGAGATAATGTTCTTCAAAAGTTCTTTTTTCACTTTTACACTTCTGCCGACCGAAAGCAAAATTTCAATGATGATAAACGCTGCACTTCGCGCATTGGCAAGGTTTGGATAAGTCGGGTCGTAGATGAAATCGTCAGCATTGAGTTCGAAAAAGCGTTGAAATCTATCTTTTTCAGGAACGCCCGATTGAACGAGCGCGTCGTGAATCGCATCAGCGATTATGCGTTTTTCAGAAGCAGTTTTACCTTGATGCAGTGTAATTGTTACGAGCGGCATTGAAATTGGTTATGTTTAAGGTTGTGCCCTTGGGCAGAGTCGAACTGCCGACGCAGAGTTTAGGAAACTCTTGCTCTATCCATCTGAGCTACAAGGGCAAATTTGATGAAGGATAAATTCTTCAAACGAAATTACAAAGTGTTTAAGTCTTTTCCTTGCCTAAGGCTTCGAGCATTATGGCGACGGCTTCGTCGATGGTGAGTTCAAAAATTCCTGCTTCCCCTGCAAAGAAGGCTTGCTTCCAAATGGTGTAGGCGTCAAGTTCTTCTTCTGAGACATCTTGATAGGCGATGAAGGTTGCGCCCGATTGCTTCACGCCTGATTCCATAATGGGAAGGTGCGGAATGAAGACTTTGGCGTCGGGCAAGTAAGCCACGTTCGGCGGAAAAAGATTACGCAAAGAATAAATCAAGAAGTGATAGACAGGTTGCGGAACAGGCAACTCATCGTGCGTATCAATGCGTAAGAGTTTTGCCATGCCAAACGAGCCATCTTTGCAAACAAAAGAGATGACATCACCGGGTTTGAACATCATTCCTCGATTCGGCTGAGTTCTAAGAAACTGCGATAGCGGTCGTCAATTTCCAAAAGGCTCAAATTCAGCAAGCCTTCGGTGCCGAATTTCTCGACGCAAAAACTTGCCATGGCGCTTCCATAGAGGACGGCTTTGCGAAGGGTAATATCGTTGATGGTATTAACTTTGGCAAGATAGGCAGTGAATCCGCCTGCGAAGGTGTCGCCAGCACCTGTTGGGTCGACGATGGTCTCGAGCGGGTAAGCAGGAGCAGAGAAGACCGAGTTTTCAGTGAAGAGCAACGCGCCGTGTTCGCCTTTTTTAATGACGAGAATTTTCGGACCCATGGCGCGAATGATGCGTGCGGCT
The DNA here is from genome assembly GCA_938003965.1 of uncultured Chlorobiales bacterium. Classification (GTDB taxonomy): domain Bacteria; phylum Bacteroidota; class Chlorobiia; order Chlorobiales; family Thermochlorobacteraceae; genus JANWWM01. The sequence goes on from CALKXI010000117.1 coordinate 8,076, forward strand.
TTAACAAGGTTCGGACTTTGTGAGAGCAAGCGTGCTTCGCTGTCGTTAATGATGAGCACATCAACAAGTTTGAGCGTCTCTTTCAGGTCAGGCAGTTTGCTTTCAATCCAATAGTTCATCGTGTCGCAAACGGTGAGTTTGGGCGACTTGATTTGCAAGAGCACATTGCGCTGAATAACAGGGTCTAAGTTTCCAAGGCAAACATACTGGGCGTGTTGAAAGTGGCTGGGGATGGACGGGTTGAAATCACTGAGCACGTTGAGTTGGGTGTCGAGCGTGTCGCGGTTGTTCATGTCGTAGTGGTAGCGCCCGTGCCAACGAAAAGTTTTTCCGCCCTTGACGATTTGCAAGCCGGAGAGGTCGACGTTTTTTTCTTTGAGGATTTTCAAATTTTCTTCTCCGAAGTCTTCGCCGACTGCGCCAACGAGCATCGGCTTATCGACGAAGTAACTTGCCGTAATGCTGATGAAGGTTGCCGCGCCGCCCAAGACATTGTCGCGTTTTTCGAATGGGGTTTCGAGGTTATCAATAGCAACTGAGCCAATGGTAAGGAAAGACATAGATGTTGATGAAAATTGGGTTAATGGAAAATCGTCATAGTTCAAACCATGTGCTTTCGCCCGCGCCGAGCCGAACGGTCAGCATGCTGTTGGCAATGCGGTAACAATCACCTGAAATTAACTCTTTGAGTTCAGGCTTTGCGCTTTGAAGCGGCACGGAAACTTCCGTTGTTTGGTATGGATTCGCATTTGCCAAAAAGAGCAGTTTTTTGCCGTAGCCGCTACGCACAATGCCAAGCACAGGGCTGTTTGGAATTTCCAGAAATGTAATCGTATCGGGCGAAGGGTCGACGATGAGTTTCTCGTATTTTTTTCTCACCTCGAGCACGCGCTTGATGAAGGAAATAATCGGCGCGACGCCATTTCCGCCCGTCCAGTTGTAACTCTCCTCACTGAATAAGCCAAGTTTATCCGATGGAAATTGTTGCAGTTCAGAAGGCGAAAAGCCAATGCCGGTATTGACAGGATACCATTCGCAAAGTTCCATACCTGAGTGAATGAACGGAATGGTTGGGTAGGCGCAAGCAACAGCGAAAATGAACTTTGAGTAGTTCGCGCCTGCCTGACCGCCGCCGAATCGTGAAGCATTGCGTGGCGTATTGTGATTTTCTGCTGAACCGAAAAACGGAATCGGCACGCCTTGTTGTGCGAAAAATATCAGAAACTTTTTGAGCTCGTCGAATTGATGTCCGACGAAAATAAGACTGCCCATTACGGCATTGTAGCCTTCGGCAACGCTTTTGGGCGTGATGTCGAAGTTTTCGTCCCAAAACGCGAAGTCGGGATTTTGTTTGCGAGCGGCGCGCACGAGTTCTTTTTTGAGGTCAAAGGGAAGCGCGTGCCCCATGTCAATCATCACGCCGTCAATGCCAAATTTTTCTTGGTAGTAAGGAATGATGCCGATAATTTTTTCCCATAGCGGCTTATTAGCAAACTTCGGTTGCGCAAGTTCTGCCGAATACATACGAATCGTGTTGTAAGCGATGTAGTTGAACGCGGGGTGGTCATACATTTTGAGATAAGTTACATCGCCCCATGGGGGTTGTGTGTCGTCGGGTGGCCAATCGGCAAATGCGCCCGGAATGCGACACTCGCGCCCATCTTTGGTTTTGCCGATGTATTGTCCACGATGATTCAAAACAACACTTTCAGGTGTATCGGTAAAAAACGAGCGATAAAGGTCGCTTGGCGGTGGCAAGTTGCTGAAATCGCCTGAACTGACCTTGGCATTGATTACGGCAAGTTCTTCACGAGAAAAAATCGGATTGCCATATACCAGTCCGCTTCGATGTTGCGCACTTCGGTCTTGCAAACGGTTATCAATCCAATAAAACCATTCGGGATGTTCTTTCACCCAATCGCTATCTTTTGCTGCGGTTCTAAACACAAATTCTAACACAACGCGCAACCCCAAATGATGCGCCGCTTCAACAAAGGCGGCAAATTCCGTTTCAACATCAAGCTTCAAGGCAGGCTCTGAAAGCCGTTCGTCGAGTTTGTAAGGATTTTTAATCGCGTAAGGCGAGCCGAGCGAGCCTTTATTGCCGTCTTTGCCGATAGACGTAATCGGAAGCAGATGCACCACAGTGGCACCCAGCGATTTAATGTAAGGCAGAAGCGCAATGCACTTCAAGAATGTGCCTGTCTCGCGCAAGGCTTCATCAGGCAAAACATCAATGCGTTTGTTTTGATTGTGGTCAAATGCCGC
>CALKXI010000118.1 GCA_938003965.1 uncultured Chlorobiales bacterium
TTTCACCTATCGCTCGTCGCGTGAAGAAGCCCTCGAAACGCTTTCCGAACTCAAAGCCTTTGCTTCTGACGCGAAAATGATTCACTGCGACATTTCAAAAGTGAGTTCAATTAAACGCGCGTTCATGTTCTTTCGCCGCCGCTTCGAGCGATTAGACTTGATGATTTGCAACGCCTCAAATTTCTTTCCAACTCGAATTCCAAACGTAACCGAAAAAGATTGGGATTCGCTTGTCGATACCAACCTCAAAGGCACATTTTTCACGATGCAAGAGGCGGCAAAAATGATGTTGAAGCAAGATTTCGTTTCGCGAATTATCACCATGTCCGATGTCTCGGCGGAGTTAGTGTGGCGGAATTACGCGCCTTATACGACTTCCAAAGTTGGCGTTCAGCATCTTACAAAAGTTTTTGCCAAAGAATGTGCGCCGAAAATTCTTGTCAATTCCATCGCGCCTGGCACCCTGCTCTTGCACGACGAGCGCGATAAGCCATATGAAAAAGATATTCTCGAAAAAATTCCGCTTCGCCGCATCGGCTCTCCAACCGATGTGGTTAATGCGATGCTCTTTTTAACCGAAAACGACTACATCACCGGGCACATTTTGAGCGTCGACGGCGGACGCTTGCTTTATTGACCTCGCCTCCCGCAATTCGCTACACTTTTTTCATCAAAGATTCAAACGGTTTTTGTCCGAGAAATTTCGGACGTTTGCTATTGGATTATACAATCACCTTTTCTGAACATGACGGCTTTGGATTTACTCCGCGACTTTCTCTCACAAAACACCATCGCGCTTTTATTTCTCACGATTGGCTTCGGCTACTTGCTCTCGAAAGTTGAGTTCAAGGGCGTTGGGCTTGGCGTTGCGTCCGTTCTGTTTGTTGGATTAGCCGTTGGCGCGTTTGGCGAAGGGCGTTTCAAAGTGCCTGATGTGGTAGGACAGTTGGGGCTACTCTTGTTCGTTTATACCGTTGGCTTGCAATCTGGTCCGGGATTTTTCCGAATCTTGCGTCAGCGCGGCATTTCTTTGACGCTTTTAGCCGTCGTCTCGATTTGTGCCGTTGCGGTGGTTGCCTCACTTTGCGCAACGCTCTTTTCGGTGAACGGTGCGATTGTTGTCGGTATGTTTTGCGGCTCGCTCACGAACACGCCTGCGCTGGCGGCGGCAACGGAAGCCATTGGCACACACCCCGATGCGCCTTTGATTGCCGTTGGTTATTCGGTCGTGTATCCGCTTGCCGTTGTGCTTCCGATTTTGTTCTCGCTTGCGATTGCTTCGATTCGTCGCATTGATGTCGCGCGCGAAACTGCACGCGCCGAAGAAACCGCAGGCACCAAAACCGAAGCCCCCGTCGGAAAAAATTTCGTGCTTCAACACGCTGAACTCGTTGGAAAAACCGTGCGCGAAGCCTTGCTTATTCCCTTCGGCGTGCGCGTGAGCCGAATCAAGCGCGGGAGCGATGTGTTCGTCGGCGTTGCCAATACGGTGCTTCAACACGGCGATGTGTTGCGTGTGGTCGGTTCAGAACTTGCGGTTCAGCGTGCAGGCGACGCCATCGGACCTGAAACCACCGAAAGCCCCGAAGCCGAACGCAAGCAAGTCGACTTCCGACGCATTTTGCTCACCAATTCGAGCCTTGTTGGCAAACGCCTCAAAGAATTGGATTTGGAAAACACATGGGGTGCTGTGGTTACACGCATTCGACGCGGCGATGTGGATTTCTTCCCGACAGACGAAACCGTCTTGGAACGCGGCGACCGCCTGCGCGTCGTTGCGCCAACCGACCGCGTCGCCGACCTCACCAAATACTTGGGCGATTCCGCCAAAGCCCTCAGCGAAACCGATTACCTTTCGCTCTCGCTTGGCATTCTGCTCGGCATTGGCGTTGGACAAATTCCGATTCAAATCGGTGAGTTTGAATTGAAGTTAGGCTTGGCGGGCGGCGCACTGCTCGTGTCGCTCGTGCTTGGCTATCTTGGCAGAACAGGGTCACTCATTTGGGATTTGCCACTCGAGATTGACGCCACGTTTCGGCAACTCGGCTTGGTGCTCTTTTTTGCATCGGTCGGAATTAAATCGGGGGCGCAATTTGCAGACGCCGTGAGCGGACAAGGATTCTTGCTCATTAGCATTGGCGCGCTTTTGACCTTCACTTCAGCGTTTCTCTTGCTCGTTGGCGCAATGTGGATTTTACGGCTCGATTGGGTTACCGCAACCGGCACCCTCGCAGGCGGACAAACCCAACCCGCAGTGCTTTCGTTTATCGGCAAACTCGCCAAAAGCGAAGCCCCAACCATCGCTTACTCCGCCGTGTTCCCAACCGCCATGATTCTCAAAATTTTACTCGCCCAAGCCCTCTTGTGGTGGCTCCACTTGACTTGAATTTTCTTCAGGAATAAGCCTTGATAGCAGTGCCACATTTCTTTTAATCAACAACTCTTTGGCTTTTTCAAGCAGGTTTTTGTCTTTGGAGATGAAGGCGAAACAAAGTTGCTTGTTCAGGTTCAGGTAAAAGCAATGAATGCCAGTTTTCTCAATGCCAGTTTTCTCTATTTCCGCTATTTTTTGTTGCACCTCTCTTACCTTTTCCGTATGTTTCGCTCTGGTAAACGATTCATCATATACAACTAAGATGTTGTTGTCACGGGCTACATTTGCTATCTCTTCATAGCTAACATACTTATGACCTTTACCATTAATCCCCTTGTCCGGATCAATGAAAACAATGTAGTGGTCAAGATTCCGATTGTCAAAATATTCAGTTCGTTTTATCCATTTATCATCGTCTATGTTGCCTTCAGTCTGCTGCTTAAGAATTACCCTATGCTCTATCTCATCGCAACTTGTCAGGTTTTTGTAGAACGCGAGTGGGGTTTGTTCGTAGTTGGAAGCGAGTCGTTCGTCGTTGAAAGTGTCCGTAAACATCGGAAGAACATATATTTTCTTCTGCAGCCCTTTCTTCAGCGTTTCCAGAATCACTTTTTTCACGTAGTCGTAGGCGTCGCCAAGATGCTGTGTATTCATTGTTAGTGCGGGTTTAGTTGTTTTTGAAAATTATTACCGTTCCAATCTACGGAATTTTATACTGATTCCTACCGCCATGATTCTCAAAATTTTACTCGCCCAAGCCCTCTTGTGGTGGCTCCTCTTGACTTAATTGTTGTTCAACGATTCTTTCGGGCAGTGCTACATTTCTTTCAATCAACAACGCTTTGGCTCTTTGAAGCAGGTCTTCCTTTTTGGAGATGAAGGCGAAACAAAGTTGTTTGTTCATGTTCAGGTAAAAGCAATGAGTGCCAGTTTGCTCTATTCTCGCTATTTTTCGTTGCACCTCTCTTACCTTTTCCGTGGCAGTTGCGTTGCTAAACGATTCATCATACACCACCAGCAAGTCGCATTGCTCGCTGATTGTTCTTAATTCATCAAAACTGATGTAATTCACCTTCTCTTTCGCGCTCAACTTCCTTCCCGAAATTTTCTCCTGCTTTATGCCTGTGTTAGGGTCAACGAAAATAATACCGTAAGATTTTTCGGTCTCGAAATATCTTGTTCGGTCTGCGGGATTTGAGGGTATTTTTTCAGTCTTTATCTCGTCGCAACTTGTCAGGTTTCTGTAGAATGCGAGTTGTCCCTCGTTGAAGGCGTCGGTCAGCATTGGAAGAGCATACATTTTCTTGTTTAGCCCTGCCTTCAGCGTTTCCAGAATCACTTTTTTCACCAAGTCGTAGGCGTCGCCAAGATGCTGTGTATTCATTGTAGGTTCAAGTTTTTTGAGTAGGGTTGTGGCGTTGCGCTTTTAATCGGCGGGTTTCAATCACATTTTTCCAAAGGTAACTGAACGCACCGTAGGTTATCGCGCCGCTCAAAATGCCAATCACAAATCCGCCCAACACATCGGACGGATAATGCACGCCGACATAGATGCGCGAAAGTCCAACCAAAAACGCATAAAGGCTCATCGTCCAAACGAAGACTTTATCGAGCACCCTTGACCTTGCAAAAAAGAAAAAGAGCACGGTTGCAACCGCCGCCGTATTTGCCGCATGCGACGAGGCAAACGAAAACGAGCGTGGTTGATTGATAAGCAAATGCACGTCGGCAAGTTCAAAGCAGGGGCGGGTGCGCTGAATCAGCGGCTTGAAGAGATGCGAGGCGGTTTGGTCGGCAATGGCAATCGCCACAACGCACAAGAGCAGAACGGTTACGCCTTCCCACTTGCGACGAACGAAAATAAAAATCGCGGCAAGAGCCGCAATCCACCACGATTGATTGAACTTTGTGAGAAACACAAAAAACGCATCAAAAAACGCAACGCCTGTTTGGTCATTTACGGCGCGAAAGAGCGCGACATCGAGGGCATAGAGCGTTTCCATTGCGGAGCGGTTCGCTTAACTCTTAAAAATTTCATCAAGGTTAAGGGAAATGCCCGTTGCGGGGTCGTTTAGTTCGCCTTTGGTGAAGACGCGCGGCTCTTCGTTTGGAAGAAATACCGCTATCGTCTTGATAAATGGCTGAACAAGCCAAACCGACTGAACGCCTGCTTCAAAGTAGCGCGGAAGTTTTTCATCGAAGTTTTCCATGCCTTGTGTGCCTGAAAGAATTTCAATCGCAGTGAGGGGCATTTCCGAGACGCGCTTTTCGTCGCGCTGAAAATTGACTTTGCGTTTTCTGAAGATGAGAATATCAGGCGTAACTCTTGGCTTCAAATCAAGCGTGATTTCGCTGCCGATGGTATATGATCCTTCGTGCTTCGAGAGCGCAACAAGAAGTTTAGCTTGTGTGATTCCGTGAATAAAGCTGGGCATCGGTTTTCCTCGTTCAAGTTCGTAATCAGAACTCTCTTTTGTGGTTTCTGTGAGCATCTCTGTGTTTTCCATCGTTACCCCCTCCATAATTCAGTGGTTGAAAATTACGCAACTTTCTCTTTTTTCTTTTTCGGCTTGCTGGGTTGCGTTACGGCTTGAACCGGCTTCACGGCAGGCTTTGGAAGCGTTAAATTGGTATAAACTTGCTGAATCAGTCCGAACAAATTGAACATCAGGTAATACAGTCCCAATCCCGCAGGCAAGTTGTTGAAGAAAAGAAGCATCATAATTGGGAAAATGTAGGTCATGATTTTCATTTGTTCCGCCATTGCGCCCGATTGCTGGGGCGTAATTTTTTGCTGAATGTAAATGGAAATTGCCATTAGGATTGGATAGACGGCGATGTGGTCACCATAAAGCGGAATCGAGAATGGTAAATGAATGACGGCGTCAGGTGCGGAAAGGTCGTCTGCCCATAAGAACGATTCTTGGCGCAGTTGAATCGACGCGCTGAAGACGTTATACATTGCAATCAGAAGTGGCATTTGCAAAAGCACAGGCAAGCACCCCGAAAGCGGATTGACGCCCGCCTCTTTATAGATTTTGCTGAGCTCGGTTTGAAGTTTGGCAGGGTCATTTTTGTATTTCTCTTGGACGGCTTGCAGTTGCGGTTGCAAGGTTGCCATTTTCTTCATTGAGTTTGTAGAAGCCGCTGTGAGCGGATAGGTTACAAGTTTGATGAGAAATGCAAAGATGATGATAATGATGCCGTAATTGCTGATGTATTGATTGAGGAAGTTAAAGACAGGCACAATGAGCCACTCGGCGAAGGGGCGCGTGAGCCATTCCAAGCCGAAGTCGATGGCGCGTTCAAGCCCGACGCCGTTGTCTTTGAGCAGGTCATAATCGAGCGGACCAACATAGAGCGCGAAGTTTCCTTTCACTTCATTCTGCTTGAACGGCAAATCTTCACGGAGTGCGACGATGTAGTCTTCAAAGACCAGTTTTTCGTCATTGGTATTGCGATAGCCTTGCAGGTATGCGCCTTTGCTTTCGTTTTCATTGATGATTGCGGCAATGAAATACTTGCTTTGAACGGAGACCCATTTCGTTTTGCCATCGGGGTTTTCCTTCTTGATTTCACCGGCTTTTTCTGCATCTAATTTCAAGAGTTCGCCAGCTTGCATGGCGTGCGCGCAAGAGCGCATAGCTTCATCGAGTTTATTCTTTTCGCTGTGCGCAATTCCGCCGTTCCAGACGACTTGATATTCGCCATTTTGAACAATCTCGCCCAATCCAACAAGAGTCGTTTGGTAATCAAATCGGTATAAGTTGCCAACGAAGGTATAGGTGATTTCGATTTTTTTGCCGCCCTCGAGCGTCAGTTCAAAGGGGATTTTAGCGGATTGTCGCCCTGAGATGGTCAGTTTTTCTGATTCTACTTTTGGCGTGAAGTAAAGGTCGGTGGTGGTGATATTTTTTCCGTCGCGGGTTTGAAAAAAGAGTGCGGTTGCGCCGTTGGGCGATGTAATCAAATCAAACGGTTTGCGTTCTTCGTCGAGATATTTCTTTTGGATGAAGGATTTGAGCGTTGCGCCTTTTGACGAAAGCACCGCCGTGAAAAGGTCGGTTTCAATAGTAATCAATTTTTCTTCGCCTTCCGCCGCCGAACTGAACACGCCAAGCGTGCGGACTTTTTCAAGGGCTTCAAGTTTTTTGAGCGAGTCGGAATCGATAAGGGCAGTTGCTGTTTGTGTCGTATCTGGCCGTTTTGGAAGTGGCTGTTGCTTTGGCTTCGAGGGCGAGAGCAGTTGCATCCAAACGATGAAGATAAGCCCAATGAGCAAGAGTCCAATCAGTGAATTTCTATCCATTTTTTGAAGTCGTGTTTGAGTTTCGTGACGGAACTGGGTCGTATCCGCCTTTTACAAAAGGATTACAGCGCAAGATGCGCCAAACCGTTAGCCCTAACGCCGTAAAGAAGTTATGCGTTTTGAAGGCTTCAAGTGCGTAGTGAGAGCAGGTTGGTTCAAATCGGCAAGAACCTCCAAGATAAGGAGAGAGGATAAGTTGATAGAGACGAATGAGCGCAATCGGAATCGCGTTGAGAAGTTTCCAAGTCCAGTGTAGTTGCGTGTGCATCGTTTCGTTTGATTTCAACTTCTTCTTCAAGAAATCTGTTCGTGGCTTAACCTTGCCAACACTTTTTCAATTCCCTTATTCAAAGCCATTTTCATTTGCTTCGTGCTGACCGTCTCCGTCGAGGCAGATTGGAAAAGCAAGGCAAGTCGCAGTTGATGAACCGACGGACATCTTTGAGCAAGTGCGGTCAGCAGGTCTGCTTTCAAGTGGCGATAAGCTTCACGCATACAGCGTTTGACTCGGTTGCGGCGTGCGGCACTTTTGAGTGTTCGCCTGCTGACAATAAACATCGCTTGCACCTTTGGCTTTGTTGCATCATGCGGAGCGACTTGATACAGAATTTTGAGGGGAGGTACTTTGACAGACTTCCCCTCTTTGAACAACTCGTCTATGTCGTTTTTGAGCCGCAGGATTTCCGACTTTTTCAGCGTGGCTCGCGCTTGCATGTGCAGGAATGAATTTGCAATTATGGATTTTCCGCGTGTGCAACTGTCGGAATCCCGATTCAGGCATTAGCCCTTCACACTTTTGCGTGGTTCATCGCTGACGGTAAGCTTGTAGCGTCCTTTTTTGCGACGTGCCGCCAAAACTTTGCGTCCATTTTTGGTCGACATGCGCTCTCTGAACCCGTGTTTATTGCGTCGCTTGCGGTTCGATGGTTGGAAAGTGCGTTTCATGAGAGTTGTGCAAGTTTTCAAATTTTGTAAAAAGATAGCAAAGATACACATTCAGTTCTTCAAAAACAACTTTTTATGTTTTGCGCTTTCTCGTATTATTGCGCCCCTTTCTCGATAGGCTAATCTTGGTAACCATCGAGGCTTATTCTGAATCGCTCGTGATTCGGATATATCGTTACCGCCTTATAGGCTCATTTGAAAGGACTTTTTCTGCGAAAAAATCTGGTTTCAACACCTGTTGATAAATTGTGAAAAAACTTCTCTCTTTTAACACAAAAAGACAACGACTTTTATAGTCAAAACCCAAAAATGTGGATAAGTTTTTAAGCAAACTCTCAAGTCCTTAAAAAAAAGCACTTAAAAAGTTATATCAAATGTGGATAAAGTCTTTTTAATTCTCTTTCAAGAAGCCTTTTGTTATATTTTTGTCAGATTGATGCAATGAAGGCAAAAGCGATTTGTTGATAAAACCTCTTTCAATGTGAATAAATTCGTTCACTATTCAAGCCATTAGAGATGCGTGATGAGAAGCCATTAACTGATGAAGCGGAGAAAGTTGCCGCTCAAACTGTGTGGAAAAAATGCCTCGATATCATTCGAGACAATATCAATCCACAAAGTTTCAAAACATGGTTTGAGCCGATTGTGCCTCTGAAGTTGGTTGATGAAGAGATAACAATTCAAGTGCCAAGTCAATTTTTTTATGAGTGGATTGAGGAAAACTACTACACGCTCTTGAAGCGGACCATTATTGATGTGATTGGACGCGATGCAAAATTGACCTATTCTGTTGTTGTTCAGCAGTCTCCTGTTGAACCAGTAACGGTTAGACTTCCGCAGCAACCTACCGAGCCACCTGCTGTACGCGAGATTAAGACCTCACGCGTCGCGCTTGATTTTTACAAGTCTAATGTTCATCGCTACGAAAGTTACTTGAATCCGAAGTATGTCTTTGACAGTTTCATTAAAGGCGATTGCAACGCGCTCGCTTTTGCGGCGGCAAAATCGATTGCGGAAACGCCGGGCAAGAACACGTTCAATCCGCTCGTGCTTTACGGCGGAGTAGGTCTTGGGAAAACCCACCTTGCACAAGCCATTGGCAACGCTGTGCGGGCGCGTCAAAAAGCGGAGATGATTCTTTATGTCTCATGTGAAAAGTTCACGCTAGATTTCGTCAATGCCATTCAAACCAACCGACGCAGTGAGTTTTCTGCTTTTTACCGCAATGTTGACTTGCTCATCATAGACGACATTCAGTTTTTCGCCGATAAGGAGAAAACCCAAGAAGAAGTCTTTCATATTTTCAACACGCTTCATCAAGCCAATAAGCAAATTGTTTTGACTTGCGACCGCCCGATTAAAGAGCTGCGCGGAATGGAAGAGCGACTGCTTTCACGCTTTGCATGGGGACTCTCTGCCGACCTTCAACCTCCCGATTACGAAACACGGCTTGCTATTCTTCAAAAGAAAATGGAAGATAATGGCGCTTCTCTTCCAAGAGATGTAATTGAATTTATTGCCACCAACGTCGTCAGCAACATTCGCGAACTTGAAGGATGTTTGATTAAACTCATGGCAACGGCATCACTGCACGGATGCGAGATTGATTTAACGCTCGCTAAAACCGTCTTGAAAGACATCATTCGCGACCGCACGGTCAATATCACGCTTGAAATGATTGAAAAAGTTGTTTGCGATTACTACAAACTTTCTCCAAACGACCTCAAAGGTAAATCGCGCAAACAGGAACTTGCCCTTGCGCGTCAGATAGCGATGTTTCTTGGCAAAACACTAACCCACTCTTCCTTCAAAACCATCGGCTTGCACTTCGGCGGACGCGACCACAGCACTGTCATTCATGCCGTTAACACGATTGAGAAAGGACAAAATGAATCGCCTGAAATTCGAAAAGATGTTGAAGAGTTGAAGAAACGCCTTGAAATTCTCGCGCTCTAATTTTTTTATCATTTTTTATCAACGATGTAGAGAACCGTGTGGAAAAGCCTTGAAAAGGTTGTTGAAGAAGTGTGGGTAATGTGCTAAATTCTCACGGCTTAAACATTAACGTGAATAACATAGCACGCCTTTCACGTTTTTTCCACGTAGGCTCGTAAAAAATGATTCTCGTAACGCTTTATTTCATCAGCACTTACGGATACAGCAAAAAGTTATCAAGATATTCACATTGCCATGACGTATTTCATAAATAAGCAAATTTTCAAAACACAAAACGTAATACTCTCGAATGAAATTCACTTCCTCGATTAAACCGCTCTCCGAAGCCGTTAGCAATGCTGTTCTTGCCCTACCGCCTAAAGCCACCGACTTTCGATTTGAATCCGTTACGATGACGCTTGACAAGAAAACGCTCTCACTTTTTGCGACGGACGGAGATGTTTCATTCACGACATCTATTCCTGTTGAGTCAGCGGACAAAGGCACGGTTGTGTTGAGTGCAAAACGCTTACAGGATATTTTGAGAAATATGTACGACGCCGTTGCCGAGTTCAAGACCGAGAAAAAGGACGGCGAAGGCGAAGTAAGTTTTTCAATTAAGACGGATAGGGGCTCATATCGAATTGCGGGCAGTATTTCAAAAAGTGAGAAGGAAGAAAAAATCGGCAATTTCGATGTAGAGTTCTCGATTGCAGGAAACGAGTTGAAAAAAATCGCCGATACAACGCTCTTTGCGGCAAGCACTGATGCCATGCGTCCTGCTATGATGGGCGTGTTGTTCGAGATTTACAAAGATGAACTGCGTGCAGTAAGCACCGATGGGCATCGCCTTGTGCGCGTCATTAAGCCTCTTGAGTCAAATGCAACCGATAAAGTGAAAGCCATTGTGCCTGCGCGCGTGCTTTCTATTGTTCAAAAGTCGCTCTCGAGCGATGATGAAGTAGAGGTTTCTATCAGCACAAAAGAAAGCAAGGTAAAGTTTGTTATTGGTGCAACGAAAATTGTCGCAGGATTGATTGCGGAAAATTACCCCAACTATGAAGCCGTCATTCCGCTTGAAAACGACAAACAAATGATTATCAATCGCACCAATATGCTCGGTTCAGTTAAGCGGGTGGCGCGCTTTTCTTCGCGTGGCGACGTTCGGTTTCAAATTGAACCCAAAGAAATCCGAATTTCAGCCGAGAACGCCGACGAAGGCTCTGCGGCTGAAGAAACGCTTCCATGTGAATTCAAAAGCGAAAATTTGCTCATTGGATTCAACGCCAAGTTTATCGAAGACGCACTCTCTCACATTGAATCCGAAGAAGTTAAATTTGAGCTCAGCACCCCAACGCGCGCCACGATTATTAAACCTCATGGCGATGAAAAAAATAACCTTCTGATGTTGGTTATGCCAGTGAGAATCAATGTATAGAAGAAAGACGGCTTGAAACTTCTCACGATTCGTATCCAAAACTTCCGCCGCCATGCTGATGCGAAACTGTCGCTCGGTGACGGCGTCAATATCCTTTACGGTCGAAACGGTGCAGGCAAAACGAACCTTCTCGAAGCCATTCATTACGCCGCACTCACGAAAAGTTTTCTCAACGCTAGCGATTCAGAGTGCTTGAAGTTCGGCGCAACCCACTTCGAGATTGATGCCGTTTGGCAAAACGACCGAAATGTCGAAGCAACCGTGCGTGTTTATTTCTCAAACGAAGAGGGCAAAACGGTTTTCGTTAATCGCTCGCCGCTCGAGTCGTTTTCAAAAATTGTTGGAGAGTTTCCGTGCGTTTCGCTCTCGCCGTTTGATATTGCGCTCGTTCAAGGCGCGCCACAAGAGCGACGGCGATTTTTAGATTCCTCGATTTCACAAACAAACAAGGCGTATTTGGAAGATTTGCTCGCCTATCGCCGCCTGCTCAATCAACGAAATAAACTGCTTAGCGACATGAAAGTCGCAAGAAACGCCACGCAACACGAATTGCTTGCGGTCTGGACCGAAAGTTTCGCCTCGCTTGTCGCTTCCATCATGTTCCGACGATTGAAATTTGTAAGTGAGTTTTCCGAAGTGCTCAAAAAAGCCTATCGGCTGTTTCACTCGTTTGACGAAACCCCAACCCTGCAATACGATAGCGATGTGAAATTGGGAGAACAAGCAACAAGAGAAGAAATTTTATCGGAAGTGCGCCTGAAATTAGCACGCCTTCAAGACGAGGAAATAAGGCGCGGCATTACACTGCTCGGCACACATCGCGACGATTTGAGTTTTTACATCAACGATATTTCCGTCAAGAAATTTGCTTCACAAGGTCAGCAAAAGACCTTTGTCATCTGCTTGAAACTTGCACAACATTTTTATATTCAAAGCATCTTAAACGAAAAGCCGATTTTTCTTTTGGACGATGTCTTCAGCGAGCTCGACCGAAGCCGCGCCGATGACCTCATCGAACTGCTCAAACCCATGGGGCAGTCGGTTATCACCACCACCGAGAAAAAACAATTTGACGGAATCACACAAATTTTAATTGAAAACGATGGCTTATACACGACCGCCTGATAAACTAAATAGCATCATGGACGCGCTTTACAAAGAGCTCCACTTCGACCGCGTCTCGGAAGAATATCTCATCATCAAAATGTGGAAAGAAGTTGCGGGTGCCTACATTGCCAAAGCCTCGCAAGTCGAGAAAGTTTATCAAGGCGTGCTCTATGTAAAAGTCAAAAACGCCGCATGGCGCAACGAATTGATGTTCAAAAAAGAGAATATCATTGAGAAGATGAATCAACAACTGGGCAAAGACGCCGTCAAAGACATCATCTTTAAGTGAAAAATAAGGTGAAAGGACTATGGAACAAGTTGCAGAAAAACGATACACCGAAGAAGAATACTTCGCGCTGGAAGAGGCAGAAAGGGACATCAAGCACGAATTTTTTGGAGGAGAAATCATTGCAATACCAGGCGCAGAAATGGCGCACAATTCAATTTGTGCCAACATCATCGGCGAGTTGAGAAACGAAATTATCAAAAAGAACAAAAAGTGCCGTGTGCTCACGAGCGACCAGCGCGTCAAGGGATACGACAAAGAACAAGGTGAATCGGCATACTTTTATCCCGACGTCGTGCTTGTCTGCGGCACGCCAGAACTTACAGCAGAAACCATACCGAAAACCTTGCTCAATCCGACAATTCTTGTTGAAGTCTTGTCGAAATCCAACACAAGTCGAGAAGTGATGACCAAACTTAAATTCTATGCGGCGATTGACTCTTTAACCGATGTGTTGCTTGTAGATTCAGAGTCGATTCTGGTAACGCACTTTGCGCGAGCCAAAGAAGGCGATTGGCTGACATGCGCTTACGCAAAGAGAAGCGAGAGCGTGCGCATACCAACTCACGACCTTGAATTAAGGCTCGGGGAAATTTATCGTGATGTGGAATTCTCATTGCCCCTGCTCAAAAATTCTCAATAGGTCGTGTTCAAACGCTGTCTGAATTGTATATTCCCGATTCAGTTTTCCGCTACAACTTTTGCCACAATTTTTCTCGTTATCAAATGGAATTGACCGACACAAAAGAAACGAAACAAGCCTCAGTTGCCGTCGATTATGGCGCAGAAAACATTCAAGTGCTCAGCGGCATTGAGCACGTGCGCAAGCGTCCTGCAATGTATATCGGCGATGTTGGGCTTCGCGGGCTACATCACCTTGTCTATGAAATTGTCGATAACTCCGTCGACGAAGCCTTGGCGGGATACAACGACTACATTTATGTGTCAATCAATGCTGATGGTTCAATCACGGTGCAAGATAGAGGGCGCGGGATTCCAGTGGGTATTAAAAAGGACACGGGAAAATCGGCGTTGGAGCTTGTCATGACCGTCATTGGTGCAGGTGGAAAGTTTGACAAAAATTCATACAAAGTTTCGGGTGGATTGCACGGCGTTGGTGCAAGCGTGGTGAATGCGCTCTCGGAATGGTGCGAAGTGGAAGTGCAACGCGAAGGCAAAATTTACTTCCAACGCTACGAGCGCGGCGTTCCGACGGCTGATGTGAAAGAAATCGGCAAGTCTAAGCAATCGGGCACACGAACCACCTTCATGCCTGACCCGCTCATCTTCAAAAATCGCGACTTCCGATTCGAAACGCTCGCCGACCGTATGCGCGAACTGGCTTACCTCAACCGAAATCTCACCATCATCATCGAAGATAAACGCAATGGACAACGCGAAGAATTTCACTTCAAAGGCGGCATTGCGGAATTTGTCAGCGACCTCGATAAAAAAGCCAACCGACTTGCCATCACAAAAAAACTTGTCTATATCGAGGGCGAAAAAGATAATACTGTTGTGGAAATTGCGTTCCAATACAACAACTCGTATCAAGAAAATGTGTTCAGTTATGTCAATAACATCAACACGCACGAAGGCGGAACGCACCTAACAGGCTTTCGCAAAGCCCTGACACGCACCTTCAACAACTACGCCACGAAAAACGACCTGCTCAAATCGGCAAAAAACCTGCAACTCACCGGCGACGACTATCGCGAAGGCTTAACCGCCGTCGTTTCCGTCAAAGTGCCTGAACCGCAGTTTGAGGGGCAAACCAAAACCAAACTCGGCAACAGCGAAACGCAGACGATTGTCGAAACGATGGTGAACGAAAAACTCTCGGAATTTATCGAGCAAAATCCGGGCGTGGCGAAAATCATCATTGAAAAGGCAATCGGTGCGGCACAAGCACGCGAAGCTGCACGCAAAGCCAAAGAACTCACACGCCGTAAATCCGCTCTCGACTCGTTCTCACTGCCGGGAAAACTGGCGGACTGCTCCATTTCCGACCCTGAACTGTGCGAACTTTACATCGTCGAGGGCGATAGTGCTGGCGGCTCTGCCAAACAAGGTCGCGACCGACGCTTCCAAGCCATTCTACCGCTCAAAGGTAAAATTTTGAATGTCGAGAAGGCGCGCCTCAACAAAATGCTCGAGAACGAAGAAATTCGCACCATCATTACCGCACTCGGCACAGGCATTGGCGAAGGCGATTTCGATACCGAAAAACTCCGCTACGGAAAAATTATCCTCATGACCGACGCCGATGTCGACGGCTCGCACATTCGCACGCTCTTGCTGACCTTTTTCTTCCGCTATATGCGCGAAATTTTAGAAGCAGGCAAAGTGTTCATCGCGCAGCCGCCACTCTACCTTGTCAAATGCGGAAAGGAAAGTGTGTATGCGTGGGACGACGAAGAGCGCAACGAAGCCATCAAACGCTTTGAATCCAAAGGCAAAGAAAACATCGTTGTTCAGCGTTACAAAGGGCTTGGCGAAATGAACCCCGAACAACTTTGGGAAACAACGATGAACCCTGAAACCAGAACGCTCCTACAAGTGGGCATTGACAACGCCATTGAAGCCGATAAGGTGTTTTCAACCTTGATGGGCGATGAAGTCGAGCCGCGCCGTCAATTCATCGAAGCCAATGCGCGATATGTGCGCCGCTTGGACGTGTAACAAAATCGTAATGCACAGATGTGCGAACAAAACTTTATGTTTGCACCTAACCAACAAAGTGAGTTCGCACATGAAAAACCTTGTCGCGCTTCTGCTTTTCTTGCCTGCATTTCTTTTCGCACAATCAAAATCCACAGGGGAAAAAACCAAACTCGTTGTCGGCATCGTTATTGACCAACTGCGCTACGATTATCTCACGCGGCTCGAGAAACATTTCTTACCTGCAACCAAAAAGTCGGGCGGATTTAACCGCCTTCTCAAAAACGGCGCAAGCCTCAGCGACGCGCATTACACATTTGCAAACACGCTCACGGCGGTTGGGCACGAAACCTTCCTTTCGGGCGTGAACCCTTCACGAAGCGGCATGATTGCCAACGATTGGTATGCACGAGAAATCAAACAAGAAATGTATTGCGTGTGGGATTCTACGGCTCAAGCCGTTGGAATTGCGCCTGAAAAAAGAGCGGGCAAAATGTCGCCCAAAAACGCGCTCGTTGAAAATGTGTGCGACGTGCTTAAAAAAGAATCGCCACAAAGCAAAGTGATTGGGATTGCGCTCAAAGATAGAGGCGCGATTTTACCCGCAGGCAAACGCGCCGACGCCGCCTACTGGTTCGACACCGAATCGGGCAACTGGATTACTTCAACCTACTACCGAACTGCACTTCCCGATTGGCTCAACGAGTTTAATGCACGGAAGTTGCCCGAAAGTTATCTCGGTAAAACTTGGACGCGATTGCTTCCCGAAAAAAATTATACCAACATCGACAACGCACCTGGCGAAGGCACACTTCTCGGCGAAAGTGAACCTGTTTTTCCGCACAAAGTCTTTGACCTACGCACCGCACCCGATAATCCTTTGTTCAAGCGCAACAAACTTTACGACCCCATTCCCGCCACGCCGTTTGGCTCTGAACTCACGCTCGAAGTTGCCAAAGCCACGATTGAGGGCGAATCGCTCGGTATGCGCGGCGTAACCGACGTGCTCATGGTTTCCATCTCAACGGTCGATTACTGCGGACACATCTTCGGTGCTGAAAGCCACGAAGCGCAAGATTTAGTGCTTCGGCTCGATAGGCAACTCGACGACTTCTTCAGATTTATCGATAAGAAAATCGGCTTTGAGAATTGCCTCTTTGTGCTAACCGCCGACCATGGCGTTGCGCCGATTCCAGAACAAACGCTGGGCGGATTGCGCCTCTACGAAAAGCCCTTTCTCGATTCGCTCAAAGCCGCCGTCGATACGCTCTACCCAAATGTGATTGAAGCCTTCACCAACAGCGAAGTGTATCTCAATCAGAAAGAAATTGCGGAAAAGAACTATGAACTTGGCGAAGTGGAAAAGTTCGTCGGCTTGATGGGCATGCACCTAAGCGGCGT
>CALKXI010000119.1 GCA_938003965.1 uncultured Chlorobiales bacterium
GGAGACTACACGCCCGCAACGCTTCTGCCCGATTTGCCTTTGCCGTTTCAAGTTCAAGGTCGATACGACGAATCAAGCGAAACAGGTGTGGAGATGTTTTTCCCGCAAAACTTCGACAAAAAATTTCACGGCGCAGTGCGCTTGCGCGAAGCATTGGCATGCTCTTACAACATTACCGCTGTGAAAGTCTTGGAGCACATTGGCGTCGAGCAACTCTACAACTTGCTCAAACGCCTTGATTTTACGACGCTGAACCAAGAGGCGAAATTTTACGGACTTGGACTGACGCTTGGCAACAGCGATGTGCGCTTGCTTGAAATGGTGCGCGCTTATAGCGTCTTTGCGCGAGGCGGAAAAATGATTCCTGAATCGGCTCTCAAAGAGATAATTACGATTAGTGGTGATACCATTAAAACTCCAATAACCGAGCGAACCAGCAAAGAAATTTTCTCGCCGCAAGTGGCATACCTCACGGCGGATATGCTAAGCGACAATGCGGCGCGACGTGCAAGTTTCGGCGCAAATTCCGTCTTGCGATTTCCCTTTGCAGTAGCGTGCAAAACAGGAACAACGAAAGACTATCGCGATAATTGGACGTTCGGCGTCTCGGAAGATTTCACCGTTGGCGTGTGGTCGGGAAATTCCAATAACGAACCGATGCGTGGCATTTCGGGCGTTGACGGCGCAGGTGGCTTAATGCACGATGTGATGATGCTTCTTTCTGAACGCTTTCCTGAACGAAGTGGCTTTCACAAAACAAGTTTCGATATGCCGCACGGAATCCGCGTTCACCGCATTTGTCCGATTTCAGGCGAGTTGGAAAGCGAGGCGTGCAATGCTACGATTGAAGAAAAGTTCATCGTTGGTAAAGAGCCAAAACGCCGATGCACCTTTCACAAGCGATTTCGGATTGATGTGCGAAACGGACTTTTAGCCACAGACCTGACGCCGCGCGAATTTGTGCGCGAAAAAGTGTTTGTCGATTATCCCACGCTCTATCATGAGTGGGCAAAGTCGCAACATAAAGAGTTGCCGCCGCGCGCCTTCTCGACGATTGAGAGCGATTCGTTGCGGGTAGCAGATGTTGCGCAGGCTCGTTCCAACATTGAAATTCTCTTTCCGAAATCAGGCATGACCTTCGCGCTTGATGGCACTTTGCGAGCGGAATTTCAGCGACTACTCTTTTCGGCGCATGCGCCGCCTTCCGCCGAAAAAATTCAGTGGAAACTCAACGGGGAAGTGGTCGGAGAATGTGCGCCAAACGAAAAGTTTTCGTGGCAACTTCAAGCAGGCACATTTGAATTGGAAGCCGTTGCGGGCGCACTCAAAAGTCCAACAATTCAATTCACAGTTGTTAAATAAACATTTGCAGGTGCGCTATTGAGATTTGTTTTTTCGCTTGACTTACCTTTTTTTGCAACCCTTAAAAACGGACAAGCCAAGATTAAAAGTGCAGAAATGGTTGTTCACGAGTGATATGTGATTATTTCAAACCGAACATTAATGCGATATGGCAACGAAAAAAAGTTCTTCAACATCTGCGAAATCGAAGGCGACTTCCTCCAAAAAGTTTGCTGGCTATCCAACGCCTAATGCAAAAGGCAAGCGGCTGGTGATTGTCGAATCGCCTTCAAAAGCAAAGACGATAAATAAATATCTCGGTAAAGACTTCACGGTGTTCGCCTCCGTTGGGCACATTAAAGAATTGCCAAAAAAAGAAATTGGACTGGATTTTGAGCATCACTACGAGCCGCGCTACGAAATTATTGAAGGCAAAGAGAAAGTCGTGCGCGATATGAAAAAATTGGCAAAGGAATCGAGCGAGATTTTTTTAGCCACCGACCCCGACCGCGAAGGCGAAGCCATCGCATGGCATATTGCCAATGAAGTGGAAGAAGCACGCAAGCCGATTCGCCGTGTGCTCTTTAATGAAATCACGCAGAAAGCCGTCCGCGAAGCCATTGAGCACCCGCGCGAAATTGATTACAAACTGGTTCGCTCACAACAAGCGCGGCAGGCGTTAGATAAAATCGTCGGCTATAAAGTCAGTCCGTTCTTGTGGAACACGGTTTTGCGTGGGCTTTCGGCAGGGCGCGTTCAATCCGTCGCCCTACGCTTAATCTGTGAGCGTGAAGCCGAAATCGAGGCGTTCAAACCGAAAGAGTATTGGACGATATACGCCGATTTTATCACAAAGAGCGGCGACACTATCACCGCCAAACTCGTCAAAATTAACGGCAAAGAGTTTGAACTCACCAACGAAGCCGATGCCAAAGCCACTGCCGAAAAAATCAAAGCGCGTTTATACTCGATTCTTGAAATCAAGAAGCGTAAAGTTCGGCGCAATCCGCCGTCGCCATTTACGACATCGCTCTTGCAACAAGCCGCTTCGAACCAACTCGGCTATGGCTCAAAGCAAACCATGCGGCTCGCGCAACAACTCTACGAAGGCATTGAACTCGGCGGCGAAGGCGCAACGGGTTTAATTACCTACATGCGCACCGACTCCAAACGCATCAGCAAAGAGGCGCAATCGGAAGCACGCGATTTTATTGGGCGATATTTTGGAAAAGACTTCGTGCCCGAATCAGCAACACAATTCAAGACTTCGGAATCAGCGCAAGATGCACACGAAGCGATTCGCCCCACGAGCGTCGACCGCACGCCAAAAGCGATGGAAAAATTTCTCACCAAAGAGCAATTCAAACTTTATGATTTGATTTGGAAACGCTTTGTTGCCTCGCAAATGTCGGCGGCGGAGTTGGAGCAAACCAGCGTCGATATTGCCGATGAGCAA
>CALKXI010000120.1 GCA_938003965.1 uncultured Chlorobiales bacterium
AGCCGATTGCGCGTGAAGTGATGATTTGGGGCGTCTTGGGGGCGGTGGTGCTCAATCCGTTTTTGAGTTATGTCGGCGATGTTCAAGTTGTGGTGCTTTCCGAAGGGTTCGGGTTGAAAGAAGAAGTAAAAGAGTGGAAAAAACTCTTCGACGATGTTGTGGAAAAATTAGCCTCAGCGAAAAGTGTAGGGGAGTTGGCGGTGGTGGTCGGCGTAATGGCACTGACGCCTGCAATTTGCGAAGAGGTCGTTTTTCGCGGATTGCTTCAGCGTAATTTTTCGCGCGTGATGTCGCCACTGCGGACGGTGATTTGGACGGGCGCGATTTTCGGCATCTATCACCTCAATCCGATTCAAACCTTGCCGCTGATTGCGATTGGCATTTATATCTCATATTTGCGTCAGTCGTCGGGCGCGCTGTGGCTGTGTATGGCGGCGCACTTTGCGTTCAATTTTTTCTCGGTTTTAGGAATTTTTATCTTGAATAACGCCGACTGGTTTGGGCTTAGCCCTGCCCTTGTTCAATCGTTGAAAACAAGTGAGCCTGAATTGCGCTCGCCAACCGCAATAGCAAGTGCGACAATGTCGCTTGGGCTGTTCGTTGTTGTCGTTCAGCAGTATGAACGCGCGCTCAAAAAGCACAACGAACTAAACTGATAAAGAGCAGAAAGTGATTGACCGATAAACCTTTGACAGAACCTGAACGCATGAGACGATTTCTCACGACCTTTTTTTTGAATGAACCCGCCGAACCGCTCCCGAATTGGCAAGTGGTGTTCCGCACAACCGTAGATTTTGAAGCCGAAATTCTCAAAGCCACGCTTGCCGACGCCGGCATTGACGCCGTCCTGTTCACCAAGCGCGACCGAATGTTCTCGTTCTTCACAAATGAGCAACCCTTTGAACTTTGGGTAAGAGCCGAAGCCTTTGAAGAAGCCTCTCGGCTCATTGCGGAGTATCAACAGCGAAGCCTCGACATCAACGCCTTGACGAAGGAGCAGAGTAATTGAGTTCGAATCCTGTGGAAGAGAAAACAAACGCCATCGCCGCCCCTACAAACCCATGGCAGTCTAACTTATTTTGGCGCGTCGTGGTGGCGTTTATTGCCGGTCCTGCGATTTTGTTATGCACACACTTTGGCGGACTGATTTTTCTCGGAGCAATGCTCTTTATCGCGCTCATGTCGCTCTACGAATTTACCACGATGCTCAACCACAAGCAGATTTATCCAATTCGTTGGCTGATGATGCTCTTTTGCGCGGCGATTCTCATCAATCACAAGTTC
Organism: uncultured Chlorobiales bacterium; assembly: GCA_938003965.1. GTDB lineage: Bacteria > Bacteroidota > Chlorobiia > Chlorobiales > Thermochlorobacteraceae > JANWWM01. The sequence goes on from CALKXI010000120.1 coordinate 1,285, forward strand.
CGCGTGGTGTCGACCTTTGATTTTATGTTGCTTGCCGTTTTTCTCTTTCCCTCGATTGAACTCTTCCGAAAGCGCGGCACGCCGATTCAAAACATCGGCGCGTCGTTTCTGTGCCTGTTTTACATCTCGTTTCCCTTCGTCTCACTGCTCGATATGCGCACTTACGACAAAGAGGGAATTTTCATCACGATGATTTTTCTTGCGGTGTGGATGTCGGATACCTTTGCTTATTTCGGCGGAAAATTCTTGGGCGGAAAAATCATCAAAACAAAATTTTCGGAGCGATACAGTCCGAAGAAAACTTGGGAAGGATTTTTCACAGGCTCAATCGCCAGCGTCATTACGACCGTGATATTCTATCACACGTTGCTCTCGCAACTGTTCGCCTATCATCACATCTTGATTCTTGGCATCTTGATTGGCTTGCTCAGCCCGATTGGCGATTTGATTGAATCAATGTATAAGCGCGATAGCGGCGTGAAGGATTCTTCGGGCTTGATTCCCGGACACGGCGGATTTTTAGACCGATTCGATTCGCTTTGTTTTATTGCGCCCGTCGTCTTTCTTTATTCGCGCTATTTGATGAACATTGGATAAACGATTTTCAACCTACTTTTTTAATTCACAATGTCGGAACAACAGACCAACACACACATCGAAGACCTAAACGATTTAATGCGTCAGCGCAGAGAAAACCTTGCCAAACTGCGCGAGCTCGGCATTGAGCCTTATCCGTATTCGTTTCCTGTAACGCACTACGCAAAGCCACTTGTGGAAACCTTCGTCGATGGCGAAAAGACCGATGTTGCTGTTGCGGGTAGAATCATGACCATTCGCAACATGGGCAAGGCGTCGTTTTTTCACATTCAAGATTCAACGGGCAAAATTCAGATTTATTTGCGCAAAGATGATGTCGGCGAAATGACTTACAAAGCGTTCAAATACTTCGACATCGGCGACATTGTCGGCGTTCATGGCTACACCTTCCGCACGAAGACGGGCGAAGTTTCCGTTCACGCAACGAAGCTTGAGATGCTTTCAAAATCGCTCCGTCCAATTCCCGTTGCCAAAGAGCAGGAAATTGATGGCAAGAAAGTCGTCTATGATGCGTTCAGTGATAAGGAGCAACGCTACCGCATGCGCTATGTGGATTTAATCGTCAATCCGCATGTGCGCGAGGTGTTCATGAAGCGTGCGAAACTCATTCAAACAATTCGCGACTTTTTGAACAGCCTGAACTTGTTGGAAGTCGAGACGCCAATTCTGCAACCGGTCTATGGCGGCGCGTCAGCACGACCGTTCACGACGCACCACAACGCGCTCGATATGAAACTCTTTTTGCGCATTGCCAACGAACTCTACCTCAAACGCCTGATTGTCGGCGGCTTCGATGGCGTCTATGAATTTGCCAAAGTCTTTCGCAACGAAGGCATGAGCCGATTCCACAACCCCGAATTTTCCATGCTCGAGTTTTATGTGGCTTACAAAGATTACAACTGGATGATGCAAACGGTTGAAGTTTTGTTTGAAAAAATTGCGATGGCGGTTAATGGAACAACGCTTGTGAAAGTCGGCGAGCATGAGGTGAATCTCAAAGCCCCGTATCGCAAACTCACGATGGCAGAAGCCGTCAAAGAATACACAGGCAAAGAGATTGAGGGCAAGAGCGAAGACGAACTTAGAGCGATAGCAGGCGAACTTGGCTTGAAGCTCGACCCAAAAATCGGAAGCGGAAAAATCATTGACGAAATTTTCGGCGAATTTGTCGAGCCGAAACTCATTCAGCCGACGTTCATCATGGATTATCCAATTGAAATGTCGCCCCTCACTAAAAAGCACCGAAGCAAGGCAGGCTTGGTTGAGCGGTTCGAGTTGATTGTAGCAGGAAAAGAAGTTTGCAATGCGTATTCGGAACTCAACGACCCGATTGACCAACGCGAGCGATTGGAAGAACAAGCCGCACTGCGCGAGCGCGGCGACGACGAAGCCATGGGCGTCGACGAAGATTTCCTGCGTGCCATTGAGTTTGGCATGCCACCAACGGCAGGTATCGGCATTGGCATTGACCGCCTCACGATGCTCATCACTGGTCAAGACTCCATTCGCGATGTGATTTTCTTCCCGACCATGAAGCCTGAATAACACACCGCTGAACGCAATTCAATCAAGGGCAATGGCAATGGTAAAACTCTTAATCGTTGATGATGAAAAAAACACGCGCGACGCGCTCTCCGACGGCTTGGTCAAGCCTGACGAACGACAAGTCTTTACCGCCGCAACGCCCAAAGAAGCCATGAAAATTTTGAACGAGGAAGATATCGACCTCGTGCTCACTGACCTGAAAATTCAAGAGCCTGACAGCGGCGTGCGTTTGCTCAAAGAAATCAAAAAGTATGACCCGAACATCGTCGTGGTGATGATGACAGCCTACGGCTCAATCGACACAGCAGTTGAAGCCATGAAACTGGGGGCTTACGACTACATTCAAAAGCCGTTCCGAATGAGCGATATTCGCCGCCTGATTCAACGCGCTTTGGAAACGCGCATGCTCTTGGTCGAGAACGCCAAGCTGCGTCAGCAAGTTAGCGGACGATTGCTCTCGAAAAACATTGTCGGCTTCAGTCCGCTTTGGCGCGAGATTATGGCGTCGGTTGAAACCGTTGCCCCCTCGCGTGCGACCGTGCTACTCTTGGGCGAAAGCGGAACAGGCAAGGAAGTTGTCGCGCGTGCCATTCACGAATTGAGCGGTCGGCGCGATAAGCCGTTCGTCAAAATCAACTGCGGCGCACTGCCCGAACAACTCTTGGAATCGGAACTCTTCGGCTACGAAAAAGGCGCATTCACCAATGCTATCAAACAAAAACGCGGACGCTTCGAACTTGCCAACGGCGGCACGATTTTCCTCGATGAAATCGCCGATATGCCCACACACTTGCAAGTCAAACTCCTTACCGTGTTGCAAGATGGCGAGTTCCAACGCCTCGGCAGCGAAGAAACACTGAAAACCGATGTGCGCGTCATTGCCGCAACGAACAAAGACATCGACGAAGAAATCGCCGAAGGACGATTCCGCGAAGATTTATACTACCGTTTGAATGTGATTCGGCTTGAACTGCCACCGCTTCGCCAACGCCGTGATGACATCATTCCGCTTGCGCAACATTTCATCGAAAAATTCAGCCGATTGAACGCCAAAAACGTGCGCGGACTTTCGCCCGAAGTGGCGCGGCTCTTAGAAGGGCATTCGTGGCGCGGCAATGTGCGCGAATTGGAAAACGTCATTGAGCGTGCCGTTGTGCTTTGCAATCACGAGCAAATTCAAAAAGAACATCTGCCCAATTACATCACAGGAACAGACACGTCGCGCATTGTGAGTTTCCGCATTGGCACGCCGCTCGAGGAAGTTGAAGATGTGATGATTGCGCGCACGCTCGAAATGACGGGCGGAAACAAAGAAGAAACAGCACGCATCTTAGGCATTGGCGTCGCAACGCTTTATCGCCGATTAAAAGAATCTGAAAAAGAAGAGGGCGATTCGGCTTGATGCCTAACACTCAACAAACCAGAAGCATACCTAAAATGAAAATTCTCAAATTCGGCGGCTCGTCCGTCGGCACACCTGAACGCATAGAAACCGTTATTTCACTTGTCAAAAAAGCCAGAGAAAAAGATAGGGTCGCCGTTGTCGTCTCTGCCTTTGGCGGCGCAACAGACGCCTTGATTGAAATGAGTGCGAAAGCCGCCGATGGCGATATGGCTTACAAGACCCTGTTTTCAAAATTCGAAGAGCGACACCTTGCCGCCGTGCATGCACTTGTGCCCATCAAGTCGCAATCGTCGGCACTCGCAAACGTGAAAATGATGCTCAACGAACTCGAGGACATTTTGCACGGAACTTATCTTGTTGGAGAATACACCGAGCGCACATTGGATTTTATGATGAGTTTTGGCGAGCGGCTTTCAGCGTTCATCATTGCCGAAGCCTTCAAAGCCAAAGGCATTGAGGCGGAATACTGCGACGCGCGGGACCTTATCAAAACCGACAATCGTTTCAGCGCAGCGGGAGTTTTGCAAGAAGAAACCTACCGCAACATCTGCACCTATTTTCTCAATCGGAGCACGTTGCAAATCATCACGGGCTTTATTGGCTCGACCTTGAAAGGTGAAACCACAACGCTTGGACGTGGCGGCTCGGACTACACCGCGGCAATTTTCGGCGCAGCACTCAACGCCTCTGAAATTCAAATCTGGACCGATGTCGACGGCTTCATGACGGCTGACCCACGCAAAGTCAGAGACGCTTTTCCAATTGCGCAAATGAGTTACAGAGAAGCCTTGGAAATGTCGAACTCAGGTGCGAAAGTGCTCTATCCGCCGACCGTTCAGCCTGCGATGATGCAAAACATTCCGATTCGAATTCTCAACACGTTCAATCCCGACTTCGAAGGCACGCTCATTACGGCACATGCGCCAAATCGAAAAGTTTCCGTGTGCGGCATTTCTTCGCTCGACGATGTCGCCATGCTCCGCGTTGAAGGAAGCGGATTGGTGCGCTCTATTGGCACGGCGAAGCGCGTTTTTTCGGCACTTGCAAACGAGAACATCAACATCATTTTTATCTCGCAAGCCTCGTCGGAGCATAGCATTTGCTTTGCAGTTTCGCTCAAAGAAGCAGAGCGTGCAAGAGCCGCCGTTGAAAAAGAATTTTTCTTGGAAATCAATGCGGGTAAAATTTATCCGATTGAGGTCGAGAAAAATCTTTCCATCGTTGCCGTAGTAGGTGAAAACATGAAGCATCGCACAGGCGTGGCGGGTTGGTTTTTTCAAACGCTGGGCAAGAACGGCATCAATGTGGTTGCGATTGCGCAAGGTTCGTCGGAAATCAATATCTCGGTTGTCATTGACCGAAGTGACGAAGAAAAAGCCCTGAACGCATTGCACGAAGTGTTTTTTCTTTCAAAACGAAAAACACTGCATCTTTTTTTGGTAGGCACAGGCTTAATCGGCGGCACATTTCTCAAACAACTTGACGAACACGCCAAAGTCTTGCGCGAACAGCAGTCGCTCGAGCTCAAAGTCGTTGCGCTCGCACGAAGCAAGAAAATGCTCTTTAATCCAAACGGCATTGACTTAAAGAATTGGAAAATTGCGCTCGAGGAACAAGGCGAGCCGAAAGATATGCGCGAGTTTGTCCGCCGCATGAAAGCGCTCAACTTGTCAGGAAGCGTGTTCATCGATTGCACAGCAGCAGATGAAATTGTCGGCTATTACGAAGAAATTTTATCGTCAAGCATTTCGGTTGTAACGCCTAATAAGCGCGCCAATTCAGGCAAGTATGAAGATTACAAAAAACTTAAACTGGCCGCCATTCAGCACGATGTCAAATACCTCTACGAAACAAATGTCGGTGCAGGGTTGCCTGTCATCAATACACTGAACGATTTGCTCTCGAGCGGCGATAAAATTCTCAAAATTGAAGCCGTGCTTTCAGGCTCTTTGAGTTATATCTTTAACAATTTCAAAGGCGAGCGGTGCTTTAGCGATGTTGTGCGCGAAGCCAAAGAAAAAGGCTACACCGAGCCTGACCCGCGAGACGATTTGAGCGGACTCGACGTCGCTCGGAAAATTTTAATCCTCGCTCGCGAAGTCGGTTTTAACCTTGAACTCTCAGATGTTCAACTCGAAAACTTCCTGCCCGAAGCATGCATGAAAGCAGAAACCGTTGACGATTTTTTCGTCGAGCTTGAAAAAGCCAATCCAATTTTTGAGGAGCGAAAGCGACACGCCGAAAAAAATAATGCCGCGCTACGCTTTATTGCGTTGCTTGAAAACGGAATCGCGTCCGTAAAGTTGATGGAAGTCGATGCTGAACATCCGTTCTACAATTTGTCAGGAAGCGACAACATCATCGCCTATACGACAGAGCGGTATCGTGAGCGCCCGCTTGTGGTCAAAGGCGCAGGCGCAGGCGCGGAAGTAACAGCAGCAGGCGTCTTTGCCAATGTCGTATGGATTTCGAACTACCTTTTTTAGCGTCGTTCAAAGGTGATAGTTTAGTGTTTGAACAGTTTTTAATTTTTTTGTTAGATTTCACCCGCATCAATTCCGACTTCGTCAATGTCGTTCGAAACAAAGCCAGCAAAACATGCAACAACTTATCGAGCGCCTCGTGCGTGCCCGCGAAGAAAAAAATATCACCCTCCAAGACATCAGCTACAAAACGAACATTCGTCTCGAAATCCTTGCCCGCATTGAAAGCGGCGACACTTCATTTCTGCCCAGTCCTTATATCAGGGCAATGCTTCGCAAATATGCCGAGATTGTCGGCGTGAAACTTCATCAATCCGACTTTGCAGAGCAAACAGAGTCCCTGACAAGTGAAAGCACCAAGCAAGACACATCGATTCATCAGCCTCTATCACCTGAAGCTGTAAGCGATGCATCATCTTCAATGCCTGTTGATTTGGAAACGCCTCAGCCTGAACAAAGCCACAGAAAGCGACTTATCTACGCGAGTATAGCAGGCATGTTGGTTGTAACAGTGCTTGTTGTTTGGTATCTCTTCAGACAAACTGAAAAAATATCACAAGAACAAGTGCGCCCCGTTTCAGAGCAGCAAGTTGCTACTAAAGCGCTCAATGCGCCTCAACCAATTAAGCAAAGCAAGCCCAGCGAAGTTCCTGCTGAAAGAGGATCTGAAATAGCGGAAACGCAACGCAAGCCCGTGATTGAAGATGCAGAGCACATGGCGAAACCTGAAAAGAAACATACGCTTGTCGTGCGCTCAAAAACGGATACTTGTTGGATTAGCGTCGCCAGCGATAAAAATACACCGAAGGAAATGTTGTTAGCACCATCAGGAGTTGCAAAGTTCAATGCCGATAGCCTCTTCACGCTCACGGTTGGGAAATTAGAAACAGCAGAACTATGGCTCAACGGAAAGCCTGTTACAATGCCGCGTCGGTCGGGCGCAATATCAGGCTTCAAATTGATGCCGACCAAAGATTAACCTTCACGAAAGGCAGTTTGCAATTTCCCGCGCCACTTCTTCTGACGGATGGAGCCGTCCTAACTTCTCTTTTGCCTGCCTTAACTTCTCTGAAACTTCATTCCGATAAGCATCATCTTGTAAGAACATGGTTGCATGTTGGACAAGGTTCGTCACGGTTAAGTCGTTTTGCAGAAGTTCAGGAACAGTTTTCGCCGTGCCGTAAAGCCCTTCGGCAATGATGTTCGCCAAAGCGATTTTCTGAATCTTCACAAGCCGCTTGCCAATCAAATAGTTGAGCGGAGACGTCTTGTAACAGACAATCATCGGCAAGCCAAAGCAAAGGCTCTCGAGCGTGGCAGTGCCACTGGTTACAAAGGCAAGGTCGCTATACCGCATGGTCTCATAAGAACTGACGCGAATCGGCTTAATAGAAGTGCGTGAAAGGAACTTGTCGTAAAAATGTTCGGGAATCGTTGGCGCAATGCCTAACAAGAATTTTAACTCGTAGCGTTGCGCTAACATTTCGCTTGCCGAAAGCATTTGAGGAAAAATACGCTCGAGCTCTTGCTTGCGGCTGCCTGGGAGCAACCCTAAAAAGCGTTGCGTTACAGGCAAATGATGCTGATTGAGAAAGCGCGATTTTGGCGGAAGCGACAGGTCGGCGAGTTCTTCTAAAATCGGATGCCCGACAAATTTCGCCTCAATGCCGTGCTGTTTGAAATAGTCGACTTCAAATTCAAAAACGACGCAGAGTTTTGTAATCGTCTCGCGCATTTTCTTCACGCGACCTTCTTTCCACGCCCACACTTGCGGCGCGATGTAATACACAACCGGCACGCCTTGTGCCTTCAAAAAATCGGCGAGAAGTAAGTTCATGCCCGGATAATCAATCAGCAATGCTGCGTCAGGCTTCTCGCAACGAATCGCCGACTTGACCGTCTCCAAAACGCGCCGCAAAAAGCGGTAATGCTTGGCAATTTCAACAAATCCCATGAAGTTGATTTGCTCGACCGAATAAAGAAGTCGCGCACCTGTGGCTTGAATATGCTTGCCGCCAATGCCAAACACATCGAGCGATGGCACGAGCCGTTTGAGCGACTTCAAGACGCCCGCGCCGTGCAAATCGCCCGACGCTTCGCCTGCCAATACGAAGAGTTTTTTAGACATGTGCTTACGAACTGGTTTGAGATGCTTCTGAAAGCACGCTTGCCGTTTTGAGATGCGCGATGAGTTCCTGTTGAATCGAGCGAATCTGTTTGCCAATGAAAATTAAATCACACCGCGAAGGGCTCATGCCACTGTAATCCTCGAGCGTATATCGCCCGTAAGCAAAGTTCAAAATCAGGGCGCTTGCCTGCCCCTCGAGATGGACAACGCCTTTGAGCCGCCAGACACTTTTTGGAAGCGATTCCAATGCCGATTGAAGGCGTGTTAGTTCAAAAACATCGTTGCTTGCGAAGCGGAAGGCCTCGACGCCTTCGTGCTCAAAATGATGATGATGGTTATGCGCACCACTATGGTCTGAATGAAGTGGTGCTAAATCTAAATCAAGCGTGCGCGGATAGGCTACGCCGAAAAGAAGCGACAAATCAAGCGAATGGCGAAAAAAGACCGTCGCATTTGGACGGTGAGCGCGAACATACTCTTCAACGCAGGTAAGTTCACTTGTTGTAGCCAGGTCATCTTTTGTAATCACAACAACATCGGCGGCGTCGAGCTGGTCTTCGGCGACATCAAGTTCATCTTTCATCTGCAAAAAATTTTTCGCATCAATCGTGGTGATAACCGCATCAATAACGAAAATCGGATTGATGATGGAGTAAATAATGTTCATCGGATTGGCGACGCCCGTAGTCTCAATGACGATAAGGTCAGGCGAGGCTTTCGTGGCAACTTCGTCCAAGACCGTAACAAAATCTTCGTTAACCGAACAGCAAATACAGCCGTCGTTCAGTTCAAAAACTTTGGTTGAAAAGCCTTCAAGCAATTTGGCGTCGATAGAAATTTCGCCGATTTCGTTCATCAGCACGGCGATTTTCTTTTTGCCGCTCATTTCTTTGAGCAAATCTTTGAGAAGCAAGGTTTTGCCACTACCAAGAAAGCCTGTGAGAATGTTGATTGGAATGGGCATCGTGAGCAATTTTATGTTTTTTGTTTCTTCTTTTGTGCAGCAGGGAAGAGCACATTGTTTAGAATCAATCGATAGCCTGGGGAATTTTTATGAAGTTTCAGGTCGGTAGGCGGGTCGCCGACGTGGTGTTGATAATCTTCGGGGTCGTGTCCGCCATAAAAGCAAAACTGACCGCGTCCGTAATTGCCGTGTAGGTATCGGACTTCTTCGCTGTTTTTCTTTTCGCCCATAATCACGACGCTTGGCTTGATGAGGCTTTTGCGAAACGAGGTAGTTTGCCCATAAAAGCCTTTTATGACAGAGGTATGATTTTGTGTGAGCATGGACGGCACGGGGTCGTATTTTGCACTGAACTCGAAGAGCGTGAAGTAATCATTTTCTGGTCCTGACGAACTGCCTGTCATCATCGGATTGATGTCGATGTTGGATTTTGAATACTCGTAAGGGTTGAAGTTGAGAGTAAAGTTTTCAAAAGCGAAAGTTTTCGAGAAGTCGAGTTGAGCTTGGGCGTCGGGCGTAATGCCATCGCCGTCGAGTTCTTTGGGCACAATGTCAATGCCTTCGGCAGCAAGCGCAATGTCGTAGCTATCGGGTGCAGAGCACATGGCGAACATAAATCCCCCTTCACCGACGAAGTCGCGAATTTTTCGGGCGACGGCTTTTTTCTGTTCGCTCACTTTGTTGTATCCAAGTTTCTTGGCAAGTTGTTCGGCGTCGCGCACTTGCTTGATATACCAAGGCGCGTTTCGAAATTGCGCAAAAAACTTACCATACTGCCCCGTGAAATCTTCGTGATGCACATGAAGCCAGTCGTAATCTTTGAGTTTGCCTTTCAAGACTTCTTCGTCCCAGAGTTTATCGTAAGGAATTTCGGCGTAAGTTAGAACAAGCGTAACAGCATCGTCCCAAGGCAAGTTTGACGGCGGCACATAAACAACAATTTTCGGGGCTTTGTCCAAACGCATCGCGTCCATATTGGATTCTTCACTGCGAATGAGCGAAAGGATTTGTTCAGCCTTGCTGTTTGAAAGTTCTTCGAAGCTGACCCCGCGCAAGGTAAGTTCATCTTTAAGTGCAGGAATGGCATCCATCATAAACGAGCCGCCGCGATAGTTGAGAAGCCAATCGACGGATAGCGAACGCTCCAAGCACCAATACGCAACGCCGTAGGCTTTCAGGTGGTCGCTTTGCGCTTTATCCATCGGAACTAAAATTTTTTGTGCAAATGCCGATGCGCCTATCGCAAGTAGCACAAGGTTAATGAGAATTGTTTTCATAATTTGATATGTTATGCTTGAACGATATACGAAAAACAGTCGTCGCCTGCTGAACATTGCAAAACAATCCATCGCAAAATAATGACCTACGCCGAACAAAAGTGGAGAGCCTCCGAAGAAAAAGTCCGATTTGCTAAAGCCTTTCCCGGACTGCTTAAAGAAAAAGATAGCACCAAGGAGGTCTTCAAAACAGTGCCGCTACAATATGGCAAATTGATTATTTACGCCGATTATACATTCACCTTCGAGCCGCTGGATGAAAACGATGTGCCGAAGTTTGTTGCAAATTTGCGAGAAGCCAAAGCGCACCTTTACGAGTATCACCGTCAAGCCTTTGATAAACTTGATGAACTCACGGCAAGCGACAAGGAACTGAGGCGACTTTCACGCTTGGAAAAACTCTTGGGAGCAGTGGTGAATAACACGATAGAATTTCCCGAACTTTACGACGCTATTCCCAAATGCCTTGCTTCGCCAAGCGAACCGGCGGAAGTGCATCTACAACCCAATCCAAACATCAAAGCCGTGCGGTTGCTGAACGCGCTTCGCAACAATCTCCCCGATATGCCTGAACTTTTGGAAGAAGTGCCGAAAGTGCTTAATGGAACAAGCACGCTTGTTGCCTGTGAACGATTCAAAGAATTTTTGAAGTCGTGAAGTCCAACAACAAAAGTAAAGTTTTGATTCTAGACGGCGGCGGCTCTTCGCTCAAAGTGTTTGCGCAAACTGAATCAGGCTTAAAACTCAAAGCCAAATACAAAGGCAATTTCAACGTGCAAACGGGCGAGCGCGAAAAAATTCTGCGCACAATTTCAACCGCAATTCAACGCTTTCCTGCCGAAAGGGTAAAAATTGGATTGGCAGGATTGATTTCAAGAGAGGATAAATCGTGGCTTGTAAAATCTCTTGTTGGAAAAAAAGTAAGTGTGATGAGCGATGTAGATTTAGCCTTTGAACATTGTTTTCAAAACTGCGACGGTATGTTGGCAATTCTCGGAACAGGCTCAATTTTTGTGGCGAAGGCAGGGCGCAAAAAAATTAAAATCGGCGGATACGGCAGAGCGATTGGCGATGTGGGAAGTGGCTACGCGATTGGACAAGAAGCGGTGAGAAACTACCTGCAGCTGCTGGATGGAATGGCGAGTGATAGACTTTTTGAAACAGCCATGAAAAAGTTTTTTCGAACGAAAGAAGACGCAATTCGGAAAGTTTATCAAGAGCAATTTGAACTGCAATACCTTGCACATGTTGTGTTTGAGTCTGCAGCGAAAGGCTCAACGATAGCAACGAAAATTCTCGATAGCCAAACAACACTTGTTGAGCATTATATTAAAACGCTTCGTCAGCGTATTGGTCAAGAACTACCGCTTTGTATTATGGGTGGATTGATGGAGCAGGAGAGTGTCTATTTAGCGATGCTCAAAGAAAAACTAAACCATCCAAGTATTCGTCTTTGTTATCAGAATGGCTCATCTTAAACGGTCGTACAACGCTATTATTGGTGGCGTTTGCGGAGGAATTGCTGAGTGGCTCGGCTGGGACCCAACGCTGGTGCGTGTTCTATATGTGCTCATTTCAATTTTCAGCGCCGCCTTTCCTGGTATCATTGTTTATGTGATTTTGTGGATTGTGATGCCGAAACCCTAATTTGAAAAGAAAGATAGAAGCCTTTGCAAAAGCGATTAAATACTGCTATAATCGTTGCTATAACCGATACAATGATTGAGACAGAGTGATAGACGATAAAAAAGCGATAACGTTTGTGCAATGTCAATGTTTGAGAAACTCAGGGTCAAATCGCCTGAAAGTCAAATTTCGATTTAGAACAACACGATTACACGAGATATGGAAGGAAAATTTTCCAACAGAGTTGAAGATGTGATACGATACAGCCGTGAAGAAGCCCTACGGCTTGGACATGATTACATCGGTACAGAACATTTGCTCTTAGGCATCATTAGAGAAGGCGAAGGCATCGCCGTGCGTATTCTGAAAAACTTAGGGTGCGACCTCTACAAACTCAAACGCGCGATCGAAGATACGGTGCGCTCAACAGGTGGAACGCTCACATTGGGCAATGTGCCGTTGACTAAACAAGCTGAGAAGGTTTTGAAAATTACATATCTCGAAGCGAAAATTTGTAAGTCCGACATCATTGGTACGGAGCACCTGTTGCTTTCGCTAGTGAAGGATGAAGAAAACATTGCTGCGCAAATTATGTCACAATTCGGCGTGCGATACGAAACCGTGCGCGAAGAATTAGACAACATCATGAGCGGTAAAACGGGAAACCCTGTAACCGCCGCCGCAAGTTCTTCGCAAGGTGGAAGTGAACGATATCAACAACAATACGAGGTACGAAAGATGGAAAAGACCAAAACGCCAGTGCTCGACAATTTCGGTCGAGACCTAACCAAACTTGCACTCGAGGATAAACTCGACCCGATTATCGGGCGCGAAAAAGAAATCGAGCGGGTTGCACAAGTGCTTTCACGCAGAAAGAAAAATAATCCTGTGCTCATCGGAGAGCCGGGCGTTGGCAAAACGGCAATTGCTGAAGGGCTTGCGCTTCGCATTGTTCAGCGCAAGGTTTCACGAGTGCTTTACGATAAGCGTGTTGTTGCCCTCGACTTAGCGGCGCTTGTAGCAGGCACAAAGTATCGCGGTCAGTTCGAAGAACGCATGAAAGCCGTCATGAACGAGCTCGAAAAATCAAAAGACGTAATTCTCTTTATCGACGAACTACATACTATTGTCGGTGCAGGCGGCGCATCCGGCTCGCTTGATGCCTCTAACATCTTCAAGCCCGCACTCGCACGCGGCGAACTTCAATGCATCGGTGCAACCACGCTCGACGAATACCGCCAATATATCGAAAAAGATGGCGCACTCGACCGACGATTCCAAAAAATCATGGTCGAGCCGACAACCGTCGAAGACACCATCGCCATTCTCAACAACATCAAAGAAAAGTATGAGGCGCACCATAATGTGCGTTACAGCAAAGAATCTATCGAGGCCGCGGTTAAACTCTCCGACCGATACATCACCGATAGACACTTGCCTGACAAAGCCATCGATGTAATGGACGAAGCCGGCGCACGAGTCCACCTTTCCAACATTCACGTTCCGAAAGAAATCCTCGAGCTTGAACAGAAAATCGAGGACATCAAGATGCTTAAAAACCAAGTGGTCAAATCTCAAAACTTTGAAGAAGCCGCACGACTGCGCGACCAAGAAAAACGTCTCATTGATGCACTCGAGCGCGCCAAGCAGGAGTGGGAAAAATCAACAGCCGAAAAAATTTTCGACGTCAATGAAGAAAACGTCGCAGCCGTTGTGGCAATGATGACCGGCATTCCTGTAGTCAAAGTCGCGCAATCCGAATCGGAAAAACTGTTGAAACTCCCAGAAGTTCTCAAGAGCCAAGTGATTGGGCAAGACGAAGCCATTGAGCGCATCGCCAAATCAATCCAACGCACAAGAGCAGGCTTGAAAGACCCGAACCGCCCGATTGGCTCGTTTATCTTCCTTGGACCGACAGGCGTTGGCAAAACAGAACTCGCTAAAGCCTTGACGCGCTACCTCTTCGATACCGAAGAAGCGTTGGTAAGAATCGACATGAGCGAGTATATGGAAAAATTCACTGTCTCGCGTCTTGTCGGCGCGCCGCCCGGCTATGTTGGCTACGAAGAAGGCGGACAACTCACCGAGAAAGTGCGCCGCAAACCTTACTCCGTTGTCTTGCTCGATGAAATTGAAAAAGCGCACCCCGACGTCTTCAACATCTTGTTGCAAGTCTTGGACGACGGCATTCTCACCGACGGACTTGGTCGCCGTGTCGACTTCCGCAATACGATTATCATCATGACGTCCAACATCGGCGCACGCGACATCAAAAACATGGGCATGGGCATGGGCTTCTCGCAACCCTCCGAAAAAGGCAAATACGAGAACATGAAATCCACCGTCGAAGATGCCTTGAAGCGCGTGTTCAATCCCGAATTCCTCAACCGAATTGATGATGTTATCGTCTTCCATCAACTCGAGAAGGAGCACATTTTCCGCATCATCGATATTGCCGCCGAAAAGCTCTTCAAGCGCGTGCGTGAAATGGGCATCACGATTGAGATTACAAAATCGGCAAAAGAGTTTTTGGCGAACAAAGGCTACGACCAACAATTCGGAGCGCGTCCGCTTCGTCGTGCTTTGCAAAAGTATGTCGAAGACCCAATGGCAGAGGAAATTCTCAAAGGTAAGTTCAAAGAAGGCTCGTCGATTAAAATCAAATACAGCAAGAAAACCGATAGCCTTGTTTTCTCCGATGTAACCGAATCCGAAAAGGAAACGGACGAAACCGTAGAGGAAAAGTAACCACTGTTCTGAACGCTAAAAGAGCCTGTCAAAAGCAGGCTCTTTGTGTTTAGGACTTCGGCACGCTTTGCACGTCGGAGAGCGAGAGTTGCAGTTTTTGGGCAATGAGTTCGTCGTTCAATCCTAATTCGCGCAACAGCGAGACCATGGCAAGTTTTGCGGCGTGCTCGCCTTCTCGTTTGCCTTTCAAAAGCCCCTCGGCTTTGCCTTCTTCAAAGGCTTCCTTGTAAAAAGCGGTCTCCTTCAAACCAAGTTCTTCTTGAATCTTCAACATTTGGCGTATCTCCTCTCGTGTTAAAGTTCTAAACTTGTATGCCAAAATCTGCTCAATCAAATCCAACTCAACCACACTCGCTTTTTGCGCTATCTTTCGCGCCCGAACGCCCATCACTTCTTCTGACGCAATCAAGAGTTTGAATAACTCCACTGCCGTCTCTTCCGATTCAGGCAGTTCGTCCAAATATACGCGCACGACACGCTTGGATTCAAGCAACTCATTATAAGCCTCAATCTGCTTGGGCTCAATGCTACGCGACGGATAAATCACCACTGCACGCCACTTCTTGACACGATACTGTTTGAGATAAAGAAAAATCTCGGCGAAGAATCGGGCGTAAAAATGTTCATCTAATTGAAATTGTGCTTCTACGAAGTAGACTTCATCGTCGTTGTTTTTCGGCATGAAGACGCCGTCAATGCGGAAGGCAGTTTCTTTGAGTTCAACGGATTTGAAGTCGTAGCGCGAGGCGTCATTTGGGTCTCTGCCAATGAGCGTGAAAAAGCCTTGTGGCACAAGTTGCAAAAGCAGATAAACAAGTTTGTCAGTGTACATTTGAAAGTCGCTGGGTTACAAACCGCGCCGCACAATGTCGTGAATGCGAATCAATCCTACACTTTTCTTGCCATCAACCACAGGCAAGACGGAAATTTGCGACGAACGGTTTTCCATCACATCTAAGGCTTCAACGGCAAGCCGCTCGGCTGAAATGGTGATTGGGTTTTTCGTCATCATCGTTTCGGCAACAAGGTGCTCGAGTTCAGTCGCCTTAACGCGCTGAACAATGCGCCGCACATCGCCATCGGTGATAATGCCAAGCAAGTTTCCATCGCTATCGACAACATTAACCGCACCAAGACTTTTCTCTGAAAGCACACGAATGACTTCAAGCCAAGAAGCCGTAGGCAAAACGGTTGGATTATCGTTTCCGCTGTGCATCAAATCCGAAACGCGAAGCGTGAGGCGTTTGCCCAAGCGTCCAGCGGGGTGATTGAACGCAAAGTCTTCGGCGTTAATGCCTTTGGCGCGCATGACGGTCATCGCAAGCGCATCGCCGAGTGCAAGCGCAACGCTGGTGCTCGTGGTTGGCGCAAGGTTCAAATAGCCTGCTTCCTTCTGAATCGTGGCGTTCAGAACGGCGTCGGCTTTGCGTGCCAATGTGGATTTGAGATTTCCAACAATCGCAATAATGGGAACTTGTCGATGATGAAGATGCGGCAAGAGCGCGAGCAGTTCGTCCGTCTCGCCGCTGTTGCTAATCGCAATGGCGACGTCGTTTGACGAGATATAACCCAAATCGCCGTGCATGGCGTCGGTAGGGTGAATGGCAACGGCTTCGGTGCCGGTGCTCGTCATTGTGGCGGCAATTTTCTGCGCAATAATGCCCGACTTGCCAACGCCCAGCACCACAACCTTTCCTTTCGCTGAACAAATCAGCGATACGGCGCGCACGACGTCGTCCGCATTCAGTTGCGCCGCACATTGCTCAATCGCCCTTGCTTCGCTTTGAAGCAACTCGACAACTTGCTGAAATGCCGTCGCTTCTACTATTGAGTGAATCATAAATCAGGTCTCGTTTTGCGCCGAAGATACCGCTTTTCACGGAAGGTTCAGCACATCGAGACGCACGGCTTTGGCATTTTCTTCAAACGACTTCCCGCCGTTGTAGCGCAAGGTTTGTCTGCTCCCCTGAACCGTAAAAGTTGCGGATTGGCTTGTAAAGAGGGCGCGAAAGGCGTCTTTTGTCATGAGCGAGGTATATCGAGCCGTATTTGCGCTGCGCGTGGCGAACATCAATTTGAGCGAATCGAGGGAGACGGTGGCGTTAGTGCTTTGGAATGAGGCGCGTTGAATTGCGTAAATCTCGTTTGACTTGGATTGTATGGTGAAGTTACAAGTAACTTGCATCGTATCATTTTCGCGATAAGTGAAATCAAATTCAACCGAGCCATCTTCGCCGCTAAATTCAACGCTTTTGACAAAATGCATCAAGCCGAACTGTGACGAGAAAGATTCAATGAATTTAGGTGTCTTGCAAGCGGTAAGGCAGTAGGAGAAAAGAAGCGAGAGAATCAGTGTGAGTGTGTGTTTCATCGTGAGCCACAAAGAAAAAGGGAATCGTTCTGAATACGACTCCCTTTGAAAAAACGATATGCGAATTATTCGCCTGTTACAATGACGGTGTAGGTTTGATACAAGCCCAAAATATCGTCGCGTTGAATATCAACGGTGGAGATTTTGGTAATGCCCGCGTTCTTTGCCGCTTTTTGAATGCTGACATCAACGCCAAAAGCAAGAACACCCAAAAAGGTGTTGCCTGAGGCTTTGCCGACCTTCGGTCCGACAGGGTTGCTGGAAACGGCGACGGGCATCGTCATTGAACACGCGCTGATGGTGAGTGCAACGAACAGCGCAGAAGCGAAAAGTGCAAGATTCTTTTTCATGTGCTTAGTGTAGGTTTGTATTAAAAAGAAAGAGAGCATAGTGCTCAAAGCAATATAAAGATAATCTAACCATTAAAAAAAATGTTGATTCGAGCAATTTATTTCACCAGCAACATTTTCTTCGTTGCGACAAAGCCGCCCGATTGCAAGCGATAAAAATACATGCCCGTCGACAGCCCGTAGCGAGACGCAATGAATGAGTGTGTGTATGTGCCCGCATCTTGTCGCGCATTGACAAGCGTTGCGACCTTTCTGCCCAAGACGTCAAAGAGTTCCAACTTCACCTCGCCCGCCTCTTTGAGCGCGTAAGTGATAACTGTTGTTGGATTAAATGGATTCGGATAGTTCTGCGAAAGGCTGTATTCACGCGGCGCAACGGCAGTGGTGATGTTGAGCGTAACTGTTCCCAAATCGTGAACCGTGCCGTTCAAATCGGTTTGGCGCAAATTGTAGTGATGCACATCGCCGACCTTAACGTTTGAATCAACAAATTGATAGCGCGTTTCTTCTGTCGTAGTGCCGCGTCCGCGCAATGAGGGCGTGTTAGCAAACGAAGCCACCTCGACGCCATCTTTCAGAACCGTAAAGCCGAGATTATCGACTTCCGAAGCCGTCTGCCAACGAAGCACGGCACCGTCGGAAGTGGATTCGCCTGTGTAAGCAAGCAATTCAACGGGAAGCGGATTATCGGAATTTGACGATGAGCCAAGCGCAAAGAGCGCGGAGTCAGGCGAAGCATTGACGGTAAAACTGAGTCCTGTTTCGCTACTTAAATCAAGTGGAAGCGTGGTTGTGTTTGGCGGCGAATTGAGGTTGCGAAGTGTCCAACCGGTGCCAGTGCGTGCGGTCGCAATGCGAAGCGATGTGTTCGAGAGAAACGAACCGACGCCGTCGTCGACATTGGCGCGAAGTGTGGGAATTTGGTCGATTGTCAATGTGCCGACGTTGCTGACAAAGCCGTAGTAGCGCACCAGCGAAACGCGATTTGGCGGGTCGGTGATGGCTTCGCGTAAGTTCGCATCGGCGTCAATTAACAAGCCGCGAAAAGTGGCGGTGCCTGATGAAGTGCTGCCGCGAATAGCAATCGGGCGATAGCGTCCGAAACTGCCGAAAGGATAAAGGCGCGTCGTCAAGGTCGTATTGAAAACGTGTGCTAATGAGCCAACGATGTAACTGTTATCATTTCCGCCTGCAACGCTTGCCGATGCTTCGAGTGTCAGATTATTATTCGTGGTGAGAAGTCCATTCGTGAGCGTAAGCGTATCTTGAAGCGTGATAGCGCGATTAAGCTCCAAGCCGCTTGGATTGTTAAGCGTAACCGACGCATTTGCGCCGAAGGTGAGTGTGCCACCTGTGCCATGAATTTTTTGCGGTGAAGTGCCGCTGAAGGTTATGGGGGTCGTCGTGCTGCTGCTGCCAATGGTTACCGTGCCTGCATTCACCGCGAGGTTACCGCGCACAATTAGCCCGCCTGAATTATTGAGCGTGAGCGAAGTAGCATTATTCACCAAGAAACTATCGACGGTAAGAGCATTTGCAACGCTTATGGTTTGATTAAATGATGCAAGGTTAATTACAAAGTTTGCATATGTTCTGCCCGAAGTAGCGGGGGTGGTATTCTGCTCATGGCTGTAAGTGCTACCTGACAAGAAGCGAACGACAGAGTTGGGTGCTGATGCTCCAAAAGGATTTGCGCCTGATTGTGAGCGATAAATTGAGCCGTTTTGGAAAATCACCGAGTTAAGGTTCGTTGTGCCGAAGGCGTTGCCTGTAAATCCTGTTGCGGCAATCATTTCGCTTCCATTTTCAAAAATGACGCCTGCTGAATCAGGGTTGGTTAA
>CALKXI010000121.1 GCA_938003965.1 uncultured Chlorobiales bacterium
TCTCGACAAGTTGCGGAATAAACTTAGCTGGATAACGGTGATAGTCGTGCGTCCATTTACCTGTTTGCGATGGCTTGTATTCAGAAAATGACCACTCTTTTTGCACAGGTGCTGACTTTATCCATTCTGCAATTTCAGATGAAGTGTTGTTTTTTGGTGAGGCGATTTGTGTGTGTGAATCCATAAATGAAACCTTCTTGAATCTTTGTAAGTTTGCGCCCCTATAGACCGATAAAAATACAGATGAATCTCGCTGAAAAATTAGAGTTCGATAAAATTCTTGCTCACGCCAGCAAACTTTGCTTGTCAGAGATGGGGCGTGCACGCCTTGCCAATTCTGAACCCTTTCTAACCTTGCCTGCTCTCGAGACCGAATTAGAGCGCGTGCGCGAACTCAAACTCCTGATGGAATCGGGCGAAGAGTTGCCCATCGCCACGCTTTACGACACGCGCGACATTCTCAAAAAACTTGCTATCGAGGAAAACTTTCTTCAGCCTGCCGAGTTGCTCAAAATCGGCGCGGCTTTGCGCACGGCGTCGCTTCTGAAAAAATTTATTTTCAATCGCAAGGAAACCTTTCCGACACTGAACGCGCTCACGGAAAACTTGTGGATGGAAAAATCGCTTCAATACGAAATCTCTCAAAAGATAGATGAATTTGCCGAAGTGCGCTCTTCGGCTTCTGATGCGCTTCAATTCATTCGAAGCGAATTGCAAAAAAAACGCGACGCACTTCGACGCAAATACGAATCGCTTCAACGCCGATATGCGAGCGAAAATATGCTTATGGACGAGGGCATCACGATTCGCAACGGTCGCTTAGTGCTTGGATTCAGGGTCGAGCACAAGTATCAAGTGCCGGGCTTCATTCACGATTTTTCGCAGTCGGGGCAAACTGTTTTCATTGAGCCTGCTGAAACGCTCTCGCTCTCGAATGAAATTCGCGATTTAGAAATTCAAGAGGTTCGGGAAATTGAGCGCATTCTACGCGAGTTGGCGCGCGCCTTACGCAAAGAACTCGACAATCTTCTCTCCAATCAAGAAATTCTCACCCAGTTCGATGCGCTCTATGCAAAGGCGAAGTTTGCGCTTGAACTCGGCGCCATTCGTCCGAATGTTTCTCTCGAGAAGAAATTCAAATTAGAAAACGCATTTCATCCGTATCTATTGCTGACGCATCGCAAAGCAGGTAAGCCTGTCGTGCCACTGTCGTTGGAATTAGGCTATGAGAACTATGTTTTGGTGATTACAGGACCGAACGCGGGTGGCAAATCGGTTGCGCTTAAAACTGTTGGCTTGCTTTCGTTGATGTTGCAATATGGCTACCTGCTTCCGTGCGGCGAAGGCTCGACATTTACGCTCTTCGATAACATTTTTGTAGAAATTGGCGACGAGCAATCGATTGAAAACGACCTTTCAACATTCAGTTCGCACCTCAAAAATCTCAAAACGATTTTGGATAACGCCACAAGCGAAAGCCTTGTGTTGATAGATGAAATTTGTTCGGGCACCGACCCCGAAGAAGGCGCGGCGATTGCAACAGCAACGCTTGAAAGTTTGCTCACGCGCAAAGCGATTACAATCGTAACCACACATCAAGGCTCGCTGAAAGCCTACGCCTATCAACGCGCGGGCGTCGTCAATGGCTCGATGCAGTTTGACGCAAAGGAATTGCGTCCGACTTACCAGTTTCAAATTGGCTTGCCAGGTAGTTCGTTTGCGCTTGAAATGGCACGGCGAATGGGCTTTGCGCCGCACATCTTGGAAAATGCAAAACGTTTTTTGGGCGATTCTAAACACGCGCTCGAAGATCTCATCACGAAGATGAACCTTGAATTGCAACGCCTTCATCAAGCACGAAAGAAATTGCAAGACGAGCGCGAAGCCGCAGAACGCTTAGCAAAAGAGTATCAACAAAAATTGCGCGACCTTGAAAATGAAAAGCGCGACCTCCGCCGCCAATCGCTTCAAGACTCGAAACGACTTTTAGCGCAATCGAGCGAACTGATTGAGAAAGTTATCAAAGAGATTAAGGAAAGCGCAGGCGATTCGGGAAAAATTAAATCGGCTCGCAAAGAAGTCGAGAAAATGCGCCGCGACCTTGCCGCCGAAGAAACCAAAATCAGCACTGAACAATCCAAAGCATCTGAATCATTTGAAATCGCTGTCGGCGATAAGGTCAAACTGCTTGATACCCACACCGTTGGCGAAGTTCTTGAACTCAAAGACGACGACGCTGTGGTCTCCTTTGGCAACTTCCGCATGAAAACCTCGCTTCGCAACCTTGAAAAAATCTCAAACAAAGACGCCCGTGAAATGGAACGCAAACAAACTGTCCAACATCGTTCAAGTTCGCTCACTGAAATTAAAGAAGTCCCTACTCGCTTGGATTTACGAGGCTTGATGGGCGATGAAGCCATTTTGCGCGTCGAAAAGTTTATTGATGAATCGGTCTCAAACGGATTACATCGCTTCGACATCATTCACGGCAAAGGCACAGGCGCGTTGCGCAAGCGCATCACCGACTATTTGAAAAATGATAAGCGCGTTAAGCACTTTCGATTAGGCAACTGGGATGAAGGCGGAACTGGCGTAACGGTCGTGGAAATTTAGTTCGGTTTCATCTGATTAGGTCTTATCAACCCAAATCGTCTTCACATTGACGAACTCCTTAATGCCGTAGCGTCCGAGTTCGCGTCCGAAGCCTGAATCTTTCACGCCACCGAAGGGCAGGCGCGCATCGCTTTTGACCATCGCATTGACGAAGCAGTTTCCAAACTCCAAACGCGTGATTGCGCTATCGGCGCGCCACGCATCGCTTGTAAAAATTGCCGAGCCTAATCCGTAATTCGTGGCGTTGGCAAGTTCAATGGCTTCGTCGTCGTCCTTGACGGTGATGATTGCCGCCACAGGTCCGAAAGTTTCTTCGTCAAACACCGCCATGCCCGGCGTTACGCCTGTGAGCACGGTTGGCGGATAAAAGTAGCCTTTGCCTTCGTAAAGTTTGCCGCCACAGAGCACGCTCGCCCCAACTTGAACGCTTTGTGTAACTTGACGATGCAAGTTCTCGAGCAAATCTTTACGCGCCAGCGGTCCGACTTCGGTTGACTCTTCCAACGGCGAACCTACTTTTTTCGCACTCATTTTCTCAACGACTTTCGCTTCAAAGGCTTCGCGAATTTTTCGAGCAACGATGAACCGCTTTGCCGCAATGCAACTCTGCCCTGAATTCAGCAACCGCGAATTGACACAAGTTTCTGCCGCAAATTCCACATCAGCATCATCAAGCACAAGGTAAGCATCACTTCCGCCAAGTTCGAGCACGCACTTTTTCAAGGCTTCACCAGCTTTGGCGGCAACGAACTTTCCTGCGCGCGTGCTTCCTGTGAGCGTAACGGCACGCACAAGCGGATGCTCAATCAATTTTGAAATGCGTTCCGACACGTGGTCAGGCGCAATGTCGAGAAAGTGAATCACATGTTCGGGAAAGCCTGCTTCGCGAAAGAGTTTATCCAACGCATGCGCGCACCCGGTTACATTCGGCGCGTGTTTGACAAGAGCCGTATTGCCTGCCATGAGCGTTGGCGCAGCGAAGCGAATCACTTGCCAAAACGGAAAGTTCCATGGCATAATGGCGAGAATCACACCGAGCGGACGGAAAATGACCTTGCTCTTGATGGCTTCGGTTGGCACGACTTCATCAGCCAGAAACGCTTCGGCATTTTCGGCGAAGTATTCACACGTGCCTGCACACTTTTCAATTTCGGCCATGCCTTGTGTGATGGGCTTTCCCATTTCCAACGCCATCAGTTCAGCAAGGCGTGTTTTGCCTTCGCGCAGTTTTTCCGCAAGTTTCTTGAAACACGCGCCGCGCGCTTGAAACGATAAACCGCGCCAATGGTCAAAAACCTTGTGCGATTGCTTCAATGCCGATTCAATTTCCGAGAGCGAATGTTCTTGATACGACGCAATGAGTTCTTCCGTCGTCGGATTGATAGAGTCCAGCATCATGAGTGGTTATGCCGTGATTGGTTCAGGTGTTTGTGCATAGAGCACGTCGCGCGTTTTGGCTTTGATAAGTTTCATTTCTGCTCCGTCAAAGACGGCATAAGTTGGCATGCCGCCTATCCAAGTGCCGCAATTCACATAATAACTTTTTTGATTGCGAAGTCGGTGCAGTTTAACGACGTGCCTGTGTCCGCAGACGAAGTAGTCAAATGGTTCTCTTTGCAGTTCTTCATTGGCAAACATGATGAGCCGTTCTTTTTCGCCGTAATCTTTTTCGGTGTAGGTGTGTTTGCGCGAGAGTTTGGAAAGGTAATCCATCACGCCGACGCCGAAGTCGGGGTGAAGCCAGCGATACCACGCAAGGTTGAAGTTGTTGCGCACGAGCGAGCGAAAGAGTTTGTAGCCTGTGTCGCCTTTGCCAACGCCGTCGCCGTGAACGATGTAAAACTCTTTGCCGTCGATGTTGTGCCTCAGTGCGCCGTAATGGGTTTTCACGCCGAGTTCTTCGTCGAAGTATTTGCCGAGATAAAAATCGTGATTGCCTGCAAGGTAATGCACTTCAACGCCTGCACGCACCAAGTCGTAGAGCGCGGCGAAGAATCGATACGGTCCTTTTGGAATCACGTGTTTGTATTCCATCCAATAGTCCAAAATATCGCCGACCATGTAGAGCAACTTCCCCTCGCGCTTGATTTCATCGAGCAGATTGAGCATCAGGTCGGTTTTGGCTTCTTCGATGTGTCGCTCTTGCAAGCCGAAGTGGACGTCGCTGAAAAAGTAAGTTTTCTTCATTTGCATTAGAATTGTGGAACGTTGCTATGGCAACGCAATTTCACGCCTACAAATTTCTATGTGCCTGCCTCCAAATTAGACAAATTTTTCCGTGCCTTTGGCGCGATAGCCTCTCAAAAAATCGCTCACACGCATACGCTTTTTGCCTTCTTGTTGAAGCGAGAGAATTTCTACGAGACCCGATTGGCACTGCACATAGAGCGTTTCGTCGCCCAAAATCCACTTGCCGACTTCGCCGACTTCGGTTTCGGAAAAAAGTGCGGCGCGATAGATTTTCACTTGTTTATCGTCCAAAGTCGTCCAAGCCGTTGGTCGCTCTGAAAGTCCGCGAATGAAATTGAACACATTGCGAGCAGGCTTTGACCAATCAATGCGCGTGTTTTCTTTGGTGAGTTTGGGTGCTTTTGTTGCAAGTGAATCGTCTTGTTGGATTAAATGCACCGAATCGGTCTCGATGAGTTTCAAGGTCTCGACGACGGCTTCGGCACCGAGTTCCGAAAGCCGAGCGGCAAGTTCGGTAGCGACTTCATTGGGCTGAATCGTCAGCGATTTTTTCAGAATCATGTTGCCAGTATCGACTTTTTCTTGCAGGAAAAAAGTGGTTACGCCTGTTTCGGTTTCGCCGTTGATGATTGCCCAGTTGATTGGCGCGGCACCGCGATACTTCGGCAAAAGCGACGCATGCAGGTTGAATGTGCCTTTGGTTGGAATCGTAAAAATTTCCTTTGGAAGAATGCGAAATGCCACGACGACGATAACATCGGGCGCGACATTGCGAATCGCCTGCTCAAAATCGGGCGACTTTATATCCTCAACTTCCAAGACGCGCAGACCGAGTGCGTGTGCTGTTTTTTTGACGGGCGTCGGTTCGGGGTCGTCGTTGGCACTTCGGCGCGGCTTGTCGGGGCTTGTAACGACGAGCGAGATTTCAAAGCCTGTCTCAACAATTTTTTTGAGCGACGGAACGGCAAACTCTGGCGTTCCCATAAAGACAAGTTTCATGACAAGACACAGTAAAAAGGTTGTCGGAAAAGTTACGAAGAAAACTGCCGAGATAGGCTCTAACATTTTGAACTCTTTGCCGACGTCTTTAACTTTTGCGCGCCAACATTTCTTTCAATCAAACAATGAGGAGCTCCATCTATGTCGTCTATTGAAACGCTTACCGCCGAACGTCGCATCATCACGCCGCCCGATTCCCTTCGCCAAAATGCACTCATTCAAGACTACGACGCGCTTTATCGCTACAGCATTTCTGCGCCTGAAAAATTTTGGGAAGGCATTGCTAATGAACTCGAGTGGAAAGAAAAATGGCACACGGTTTTGAAGTTTGACCCACCACATCACGAATGGTTTTTAGGTGGAAAAACCAACATCACACTCAACGCGCTCGACCGCCATGTCAATAGCCATCGTCGAAATAAAGTCGCGATAATTTGGACGACAGAAAGCGGCAAAGAAGTGGTTGTAACATACGACCGACTCTTGCGCCGCGTTTGTCAAGTTGCCAACGCACTTAAAGAAGCAGGCGTCAAGAAAGGCGACCGCGTGATTATCTACATGCCGCTCACGGTTGAAGGCATTTACGCGATGCTGGCGTGCGCGCGTATTGGCGCGATTCATTCAGTTGTGTATGCAGGCATGGGCGTCGGCGCACTCAAAACGCGCATTGACGATTGCAAAGCCAAAGTGGTCTTTTGCGCCGACGTAACCTATCGCGCAGGCAAAACGGTGAACCTTAAAAGTATTGTTGACGAGGCAGTTCAAGATATTGAGTTTGTCGAGAAAATCGTGGTGCTTCGCCGTCAAGAGCCGAAGCAAGAACTCACGTCGTCGCGCGAGGTCGATTACTTCGAGTTCATTGAGCATCAGCCGCAATGGTGCGAGGCGGAAATTGTCGATTCCGAGCATCCGCTATTTATCCTTTACACCAGCGGCACAACCGGCAAGCCGAAGGGCGTGGTGCATGTTCACGGCGGCTATATGGTTGGCACTTATTATCTCTCACGCGCCTTTTACGACATCAAAGAGACCGACATTTTTTGGTCGACGTCCGATATTGGTTGGATTGTCGGGCATAGTTACATCGTCTATGGTCCGCTCCTAAACGGTGCGACGGTTTTAGCGCGAGAAGGGGCGATTGATTTTCCACATCCGGGCATTGTTTGGCAGACGGTCGAGCGGCATGGGGTGAATTTGATGTTCACTGCGCCAACTGCAATTCGACTCTTTATGAAATACGGCGCGGAACACGTGAAAAAATTTGATACGAGTTCACTCCGCTTGATTGCATGTGCAGGCGAGCCGCTCAATCCCGAAGCGCATCAATGGGCACAAGATGTGATTTTGGGCAAGCACGGCTTTGTGGTCGATAATTGGTGGCAAACGGAAATTGCCTCACCTGTGATTGGCACCTTGCCTGCTTTTCACGCCAAATTAGGCAAAGCAGGCAAACCGATGCCGACCGTCATTGTTGATGTCGTAACGCCTGATGGCAAGCCCGTTGCGCCGAACCAAGGCGGACTTTTAATTCTGCGCCGACCCTTGCCGTATATGATGCGCACCGTTTGGGGCGACGACGAACGCTACAAAAAATACTGGGAAGATTTCGAAGGCTGTTACACTTCGGGCGACGTCGCGTTTTACGATGAAGATGGCTACATCTGCGTTTTGGGCAGAGCCGACGATGTGATGAACGTGGCAGGGCATCGCATCGGCACAGCGGAAGTCGAGAGCGCGTTCATTACGCATGCCGCCGTTGCAGAAGCCGCCGTTGTCGGATTACCTGACGACCTCAAAGGCGAGCGCATTAAAGCGTTTATCGTTGTGAAGGCAGGGCATGAGCCAAACGAAAATCTGAAAAATGTCTTGCGCGACCATGTGCGCCGCGAACTCGGTCCAATCGCCACGCCCAGCGAAATTGAGTTCCGCAACACTTTGCCGAAAACGCGTAGCGGAAAAATCCTCCGCCGCCTTCTCAAAGCTGAAGCATTAGGTCAAGATGCAGGCGACCTCTCGACGCTTGCAGATTGAGTCAGCCGCTCAAAAGTCCTCAGAGCACCACTTTTAGAAAATGGTTCAGCACATTCAACGAGCGCAGTGCGGCAGCGACCTGTAAGCCTTGTCCTTTGTTAAGCGGTCGTTCGAAGCGATCGAAAACTTTAACAAGTCGCTGCTTGCCTTTGCCGCTCATCATCATTGCCTAAACCTATTCGTATTCTCATCCATTGCCGGTAGTTTGCTTGACACATTCTAATCCCCTGCATTTTGAAGGAAGCCGTCAACTTGTAGACGGAGCGGTTATTTGCCTTTCAAACTTATCTTGCGCTCTTTGAGCCTCAAGTTCGCGAGAAGCGTTGCACGAGCGAAAGTTCCACAGGCTTTTTAGAGAGTTCAACTTCAAAGAGCATCACCACGCATGAGCCTTGATAGACGCGCTCGAAGCCGCCTTCGGAGAGCGAAATGGTTTCAATCGGATAACGCACAACGCGCGCCTCTTCGGTAGCGTCAAGTCGCGCATGGATTTTGAGCCATTCATCTTTCAAGCCGACCATGCGCGCACGCACTTCACCAACGCTGTTCAGTCGGTTATTTTCAAGCGCGATGTCGTCGAAGTAGTAATAGCGATTGGGTGCATCGCCTGCCAGCAAGCCGTAAAGATTTTCCACACCGAAATACAACTTAATTTTCTCGTCGCTCTGAAGCGTCAGCGTGTAGTCGACCGTGAATTCCGATTTGCCTTTGGCGAGCGTAATGGTTTTTGAAACTTCAAGGTTGTGATTTTTGCCATTGAAATGAAGATTGCCGACGCGCGTCAGCGTGAGACTGCGCTTGGCTTTTGTGCCATTGACGGTGGCTTCAAACGGGCTAATCAAAAAGTCCCCTAACTCGCGTTGATGATTTTTTTGCAGTTCTTCAAGTGTGGTGTCAAGCGGCAAGAAATGCTCGACCAAACTGGCTCGGCGATACCAATCATACACGAGTTGCGATTCCAAACCTTTTTCTTTCATTTGCACGGCGTTGTGCATTTCAGCGACGAGTTCGCCTGTTTGCTGTTTGGCTTGCAGGAGCCGTTTGTGATAGCCTTCTTCGCGGCGCGTTACGACATCGAGCAAGTTTTTCTTGGCAGGTTTGTAATCGAGTTCAATGAGTTTTCCGCCGTCAGACGGTTTGAAGTAGAGCGCAAGTTCGGTGTTTTTCAAAATCACTTCGTCTTGTCCATCTGCATCAAAGTCTTCAATGGTGGCAAGCACGTCGCCGTTTTTGTTGTCGAGTTTGTCTAATTCGGTTTCGGCTTCAATCAAGTTTTCATAAATCGGATGGCGAAGGTTCGGAAGATAAGTTCCTCCGAAGACGCCGTGCCAATACGGGCAGTTGCACTGCGCCGCCCAGATTTTATCGAGCGTTTTCGCGCTCACTTTCAACTTTTGCGCTTGCAAAGCATGAGCACGTTTGGAGACTTCCAGCA
Organism: uncultured Chlorobiales bacterium; assembly: GCA_938003965.1. Classification (GTDB taxonomy): domain Bacteria; phylum Bacteroidota; class Chlorobiia; order Chlorobiales; family Thermochlorobacteraceae; genus JANWWM01. Next base: position 9,269 of record CALKXI010000121.1, read on the forward strand.
TGCGCTTGTGCATTTGGTTCGATTCAGGATATTTCACCATGAAATTTCGCCAAAAGCCGCCGCGCACGAAAATGTGGTAATCGTCGTAAAGTCCTTCTTCTTTTAAGCGTTTCTCAAAGGTTTCGTAGTCTTGAAACGATTTGGTGTTCGGCAATGCCCAGTGCATCATTTCGGCGTAGGAGGCGTTAGCAAGGTAGATTCTGCCGATGGGTTTGAGTTCGGCAAGGGCTTCTTGGAAGGTCATGGTGCGAATCCAGTCGCGATTGTCGTCAAGGGCGGCGAAGAATTTCTCGAGCCAATGGTTGCGCGTGTAAGTGTGTTCGTAGGTGCCAGGCCAGCCGCCAAATTTTTCGCCATCGTCTGCAAAAACGGCAATGCGTTTGCCGTCGTCAGTGGCAATCGAGCGCAGGTAATCAATCGTCGCTGAAACATCTTCAAAAGGAATTGTGTAGCGAAGCGTTTTTGAAACAGGGAAAAGGTAAGTGGTGTAGCCTTGTTCTTCGGTGATGTAGTAGCCGTAAAGTTGTTCGTCGTTCAAGCCTGCGTATTTGAAATGCGTGTCGTCTAAAATCACATACTTAATGCCTGCTTGTGCAAGCGGTTTAACGAGGTGCTGTTCCCAAATGCGTTCGGCGAGCCATAAGCCTTTGGCGTCGTAATCAAAGTGCTTCTTGATAAACTTCGTGAGTTTTTGAATTTGTCCGACCTTATCGTCATCAGGGATAACGGCTAAAATCGGCTCGTAAAAGCCTCCGCTAATGAGTTCCACATTGCCTTTGTCGACGAGCGTTTTCAGGCGATTGAGCAAGTCGGGGCGATGTTGCAAGAGCCATTCGAACAAAATGCCCGTGTAGTGTTTGGCGATTTTCAAGCGCGGGAAGTTTTCAAAAACATCGAGAAAGGGCTTGTAGGCGCGCTCGTAATTTTCAACGAACACAGAATCAAAATTTCCAATCGGTTGATGGTTGTGTGTGGCGAAAATGAGATTGATTTTTTTCATAAATGAACAGCAAGAAGTGTTAAGAATTGCGGGCAAATATAGTGCAATTTGTCAGATGGCGTGTTGCTACAGGGAAGAGAGGAATCGCAGGCGTTTTATTACATTATTGCATTGAACTGTTTTCAAAACAATGAGAGTAGCATGGCAAATCATCATAAATCCGAACACGAAGGCTCTTATTCTTTCCTCAATATCTCGTTATCGGAACGGCTTTCCGATGAACTCGCCCGTTTGCACAAAGAATGTGCCTATCCGAATTGGGATGCCTACGACGCCGAACCACTCTTGCCCGAAACCATCGCGAAAGCAGAAGAATTTTTAGCTCAACTCCCCAGCACGCTCCGCACACCCGAAGTCTTCGTTGACCCTACAGGCGAATTATTCTTTGAATGGAAGAACGAAGAAAACGACCGCGCCGTCGCGTTTGTGAATCAAATCGGAAGAATCTCTTTTTCCATTTCACAAACAGGCGAGCCGATATTTGGACACGCCTACCTTTCCGACATTCCGAAGAACCTCATCGAGTTTCTTGAAATCCATTTCAATCAATAGATGATGTGCCCCGCTATCTCCCTTCTTTTGCATAAAAAAAGAACACGAGAAAAAGCCATTTCTTCCTCGCTTGAACAGGGTAACCAACAGACTTGAAACCTCCATTTACCTTATCAATGAACTTTCCGAAGATGAAGTTTGGGACATTGGACAAAGGTGCGTGGTGGATAAGGCTCAAGAAAGAGAAAATGAAAGTGCATCGCAAGCAAACAGAGAACCTCAACCGTTCAGGTTGATGGGACGCTTTGATTTTAATTCCGACTGTCTCTCACAACA
>CALKXI010000122.1 GCA_938003965.1 uncultured Chlorobiales bacterium
TCGCGCAAGCCGCGCTTGTTGAGCGGTCGCTCAAAGTCTGTAAGGTCGGGATAGTCCCAACTAGATTTGGCGTGTCGAATGAGATAAAGCGATTTCACAATTCTTTGTTGAGATTATCCTTTGAAATTAGAAAGCGATTCCTTCAAAAAGTCAATAGCCTTGACGGGCGTGGCATCGACGCCGTTCAAAATGGAAAGGTAGTAACTCACCCAATCCCCAAGTAAAATCAAGGAGAAAAGCCGTGTCAGGAGCGACTTGCCTTCGCTCTCAACATCAATCACATCGGAAGCATATTTCTTGATGATGGATTTTGTAACGCTCATTCTGAACGCCGTGCGCGGGTGGTCGCTCTTGTCGTGAAGCATTATCACCGTCGTTTTTTTGAGCAGGTCTTTATACTGATTCCAGCCAACAAGTTCGTTATGATTGAGTTCGGGAAAGACATTGGAATACGCAAGCATTTTGGCGTTCTCGCAAATTTGTCCTTTCCAACGCACCCCGACGGCACTGGTGAAATCGTCGCTGGTGTAGATGATGGGCAATTTGCCGTAGCACTTTTTAGCAAGTTGAACCGCAAAATTTTGCTTGTCTTTGAAATTGGCGTAAGCAAGTGACTTTTCTTTCAAGTAGCGAGCCGTTTCGGCAATTTCCTTGTCTTTGTTCTCGATAAAGCCAAATTTGGCGAGGGTTTGTAGCATGGGCACAAGCGAGTAGCCGATTGCCGTGCGTGGCGGCGCGCCTGTCGGAATTTTAACGGTGTAGTGTTTATGCTTCAAGGCAAGTGCTTCAACCTCTCCGCCTGATGTGATGCAAAAAACTTGCGCCTTTCGCTTAATGGCATCGTGATAGGCAGAAAGCGTTTCTTCGGTGTTGCCCGAATACGACGAGACAACCACAAGCGTGGATTCATTCACAAATGCAGGCAAGGTGTAATTGCGATTAATGAGAATCGGGACAGAACACTCGCCTGAAACGTAGGCGCGCACCAAATCGCCGCCGATTGCCGAGCCGCCAAGCCCTGTAACAACAATGCTTCTGACCTTGCTCCTTGAAATTTTACTCTTCTCGTTGAGAAGTGAAAACTCGGTCTCAAATTGCTGATAAAGGTTTTGAATGCGCAAGTTCATTTGCGACTTATCGACAGCACGAATAGTTTTTTCGGATATGGACATGATTTTGAATGAAATCGGATTAACTGAAAAAGTGAGTCTTCAAAAAGCGGTGATGCGAAGGTGGCAATGTTGCGCACAAAGATAAGGCTTTTTGTGAATTGAAAAACAGACTTGCGTGTTTATGACACACAAATCATAACGCAACGATTTATGACGCACATTTATCCACAAGACGCAGAGAAAAAATTAAACGAGGCAGATGTCGTTTTTCTTGATGTTCGCACGAGAGGCGAATATGCACATCGCCGAATTGCAAAAGCCATCAACATTCCGCTCGATGAACTTTTGCTTCGCCATAGCGAATTAGACCCCGAAAAAGAAATCATCGTGCTATGCGAACACGGGATTCGCAGTCAAAGCGCGTCAGGCTTGCTCATTCAATTAGGCTTTATGAATGTAGTGAATATGGTGGGCGGCATGTCGCGTTGGACGGGCGAAACCGTGTCAGGTTAGCGAACTTGTTGGAGGACACCATCGCGCATTTCAAACGTCCGCGCTGAAAGTTCCGCATACCGATTGTTATGCGTTACAATCACAAACGATGTGTTTTGCTTTTGAGAAAGTTCGGCAATGAGTTCGTAGAGTTTATCGCTGTTTTTGGAATCCAAATTTCCTGACGGTTCATCGGCGAAAACGACATCGGGCGAATTGACGAGCGCACGTGCGATTGCAACCCGTTGCGCTTCGCCGCCGCTTAGCTCCGAGGGCAAATGATTGAGCCGCTCCTTCAAGCCGACCGTAACAAGCAAGGCTTCGGCTTTCTCTTTGGCAAGCTTGAAGTTGCCCGTTAAGATGTAGTGCGGCATGGCGGCGTTTTCAAGTGCCGTGAAATCATCGAGCAAATGATGAAACTGAAACACAAATCCGATGCGCTGGTTACGAAACTTCGCAATTTCTTCTTGGTTTAAGTGAAATTTCTTGTTGGAAAAAATCACGGTTGATTTGAAGCGAAGTTCGCCGTCGTCGGCAGTGTCGAGCGTGCCGAGAATGTTGAGCAACGTGGTTTTCCCACTTCCTGACGCGCCGACAATCGAGACAAGTTCGCGCTCCCCCACAGAAAGCGAAACGCCTTTGAGAATATCGATTCTCTCTCTGCCTTTGGGTGTGTAAGATTTATAGAGGTTCTGTGCTTGAAGAATCATCAATGTTTTTTTTCTGCGAGGCAATCGCAAGTTGTTTGTTCAAAATCTCAACGAGAAACGCCGAGAGCGGCACTGCCGAAAGCACGCCGAAAAAGCCGAAGAAATATCCGAAAAGAAAAATCGCTAAGAACAAGACAATCGGATTCAGTTTGACGCGCTCACCAATGATTTTCGGAACGAGAATGAAATTTTCAATCGCGTGAACAAGCGCGTAAATAATGAGAATCAGCACAATCGTCCGCCCAACTGCTTCGCCAAAGAGTGCCACAATTACGCTCAGCGTGAGCGCGATAATCCCGCCGATATACGGCACAAACGCCATTACGCCATAGACAATCCCAAGCAAAAGCGAGTAGCCTAACCCAATCAAAAAGAAAAGCGATGAATAAATCGCAATCAAGATGAACATAATGATGACTTGCCCGCGCAAGTATTGGCGAAGAATCGCGCCCGCAAGCCCAAAGTATTCTGACGCCGTCGGGAAGTATTCGCGCGGAATGAGGTTGAGAAGCGTTTGTTTAATGGTTGGAAAATCACTGAGGAAATAAAACACAAGCACAGGAATCAAGACGATATTGACAATGGCTGAAATGAGCGTCGGAACGCTTTGCGCGGCTTTGGAGAGAATATCTGTTAGAAGACTGCTCAGCCCATTGCCTTTGGCTTGAAAAAATGAAACGATTGAACTGCGAAGAGCGGAAATATCGATGTCGTATTGCCGAACAATCGGTAGCTGCTCGAGGTTGTCGAAAATGCTGTCGAACTGTTCGGGCAAGTTGGCGAGCGCGTCGGCAAGCGATTGCGATTGCGCCGTGATGAGCGGAATGATTAAAAAGATTAAAAGAAAAATGCTCCCAACACCCAAAAGCGTAATCAGCACGGCGGAATAGGAACGCTTCACCTTTTTTGAGACAAGCCATTCCATCAGCGGCTCAAAGAGAAAGGCTAAAATAAAGGCGATGATAAACGGCGCAAGCAAGCCTGAAAGCACGCTCAAAATCCAAATCACAATTAAAACTGTAGAAAGCCAAAAAAGTCGAACAACAAACGCATTTGAACGGAGCGGATAGCAAAGCGCGGCAATGAAAAGATAGATGATAAACGGGGAGAGCGACTCGCGCATCATGTAGCCTAAAATGAAAAACAAGACGGTCGCAAGTCCAATGATGAGGTATCTCGATGAACTACTCTGCATGGTGAATAGGGCGATAGCCTTTGAGTTTGTGCATGAAAATGGTTGCACCAGAACAGGCGTTGATGGTGCGTAGACGCAAGAGTTCGAGCGGGGCATTACGAAGTTTGGCGCGAATCGAGTTCAGCGAGTCAAACCGATAAACGGCTTTGCTACGCTTGACAAACCCGTCGGGCGAAGGTTTTTTAATCGAAATGGCTTCCTGAAATCCCGCCTCTTTACATGCGTCAAGAACCCGTGCGTTGAAATTGCCGAATGGAAACGAAATGCTTGTAACTGCCTTGCCGAGCAAATCTTCCAAGAACTTTTTTGAATCGAGAAGTTCAGCGCGAAGCAGAGAAGGCGATAGCGTGGTGAGCGCAAGGTGCGATTTCGTGTGGCTTCCGATGTTCCAACCCGCGTCGGAAAGGGTTTTGACTTGTTCGCGCGAAAGGTGCTTGAAAGTGCCGAAGAAGGTGAAATCCCACGAATTAAATTTTCCCAAAACCCCTGTAATGATGAAGAGATTTGCCGTAAAGCCAAATTCGGAAAGAATCGGAAAGGCGTTGGTAAAGGTATCCTCGTAGCCGTCGTCGAAGCAAAAGTTGGGGCGTTGGTCGGAGGGGAGCGAGTGAATCAAGGCAACATCGTTTCGGAAGTCGCGAAGGGTGCGCGTCGTGATTCCGAAGTCAATGCGGTCAGTGATTTTATGATACGAAAGCAAGTTTGCGCTCATAGCGAGTATGATTAAACCGCGCAATATAACGCATCTGACTTAATCTGTTCAGTGAGGTCTATTTTGAGAATTGGTTTGAAGAGAAGATGCTAACGCGCGAGAAAAGTCGCCAAAAAGTTGGGAAACATTTTTGTAAATTTGTGCCCGTCTTTCAAACATCATTTTCAATAGCCTTCCAAGAAGTTCTGCAAATGGAGACCGTTTCATTCATTTTATTTTCGTTTTTAGGCGCGTTAGTGATGGTGGGGTCAATCGGCACGGTTTGGTCGAGAAATCCTGTAACCAGTGCGCTGTTTTTAGTGCTAAATTTTTTCGCGCTTGGCGGCATTTACTTGTTGCTTGAAGCGCAGTTCATTGCTGTGGTTCAAGTGATTGTGTATGCGGGCGCGATTATGGTGCTCTTTCTCTTCACAATTATGTTGCTCAACTTGGACGATGAGCAGGCACTTAAAGAAAAATTTGATTTACAAAAAGGCTTCGGCATTTTGCTCGGCGGTGTTTTGCTGGTAGAAGTGCTCTACATTCTCGGTTTGAAAATCAATCTGCCTCAAAAGTCCACGACGCTCACGCCTGTTGAAATCGGAGAAGCCAAAAATATCGGACGCGAGTTGATTACGAACTTTCTCTTTCCGTTTGAAATCGTTTCCATCTTGCTGCTACTCGCTATTATTGGTGCGATTGTTTTAGCCAAGAAAAACTTCAGCCCGAACACATAACAACAAAACTCACGGTGAAATGACTGCGCACATAAGAACTTTGATAGGCGTCGTTTTAATATCTGTTATTGCAATAAATTGTTCCTCTAAAAAAACAGACGGAGATAAGCAAAGCGAGAAGTTCAAATCGGGGTTGGTGTTTGATATAGGTGGTCGGGGCGATAAATCCTTCAACGATGCGGCATTTCGCGGCGTAGAAATGGCAAAAGAGAAGTTTGGGATTGGTTATGAATACATTGAACCCGGAGAAGGTGCCGACCGCGAAGCCGCCCTGCGGCAACTTTCCTCACAAAGCGACATTGCCGTCATCATCGGTGCAGGGTTCATTTTCACGGACGACATCACAGCGGTTGCAAAAGAATTTCCCAACAAAAAATATGTGTGCATCGACTATTCGGTCGACACAAGCAAGCCGATTCCTGAAAATCTTGCCGCCATAACCTTTCGCGAAGAAGAAGGCTCATTTCTTGTGGGTGCGCTTGCGGCAATGGTCAGTAAGACGGGCGTGATTGGCTTTGTTGGCGGAATGGATTCGCCACTGATTCGCAAGTTTCAAAAAGGCTATGAAAACGGTGCAAAGTATGTGCGCCCTGATATTAAAGTGCTCACGGGTTATGCAGGCTTGACAGGTGAAGGCTTTAAGAATCCAGCAAAGGGAAAAGAACTGGCACTTTCGCAATACAACCAAAATGCCGATGTGATTTATCATGCTTCGGGAATTACAGGGTTAGGAGTTTTTGAAGCGGCGCGAGAGAAAGGGCGTCTTGTGATTGGCGTAGATATGAATCAAGAAAATGAAGCAAAGTTGCCTGACGGCAGAACGCTCGTCTTGACCAGCATGGTCAAAGTTGTTGATGAAGTGGTGCTGAATGAAATTGCCAATGTGAAAAATGGCACATTCAAAGGCGGGCATAAAGCCTTGGGCTTGGCTGAAAAGGGCGTCGACTACATTTACAACGATGTGAATCGATATCTCATTTCTGACAGCGTCCGCACAGCAGTGGAAGAATTACGCCGTAAAATCGTGCAAGGTGAAATCAAGCCGATGTAAAAGAAATTGTGTGAAACACGAGGCGTTCTTTATTTTGCAGTTCAAGGTGCTTAATCCACACATTCTGAAAACCTTTAACAACAACAATCAATGGTCCGCAACATCATCCTGTTTTCACTACTTACACTGACCGCCATGGCTTGCAAGCCAAGTGAGCATCAAAAAAAACTCATTGACGACATTCAAAAATCGCTCGCAACGATGGAGCAAGAAGTGGCGAATTTTGAAGGCACGGCTGAATACCTCGCAAAAGAACAAGCAGAATTTGATGAAATTAACGCAAGGCTGAAAAAAGAGCGCAAAGGCAAGGTGGATTCCATCTACAACGCACTTACAAAAGAACATCGCAAAATTGTCGACGCGCACAACGAAAACTTAGAAAAGGCTAAAACGGCTATAGATGGCATGAGGTCCCTATTAGAGAAACTCAATCAGCCTCTAAATTTCACATACAGCACGGAATTGATAGATGAAGACTTTACGACCTACGATGTAATGTATGTTGAAGCCAAGCCGACGCTTGAAGCATCAATGGAAGAGCATGGGAGAATTGAGAAAGAATTGAAAGCAAGGTTAGAAGAAATCGAGAAGGAAAAAATGGCAATGGTATCGGCAAAAAATGAACCGCTCAAGTCGTCTACGAAGTCAAAGGCACAGAAAAAGTGATGGAAAAATAAGCCTGTTTTGATGAACAGAACTGTGCTGAAAGACACATAGAGAACATTGATAGCAGGTGTAACTTGCACTTGCTATGAACCCCGTCTGAATTGAGGAGAATGAACTATGGACGTTTTAGTAACAGGCGCGACAGGGTTTATTGGCTCAAACCTGGCGCGTCGACTGGTCGAGTTGGGCTATCCTGTGCGCATCTTAATGCGCAAGACGTCGAGTCGCCGCGCCATCAGCGACTTCGAATCGCGCGTGAAAATCGTCTACGGCGATATTACCGACAAGGCATCGCTTGATGAAGCGACCAAAGGCGTCTCTCACATTTATCACTGTGCGGGAAAAGCCTACATTGGCTCGGGAAAACGCGAGCAACTTTATAACATCAACGTGGCAGGGACGCGCAACTTGCTCGATGCCGCACTGAAAAATAGTGTCTCGCGCGTTGTCTATACAAGTTCCGTTTCTGCAATCGGAATTACAGGAACGAAAGAGCCTGCCAACGAATTGCAAGAGTGGAATTTGGGCGACCTCAAAGTCGATTATTACACTTCCAAGCACCTCGCTGAATTGGAAGTTGCCGAAGCAGTTAAGAAAGGGCTTGATTGCGTGATTGTCAATCCAAGTTATGTTTTTGGCGCGGGCGACATCAACTTTAACGCGGGCATGCTCATTCGCGATTTGTATTTGCGAAAAGTACCAGTCTATCCTTCGGGCGGTGTGAATGTGTCAGATATTGAAGATGTGGTCGACGGGCACATTGCGGCAATGGAAAAAGGCAGAACAGGTGAGCGGTATATTCTGGGTGGCAAAAATCTCTCCTACAAAGAACTCTTTGACATCATTTGCGAAATTGTTGGCGCGCCGAAAGTCTTTGTTCCAATTACTGAAAGCATTGTCAAAATTTTCGTAGCGCTGACCGAAAACGCGCGTAAAATTAGACGAATAACGGCACTTGCCAATCGCGAAATTCTTCTGAGTGCGACAAAGTATTTCTATTACACACCGCAAAAAGCCATTCAAGAACTTGGACTCAAAGTCAGGCAACCTGAAGAAAGCATCGTTCATGCCTATGAATACTACAAGATGAATCACTTGCTTTGAGAGATGTCCGAAGACTACCGCAAATACCTAAACCCGCAGACGGTTTCTACGTTCAAATCCATTGAACTCAAAGCAAAATCAATTGTAGAAGGATTCATCACAGGATTGCACAAAAGCCCGTATCACGGCTTTAGCGTTGAATTTGCCGAGCATCGGCAATATACTTTCGGTGACGAAGTCCGTCATGTCGATTGGCGAGTGTATGCGCGAACAGGAAAGTATTATGTGAAGCAGTATGAAGAAGAAACAAACTTGCGCACCTACATTTTGCTGGACACGTCAAGTTCAATGCGCTTTTCGTCTGACAAAAAATTTCTGCCCAAAATTGAGTATGCCGCCTACCTTTCCGCTGCGCTGACGATGCTCATGATTCAACAGCGCGATGCGGTCAGTCTTGTAACTTACAGCGATAAACTTCATCAATTTTTCCCGCCGAGCGTCAGACCGTCGCACCAAACGTTAATCCTTAAAACGCTCGACCAGGTAAGCAAACTGGTTGCGCAATCTCGAGGTGAAAGAACAAGCACAGCCAATGCACTTGCTGAGTTTGCTAAACGTTTGGACAAGCGCAGTCTTATCGTCATTATCAGCGACTTTTGGGACGAGGTTGATAAAACGGTCGCCGCGCTCAAACACTTTCGTCATCGCCAAAGCGAAGTTATCGCCTTTCACTTGCTTGATAAAGTAGAGCAAGATTTTGAAATCGGGGGCGACGCTGAACTGTTTGATTTAGAAACAGGAGAGGTGATAACAACTTCGCCGAAGCAGATTCACACTGCATACATTAGGGCGTTTGAAGCGCACACGGGAAAATTGCGGCGCGACCTGACCGATAATGGGATAGACTACGTGCTCTTCAACACGGCACAACCCTTCGACCTTTCTTTGCTGGCTTACCTGCGTAAGCGTGGAGAAATGATGTAAAGCCGAGTTGAGCGTCAATGAAACATATGGGGGAATAAATCTCTTCATGCTTAAACTCGTTACTTCCAATCGTATCACAGTTCTATAAAGCGCACGATTTCATCAGCATATTGCATGGTTGTGGCTTCGCCGCGCAAGTCGGGCGTGAGCACTTTCCCTTCGCCAAGCACACGATAAACGGCGTTCAAGATGCGCTCCGCCGATTTGATTTCGCCCAAGTGTTCAAGCATCATCACAGCGGAAAGAAGCATAGCGGTCGGGTTCGCAATGCCTTTGCCTGCAATATCAGGTGCAGAGCCATGAACCGCCTCAAACACACAAGCCTCTGTGCCGATGTTTGCGCCAGGAACAACGCCCAAACCACCGACCAATCCTGCACATAAATCCGAAACAATATCGCCATATAAATTCTCGAGCACCATCACATCGAATTGAAGCGGATTCAGGACCAATTGCATGCAACAGTTGTCGACAATGACTTCGTTGTATTCGATTTCGGGATAATCTTTGGCGACTTCTTGACAGCATTTGAGAAAAAGCCCATCTGCCAATTTCATAATGTTAGCCTTATGAATGGCTGAAACTTTTTTGCGTTTGTGTGAATGGGCATATTCAAAAGCAAAGCGTGCAATGCGCATAGAAGCCTCGCGCGTAATGACTTTCGAGGCTTGAATGACGCCGGGCGCGATTTCATTTTCAATCCCTGCATAAAGGCTCTCGGTATTTTCACGCACAACGACGATGTCAACGTTTGTATACCGCGCTCGCGTGCCCGGAATCGATTTCACAGGACGCAAGTTAGCATAAAGGTTGAGCGTTTTGCGCAATTGAACATTGACAGACTTAAAGCCTTTGCCAACTTCCGTTGTCAGCGGTCCTTTCAAAGCAACTTTGTTCTTCAAAATGGAATCAAGCACGGTTTGGGGAAGAGGGTCGCCAAACTTTTCAACAGCGAGTTTGCCTGCCAGATGTTCTTCCCACGTAATTTGAACACCAGAAGCAGCAACGATTTTTTTGACGGCAGCGGTAATTTCTGGACCAATTCCGTCTCCTGGAAGAAGCGTGACAGTGTGAGACATACAAAAGAGGTTTTTTAATTAAGCGCCTTAAAGTGAGGTGTAGCGAAGTTGATGGTCAAATTCAGGTATCAGCAGTTCATCAGGAATTTGCCATTGTTCAATTGCAAGAAAGTAAAGCAGCCGAAATGATTCTTGAAGAGAAGTAAGGCAGAGACGCAAAAATCCCCCTGAAACTTCCGCCGCAATACCCACCGAAGGAATGCCGCTTTGTTCGGTTATCAACAGCGCACGGCAAAGCTGAGGCTTGCTTGTAATAACGAACACCATTTCACATTCAAGGCTATCTAAAAGTAATTTGGCAAATTGAATGTTATTAATTGTATTTCCTGCTTTGGCTTGCAAAACGATGTGATGTTCTGGCAATCCCTTTTCAACCAAATAAGTTTTCATGGCTTCAACTTCATGTTCGGCAAGCGAAACATTGGGGTTGCTACCGCTCAAAATGAAAATCGTCGCTTTCTTTTCTTTGTAAAGTTCAACGGCTCTGTCTAATCGCAGACAAAGATCAGGCGTGATTTCGCCTTGTTCTGAAAATTCGTTGCCAAAAATGATAGCAGCCGAAAGTGACGGCAGAGACATTTCTTCGCATTCTCGCCATGTTTCATAAATCAAAAGCAGTGCGCCTGCAAACAATGAGAAGAAAAGTGTGCCAAGAACAATCAAGCCGTTTTTAAGCCAAGCCATCGCTTCAAAGTGCGAAAGTGTTGAAAAGATTAAACGATGAGTTGAAAGAATATAGCGAGATGAAAGTTTTTTTCAACGTCTAACATGAAAATTCCCGATTCTGAAAATTGTTGACCGAAACACTTGAAACACTTGAATTACGTGCAAAAAAGGTATATTTGCAAAAAACAGCATGCCCGATTTTATCAAAGCCGATTTCTTCAAAATTTAAATCAAAACGATTATGACGGAACAAGTAAATCGCGTAGGAATTGAGAACAAAATCGTTACGATTATTCGAAAGTTGAAAACGAGGTATCCTGAATTAGGTAAGTATGAAATGGCGTTTCACCTTGACCGCTACAAAGGAGAAGCCTTTTACGATAGGGTGCTCGAGACGATTGAAGATGCTGGCGGATTTCGCGCTCGTTTTACAGATAAAAGCACGATTGACATTCCAATAGAAGCCATTAACGACTACGACAATCCGGCATTTGTAGAAAAGTGGGGCGAACAAATCATGGCAACGCGTCGCACATAAGCATCGCTAACAGGCTATAAAAATTCCAACAAGGCGGCTTACAGGTCGCTTTGTTTGTTTTTAGTGGATTCGTTTGGGAGCAGAGTGTTGAAAAGCGCGACTGATGAAGGAGAATGTCCTGCATAATGATTGTTGAAATATCCAAAAAGCACGTCGCCTGATTGGGCACGAAGCAGTTTTGCCCATTCTTTCATTTCTGCGGTTTTATCCAACTCTAACTTCGTGAAAGGTTCAGAGAGCAACCGTCGATCGCCAAGCCAGCGTACATACATAAACGGAGCAGTTCGCGCCGTAATGCTCGCCATAACAGGCAAGTCGGTTAATGCGAGTGCAACGCCTGTCAGGCGAAGTCGGTCAAAAAATTTTTCTTTTAGCCACGAACCGTGCCGCACTTCAAGGGCGAACCGAAACTCGCTCGTTGGAAGCGAATGCAGAAACGACTTCATCACTTCAACGCTTGCAAGTGTGGCGGCAAAGTTGGGCGGCAGTTGAATGAGCAACGCCCCGAGTTTTTCTTTCAATCGTGAAATCCTGTTGAGAAAAAGGCGCAACGTGTCTGAACAATCGCAAAGCAGATGCTCATGCGTAATCGCTCTCGGAATTTTAGCACTGAACACAAACTCTGGTGGAGTTTGGTCATACCAACTCTCGACAACCGATTGACGTGGGATGGCATAAAAAGTCGAATCAATTTCAACCGTCGGCAAACGCTTTGCGTATTCTGAAAGAAACGCCGTTGGCTTTGTTTGGGGCGGATAAAAATTTCCTACCCAGTCTTTCTGCGACCATGTCGAAGTGCCGATAAGATATTTCATATGCTTGCAGTGAAAAAGCCTTCCCAAACGAGAAGGCTTTGTGAAGAAAAAGGTTAGCAACTCGTTACTTCACATTGCGTTATTTCACATCGACCGAGCCTTCTGGGGCTTGAAGACCAAAGAGCGCAAGGGCGTTGTCGTTATGAACAAACTTGCGCACCTTGACGGTTTGAAGCGGATAGCCTAAATCGCGAAGCGATGTACCTGTTAGGTCTGGTTGTTCTTTAAGAAACTCGGCAACCATTGTTCCGCATTGGTATCCCCATTGGTAAAAATCAGCTCCGTAGCCGAATGCGGCACCGCGTTTGACGAGACCTGCTTCGGAAGAGACAATCGGAATTTTGGCTTCATTCATCGTTTTGACAATTGTTTCAAACGCATTGAAAACGACATTATCAGGCGGTGCGAAGAAAACATCGATTTTAGCATTGGCTAAGGCTTGCGCCGCAGCAAGCGCATCAATGGTAGCAGAAATAGCACGCTCTTCAAGGGCGAAGCCATATTGCTTGCAAAGCGTTCGCAGTCGCTCAATCGCGTTGGTCGAGTTGATTTCCGAACTGTTGTAAATTACACCGATTTTTTTGGCTTTGGGGAAGGTGCGTTTGATAAGCGCAAGATTGCTGTCGATGTAGGTCAGCGTTTCGTAAACGCCTGAAAGATTTCTCGGTGCTCTGATGTTTTTGCCTATGGAGTCAATCTCGGTCAAATTGTTAATCGTCGGCGAAGGTGCAACCATCATGAAAATCGGAATGTCTTTTGTTTTGCTTAAAGCACTAACCATAGCAACAGTAGTATTGGCTGCGATGAGATTGACTTTTTTGGCAATGAATTGGTCAAGAATTTGATTAAGTGTAGCGTTGTCGCCTTGTGCGTTTTTATAGTCGACAATCACTTTGCTGCTATCAAATCCGCCTGCTTTGAGCGCATCGAGAAACCCGCGACGGGCGTCGTTAATGGTTTCATCTTCAACCGTCTGAACAAAACCAATAACAGGAATGGCTTGTTGCGTCGGTTTTTCTTCCTTTTTACCGCATGCCGAAAGCGCACCAGCAATCACAAGTGCAAGAATAAACTTGTTTCGCATGTTGTTGAAGTTGTTTTTTAGGTTAGTGTTGATGCCTATTGGTTGATGACACGAACAACGAATTGAACGTAAAGTTAAAACACTTTCAGGAGTTTTATTGACTGTCGCTTTTTGGGGTTTGGCGAATGGCGACTCGCATTTTGAGCGTAGTTCCATTTTGAGAAAAAACATACTCAACATCTTGGGCGAAATTCTTAATCAAAAAAACGCCGCGCCCTGATGACTTGAGCAAGTTCTCGGGGGCAAGTGGATTGGGAATCTCGCTGGGGTTGAAACCCTGGCCTTCATCAGTAACTTCAATGTTCAAGTAGCCGTCTTCAATCGTGCATAAAAGCGTTGCGTGCTTGGTTTTGTCAAGTTTGTTGCCATGTATGATGGCGTTGTTGGTCGCCTCCGTAATCAAAAGCATCACATCATGGATAAAACTTTGATCGAAGTGATGGTCGCGGCACATCGTCTTGACAAATTTTTCAATGCGACGAACTTCCCTTAAATCGCTCTCTAAAATCAACTCGTAACGACTTTGCATGTTAGGAAATGGAAGTTTCAAAAGATGAAATGAAAATACACTTTCACGTAAAAGAGTCCTAAACTTGGAAAAACGCTATGAATTTTACTTGTCGTGATTTTCAACTTGACCTCTCGAGACCAAACCTCATGGGCGTTTTGAACATGACGCCCGATTCCTTTTCAGATGGCGGACGTTTTTTTTCTGGTGAAGCCATAGACCTCGACAAAGCCATCGAGGCGGCACGCCAAATGCAAAAAGATGGCGCGACTGTGATAGACATCGGCGGAGAGTCCACGCGCCCTAATGCGACGCCCGTTCATGCCGATGAAGAAATCCGCCGAACCGTTCCGCTCATTGAAAGACTCTCAAAAGTTCTCGATATCCCTATCTCAATCGATACCTACAAAGCGAGCGTTGCCGAAGCGGCGCTCAAAGCTGGTGCAAGTTTGGTCAACGATATTTCAGGATTTCGGCTCGACAGTGCGCTTGCCGATGTATGTGCCAAATACGAAGTGCCCGCCGTTGTGATGCACAGCCGACAGAAGCCTTCAGAAATGCAGTGGAGTTACGAAGAAAAAACTGTCTACGCCGATGTAGTTGCCGAAGTCAAAAGCGAACTTGTGCAGTCGGTTGAATTTGGGAAGGCAAGGGGCGTGAAGGCGTTCATTCTCGATGTCGGATTTGGATTCGGTAAAAATGTCGATGCTAATTATGAACTCTTGATGCGGTTGTCGGAATTTCGGTCGCTCGGCTATCCGATTTTGGTAGGTCTTTCGCGCAAGTCGTTTATCGGCAAGGTATTAGACCCTGAAAACATTGCGCCTGTCGAGGCACGGCTTTACGGCACGATTGCCGCCAACACCATTGCGATGATGAACGGCGCACACATCTTGCGCGTCCATGATTGCAAAGCCAATTCCGACGCCGTGAAAATTTTTTGTAAAGCTCGAGAAGCAATCACAGCAACGCGCTGAAAAGGGTTTGCAGTAAAGTAGCATTTGCGGAGAAGAGATTTTTTCTTACGTTTGCGTCCTTTCAATGTGCGGGGTGTAGCGCAGCTGGTAGCGCGCTTCGTTCGGGACGAAGAGGTCGTGAGTTCGAGTCTCGCCACCCCGACTGCCTTCTCGAGCCCTTGCTCCGACAAGGGCTTTGTCGTTAGTGGCAATTTCGCTCATATCTAAAACGGATTAAACAGATGCATACCGATTTTATTAGCAACTCGAGATGAACTTGATTTTTATTTTTTTGGACGGTGTCGGTTTGGCGGAACGCTCGGCGCATAATCCCTTTTTCACATCTCAAATGCTACACTTCAAACGCGCTTTTGGGTGCGAACTCTTTGTAGAAGATGCGCCTTTCCTTCAATCCACGAAACTCATGCTCGCAATTGATGCGGGACTTTGCACTGGTGGCGCGGGCGAAAGCGGCACAGGGCAGTTCAGCATTTACACCGGCACCAACGGTGCGAAACGCTTCGGGCGGCATTATGGCCCGCACATTCCCTCGGTGCTGCGTCCAATCCTTGCAGAAGAAAACATCTTCCGCAAACTCAAAGCGCTTGGAAAATCTTGCCTTTACGCCAATGCGTATCCGAAACGCTTTGTTGAGTGGTGTTTAGACCAGCGCACGAAGGGCAAAATTCGCAGTTCCGTGTTGTTTGAGGCGGCATTGCTGGAAGGCATCCCAATTCAGAGCAGTGAAGCCTTGAAAAAGGGAAAGGCAATTTCGGGCGACATCATCGCACGCTGGTGGCGGTTGAACCAAACCGACGGCGACCCAGCAGTGAAAGAAATTTCGCCAACACAAGCCGCGCGAAATCTCATTGAACTGTCTCAACAGCACCATGCCGTGTTCTACGAATTTTTTCTCACCGACCTTGCTGCGCATGGTAAAATTCAAATCTCGACATCGGAAATCGTGGCGCGATTAGATGAATTTCTCTCAGTCTTAGTTGAAGAATTGCCTGAACAAACAACGCTTGTGCTCACCAGCGACCATGGAAATTTTGAAGATGCTACCACCACGCACCATACCCAAAACCCCGTGCCACTGTTAGTAGTAGGCAAGGGAGCATCCGCATTCAAAACGGTGAAAGCCCTTGACGAAGTCTGTGAAGCGACGCTTTCAGTAGCAAGGAATTAAGCGGGAGCAACTTCGCCAATGTGCCAAAATGTTTCGCCGAGCGTTTTAAGATGTGTGCCGATGCGGTCGGCTTCGGAAGGCGAAGCAATCATCACAAGCCCAATGCCCAAATTAAATGTGCGCCGCATGTCTTCAATCGGAACATCGCCTTCCTGCTGAATCATCTCAAAAATCGGAAGCCATTTCCACGCATGCCAATCAATTTTTAACTGCAATCCTTTTGGCACAACGCGCAAAGTGTTAGCCACCAATCCGCCACCTGTGATGTGCGCAAGTCCTTTAATTTGAAAGCGTTGAAGCATGGGATAAACAACATTCAGGTAAGAGCGGTGAATGGTAAGTAAGGCGTCGCCAATCGTGCTACCGAGCGAATAGGAGTGTTCGTGTAGCCGTCCTGCAAAGACTTTGCGTGCGAGCGAATAGCCGTTGGTATGTAGACCTGTTGACGCCAAGCCAAGGAGCACATCGCCTTCGGTGATGGATTTGCCCGAAATGATATGCTCCCGGTCGACAATGCCCACAACCGTGCCTGCAAGGTCGAAGTCGTGCTCCGCATAGACGCCAGGCATTTCAGCAGTTTCACCGCCGATGAGAGCACATTCATTTTCGGAGCATGCTTTGACCATGCCGCCAATAACGGCGACGGCATGGTCGGGGGTAAGTTTGCCACAAGCGTAATAGTCTAAAAAGTAAAGCGGTTTTGCACCGCAAACAAGAATATCATTGACACAGTGATTCACCAAGCACTGACCAACTGTATCGTATCTGCCAAGCTCAATCGCCACCTTCAACTTCGTGCCAACGCCATCGACGCTACTGACGAGTACTGGTCGCTTATAGTCAAAAACATCAAGTTCAAAGAAACCACCAAAGGCGCCAATTTCTCCAACTACGCCCTTCGTATAAGTCTTTTTGACCAAAGGTTTAATACGACTAACGACCTCCTCGCCTGCATCGATATTGACCCCTGCTTGCTTGTAATCCATTTGTTGTCTGATTAAATGTCATGAATGTATGATTCAATTCAAGGGACGCAAAGATAACACTTTCAAACGACCCAATCGCGTCTTTTCTCAAAGCGCAGTGAGTTTGTAGGTATCCTTGGACAGTTCGCGCATGGTCAGAATGCGCTCAACCGGAAGTGTGATGGAATAAACATCGGAGGAGCTTCGAGTAGAATCTTCACAAGTGAAGAGACAAAAACCGTCGACAATTTGCTTGACCGTGTACTTTGCGCGAGGCTTAATTTCGCATTCAATCAAAACAAGCTCGACGCGCTTACCGAGTGCGCGCTGAAGCGTGCGCTGAACATCATCAGGCTCAGGGGCAATGCAAAATGAAAAAAGAAAGAACGAAAGACTAACAAGAGAAAAAAACAGCAGAGTCAAGGGGAGATAGTGTTTCATAAAAGCAACTCGTTTAGTTTTAGTTGTTCAAACATACAGCAAAAAAATACAACAAAAAGTTTATCAAATCGTCAAGTCGCTGTTATGTTTTTATCATAACTGAATTGTAACTGACTGATTCGTGCATTAACTTAACCGCTGTTAAAATTAGAAGTAATTTTCAACCTTCCAAATCTAACTATGTCTGAGACACTGCAAGATGCAAGCATCAATTTTGAACTCACGGAAAATCAAAAAATGATTGCCGAAACCGTCAGAAATTTCACTGCGCGCGAGTTGCCGTTTAATGTCGTGATGAAATACGACGAAGAGCAACATTTCCCGATTGAACTTGTCCGCAAGGTCGGCGAGTTAGGATTGCTCGGCATTATCTTTCCCGAAGAATACGGCGGCGCGGGGTTCGGTTATTTGGAGTATGTAACGGCAATCGAAGAACTTTCAAAGGTCGACCCAAGCCTCGGCTTAACGGTTGCGGCGCACAATTCGCTCGGCACGAATCATATTTTCCAATTCGGCAGTGAAGAGCTAAAGCGCAAGTTTATTCCGAAGTTAGCAAGCGGCGAAATGCTGGCGGCGTGGGCACTTACCGAACCGAACTCAGGAAGCGATGCGGCAGGAATGCTCACAACGGCGGTGCAAGACGGCGAACATTGGGTTCTGAACGGCTCAAAAAATTTCATCACCAATTCGCACAGTGCAGATGTGTGCGTGGTGATGGCAATTACCGACCGTGAAAAAGGCAATCACGGCATTTCAGCCTTCGTCGTTGAAAAAGGCACGCCTGGCTTTGCGCCCAGCAAAAAAGAAAACAAACTTGGCATGCGCGCCAGCGAAACAGGACAACTGACCTTCGATAACTGCCGCATACCTTACACAAACTTGCTTGGCAACTTGAACGAAGGCTTCAAACAAGCGATGAAAATTTTGGACGGCGGACGCATTTCCATCGCCGCGCTTTCGATTGGTATCGCCGAAGGTGCGCTCGAAGCCAGCCTCAAATACGCCAAAGAACGCAAGCAATTCGGAAAGCCGATTGCCGATTTCCAAGCCATTCAATTCAAACTCGCCGATATGGCAACAGAAATCGAAGCGGCAAAAATGCTCACCTTCCGCGCCGCCGCAATGAAAGATGAAGGCAAAACAACCACAATGGAATCGTCCATGGCAAAACTGTATGCGTCGGAAGTCGCAGTGCGCGTTTGCAATGAAGCCGTGCAAATTTTCGGCGGATATGGCTTCATCAAAGAATTTCCCGCAGAAAAGTTTTATCGTGATGTAAAACTCTGCACCATCGGCGAAGGCACTTCGGAAATTCAGCGTATCGTAATTGCACGTCAATTGATGAAGCAATAAGCAAACTTAAACTTCAACTCGTCCAGATGTCAAAGCTGCTTGAAATCAAAAACCTGAAAACATATTTCAAAACCGACGATGGTATTGCCAAAGCCGTCGACGATGTAAGTTACAGTATCGACAAAAACGAAACCTTAGGGCTGGTAGGGGAATCAGGGTGTGGAAAGTCAGTAACTGCACTCTCGATTATGCGCCTTATTCCGCAACCACCCGGATTTTACGCTGGCGGCGAAATTCTCTTCGACGGAAAAAATTTGCTTAAACTTTCAGAAGACGAGATGCGCAAAATTCGTGGCAATCGAATCTCGATGATTTTTCAAGAGCCAATGACCTCGCTTAACCCTGTCTACACTTGCGGCTCGCAAATCGCCGAAGCCATCGAACTGCACCAGAAACTTTCCAAAAAGGACGCACGCGATAAAGCCATCGAAATGCTCAACCTTGTTGGGATTCCGTCGCCTGCACAACGCTTTGATGAATACCCACACCAACTTTCAGGCGGCATGCGTCAGCGCGTCATGATTGCCATGGCACTCAGCTGCAACCCTGCATTTTTGCTTGCTGATGAACCGACCACCGCGCTTGATGTAACCGTTCAAGCACAAATCTTAGAACTCATTAAAAAACTTCAACAAGAACTCGGCATGGGCGTCATTATGATTACGCACGATTTAGGCGTCATTGCCGAAGTGAGCGATAATGTCGCCGTAATGTATGCGTCCAAAATCGTCGAGTATGGCTCGGCAGTGCAAATCTTTGAAAACCCACTTCACCCCTACACACAAGGCTTGATGAAGTCAATCCCGCGTATCGGTCAGCACGCAGAACGCTTGAACGTCATTGAAGGTTCAGTGCCGCCGCCGACGCACTTCCCGAAAGGATGCCACTTCTGCACCCGCTGCGAGTTTGCTGACGACAAATGCTGGAACGAAAAGCCCGATTTGGTTGAATACGAAACAGGACACATCGCCGCTTGCTGGAAAATCGAAGAACTGACGAAAGTATAATCGGTCAAAGTAAGTCATGTTCAAAGAACGCTTCATCAAATCGCTGACTTCACGCTTTGCCATTAAACTCTACATCACCATCGTGTCCGCAGCCGCGTTTGTTATCTTGTTTGATAAGGTAATTATGCCGCTTGTCGTCAAAGGCGGAGAAGTTGTCAAAGTGCCAAATGTGATTGGCAAGACATTTGAAGAAGCCGAGAAAATTTTAGCGGAGAAAAATTTAACCGCGATGAAAGGCTATGAACGATACGATACCAAGCGACCGATCGGAAGCGTCTTGTATCAAAACCCAACGCCAAACTCGGAAGTCAAAGCAGGGCGGCATGTGTATCTCTCCATCAACACATCAAAAAAGCCCAATGCGCCAATGCCCGACTTGAAAGGCAGAACGCTCGGCGATGTGAAACTAACCTTAGAACGGCTTGGGCTGGAATTGCAAAACATCGAGTATTCAGTCGTCTATAAGCGAGAAGAGGAAGGATTAGTTGTCGCGCAATCCGTGCCTGTAGGTGCAGTCTTGAAAGCCGGTACGAAAGTGTCTATCACCGTCGGCAAGTTGCCCGAAGATGGCGGCATTAAGCAATCTGATGTGCCCGAAGTCGTCGGCAAAACGCTCGGCGAAGCGGAACGGATTTTACTGCAAGCCGGCTTTACCGCAGGAGAAATTCAATACAAGTATTCGACCGCACTCATTCCCAACACGGTGATTTCGCAGTCGCCGAAAGCAGGCGATATGGCGCAACTTGGTGCAGGGATTCGGCTCGTTGTCTCAACGCTCGACAAAGAAAAAGAAAAGCCGAAAGAAGTTCAGGAGTAATGCGATGATGCCTTGTCATTTCGAGCGCAGTGAGGCATCCACAAATAACGAATAGTGAAGAATTGTTTGCTTCCCGTTACTCATTAGTTTGTCATTCCGAACGCAGTAAGGAATCCACAGTAATAAATAACGAATAGTGAAGAATGAAGAATTGCTTTTGTGAAACCGAACGCAAGTAAGGCATTGTCATGGATTCTTCGCTCCGCTCAGAATGACCGTTGGCGTCATTGCGAACAGCGCGAGAAATCTTAAAAATTCAAGTCATCTTCTTCCATATCGTCTAAATCATCATCGGCTTGTTCGCTTGAAGTCGGACGCTTTTCGCCGCGCACATCGTAAATCACATCGAGGTATTGGTCAATCAGCGCGCGTTTTTGCTCCATCATCAGTTCGGTGTAGCTGTTGCGCAAATTGTTGAACATTCGCTCGACAATTTGAGCGGTGGTCGCTTTGGCAAGGTATTGTTCGACATAGCCGTAACCTTGATTCATCAAAAAGCGAATGCAATCTTGTTTGTCCAAGATTCGCCCTTGATTAAACGGGTCAATGAAAAGTTCGAAGTTATAGCGTTCGTATTTGAGCATAAAGTGAGCGGGCATATTGACGCCGAAAATCGGAAGCGAAAGACGCTCCGCCATAATCAAAACAATTGCGCCGAGTGAAATCGGAATGCCAAGTTTGCGCTCTATGACGCGATTGATGTAACTGTTTTCAGGCTCGTAGTAGTTGCTGGAGTTTCCTCTGAATCCTTCACGGTCAAAAATCACGTTGCTCATCATAAACACGCGGTCGATTTCGGCGGTCGTTTGCGAGCTGGCATATTCAAGCCGAAGCACGCTCTCAATGCGGTTGAGTTCTTGGCGATACTTCTGAACATCGAGCGCGGGATAGCCGATTTGCGCAATCAAGAAACAGAAATCTTCAAGCGATGCGCTGTCGAGCAAGGCGTGGCGCAGTTTTGGCGCAAGTCGCTGAAATTGAATCTCATCAATAAACTTTGTAATGCGTTTTGCGGCAGGGTCGGGAACGCTATCGCGCTTTTCAACAATAAGTCGCATCACTTCTGCCGCTTCGGGATTGTCGGAAGAGACGACCTCGCGAAGTTTATGACTCACACTTTGAAAGACGGCTGTGTCGTCGTCGTCTAAAAGCGAAATCATGGCGGAAAGTTGCGGATTGAGTTCAGATGTGCTCATGTCAAATATCGGTTTAACTTGATTCGCTTTAACTTGATGCGCTTTCATAACGGCGCAATCCGTAATAAAAGAATTTTGTGGTTAGAAACAACATCACAATCGAGACCGTGATGCCTAAAAGAAAATTATGCCAATCAAATCCCCGAATAATCATTGACGCAGGAAGCGCGCCAATGGCAATCATCGGAACAAAGTAAAGCAAGATGTAACGAAGCAAACCTTTGTAAATCGCTTCGGGCTTCATCGCTAATTGATAAAGATGATGAAATCCCCACTGCAAACTTGTCGACGAATTCACGAAGATAAACCCAAGCGAGGCGAAAAACATTTGAAGCGAATACATCGTGAGCAAGCCGCAGACAAGTAAAATTAAATATGCAACAACATCAATCGCGGTAGCGTTTGGTGCAAGGTTTGCCCAAGCATAGCCGAGCAAGCCAAGCGCAAAAAAGGAATCGAGAAGCGAGCCGATGGAAATATCGCGCGTGGAAGCGTAAAACATCGGCGCAATCGGCTTAGTGAGAAGCAAATCAAAATCGCCCTTGCGAATGAGGTCGTTCATCACCCAAAGGCTCGATGAAAAGAGCATCATATCGAGCGCATCAATGACGAAAATCGTGGTCATAAAAAAGAACACTTCGTAGCGCGTGTAGCCCGCAATGTTATCAGTGTTCATGTAAATGACCTCGAAGAACCCAATGTTGACGGCATACCACACAATATCCATCACAAACACTAACACGAAATTCAAGCGATACTGCATCTCTTGCGTAAGGCTATGGCGGAAGAAAGCAAGCCACAGTCGCAAGTATCGGCGCACAAGATGAAACAAGGTTTTAGAAAATGATAGCATTGGAAATTGCTTTGTGAAAATTCGTGTTCAAGACTCAAACATCGTAAAAATATCATCATACACAATGAAAAACATTCCTGACACATTGCTGGCTCACCCGATTGAAGGCGTGAATTTAAGCGGAAAAACGCTCGGCGAAGAACTTGGCGACTCGCCGAAATTGCTTGTGTTTGTGAGGCATTTCGGCTGTATTTTCTGCCGCGAACTGATTGCCGATTTTCGTGTGATTGCTGAAAGCCAACCCGAATTTCCACCAATCTTGTTTTTCTATCAAGGCACAGTGAACGATGGGCGCGACTTTTTCGCGTCGTTATGGCGCGAGGCAAAAGCCATTGCGGATTTGCCGAAAGTCTTTTACAACGGATTCGGATTAGAACGCGGCGGCATGAAGGAAATGTTCGGTGCGGAAGTTTGGGCATGCGGTGTGCGTGCGGCACTCAAAGGGCACTTCATCGGTGCGCCCGTCGGCGACCCTTGGGTTATGCCTGGCATCTTCTTGGTGCAAAAAAATCAAATTCTGTGGCAGCATCATTTCAAGCATGCAGGCGACCACCCAACCCGCGAAGAACTCAATCGAGAACTCACTAAAGTCCTCAATGAGCAAGGCGAACCCATCGCATGACCGAGTTTTCTCTTATCGCGATTCACGGAAATGGCGGCGGCGGATTCCGCTTTGAACGCATCAAACCCTTCATTCCACCAACCGTGAACTTCCTTGCGCCAACCTTGCCCGGCTTTTCAGACGTCAAGCAAGACCCCAAACTGAAAACCATGAAAGATTATGCCTTCAAACTCTACGAGATGATTCAGCACGAAGCAAAGCCAATCGTGCTTCTCGGAACAGGCATCGGCGGCTCAATCGCGCTTGAATTTTTACAGCACTTTGAAAGGGAAGTCGATGCGTTGATTCTTCACGCGCCTGTGGGCACAAGGCTCAATCAACGACTCTTTCCAAAACTCATGAAGCCTGTGCTGATAAGGCGTTTCGGGCAATGGCTTTTTTCTTCAACGATTGCGCGACCGCTTTTCAAGCCGCTGTTGTTCCAATCGCCTGAACAAATTCCCGCCGACTATCTCAAAAAATTTTTTGATGAATACCGTCGATGCGAAGCCTTTGCGCAAATGTTCGACATCATCAACGATGCATGGTTCAAATCGCTACGAGTGTCAAGCATTCCGACCGTTTTACTTTGGGGCGAAAAAGAGCGCGTCCTAACGCCCGACCAAGCCAACGATTATCAAACGCTTCTGCCAAACAGCACGATTAAACTTGTTCCGAATTGGAATCACTTCCCAATGATTGAACAGCCCGAAGACTTTGCGCGGCAAATCCTCACGCTTTCAAGAGAACTCATCAAGCAACGCAATTCAAACGAACAATGAACACGCCTCTGGTGTTGCCGCTCGGCGGAAAACTTTCCCAAAATACATCTATCGGAAACAAAGCGCGACTGCTCGACTTGGCAAGTGCAAAAGGCTTGCCAGTTCCGAAGGGCGTCATCGTAACGAATGAATGTTACCAAGCGGCTCTTCGGGAGAAAGCGATTGAGTTGAGAAATGGAAAAGTAACTTGTGCAAATCCATATCACTTGCTTGCAGTCGTGCGCGTTCCCGCATTTCGCAATAGCGTGGCGGTGCGGTCAGCGTTTTCGGCAGAGGATAAAGACGCTGAAAGTTTGGCAGGATTTTTCGAATCGAGATTATTTGTCGCACGAGAAAATCCCGAAGCGTTTGCCGAAGCCTTGTGTGCGGTATGGTCGTCGGCACTTCGGCGCAAGGGCGAATTTCGCCGCGATGCGCTCGTGATGGAAATGATTGAAGCAACGCATTCGGGCGTCGCGTTCACGGAAACAGAGTACGAAGACGACCTTATCAACTTCACCACAGGCACGTCTGAAACCCTTGTTTCAGGAAAAGTCGAAGGCGAAACGTTGCTGATACCGAAACTCAATTGGTATGAAACGGCGATTGAAAATGAGCCTTTGCCGGCTTGGGCAACTCGACTTCAGAACTTGCTCAAACACATTCGACAAACGTTCGGCAGAAAAAATTGGGATATTGAATGGGCAGATGACGGAAAGACCTGCTGGCTCATTCAACTGCGCCCAATCACCAAACCCACACGCCGAAACGACGCCTTCACGATTGCCAATCACAAAGAAATTTTGCCCGAACTGCCATCACGATTGATGACGAGCATTGTGGCGTCTTGTTCGAAAAATCTGTTCGGTTACTATCGCAAGTTTGACCCGACCTTGCCCGAACATCGGCTTTTTATCGAGATATTCATCGGACGACCGTTCATCAATCTCTCGCTCATGACCGACATGATGCGTCATTGGGGACTTCCAACAACCTTAGTTACAAGCAACATTGGTGGCGATTCAGGAAAAATTTTCGGTTTGAATTGGAAGCGAATGCTGTTCAATCTTCCCGTGCTCTTCAAACAAGGATTAGCGCAACTTCAAAGTCCAACGGCTTCAAAGAGAGCAATTCAAGCCATGCAAGCAGAGTCGCAAAAAAATCCAACAAGTTTTTCACAAGCGATTCAAACGATGCAAAGCCATTACACAAGGCTTGTAACGGAAATGTTTTCGCTCACAGCGGCGATGAGTTTTCCCTTAGTGGCGTTGAGAAAATTCGGAACGCTTGAAGAGCACAACGCGCGTCAAGAGACCATCTCGACGAAGATGTTTTCCGACCTTGAACCTTTGCGCCGAATTGCCTTGAAAAATCAAGCCGTCAGAGACACATTGCAAAATCATCAACTTCCTGACGACAAGGAATTTCAATCGGCGTTTCAAGCCTATCTGAACAAGCACGGACATCGAGGGATTTATGAAAGCGACATTTCGCGTCCGCGTTTTGTTGAAGAGCCGTCGCGCTTGTTTCCTGCAATTCTGCAACCCTTGCAAAAGAGAAAGTTACCGAAGCGAACAGTGGCGGGGCTTTTCACATTGCCAATATGGTGGCAGGCAAGCCGCGCCATTGAAGCCCGTGAACGCTTGCGCTACGAAGCCATGAAAGCCTTTCAAAAAAGTAGAAACGATTTTCTTCGACTTGCAAACGAAGCCGTTCAAAAAAGACTGTTGCCTGAACCTGAACGCATTTGGGATTTGACGATTGAAGAAGCCGTGCAACTTGACGACGGCAAGAAATACGACGGTGCGTTCTTTGCATCGCGCCAAGCAGAAATCGAAAAATTGCAGTTGATTTCAGCACCCGACTTTTTTTATCGCTATGACGATTTAGAAAAAAAGAGTGAAGATGAATCGGGCGCAATGCGCTTGAAAGGAATTAGCCTGACGAGCGGAGAAGTAAGCGGAACAGCGTGGATACTGCGCGAGCCTGAAACTCGACTGCCAAATGGGTTTGAAAAAAGTAAGACGATTCTCGTGGCGCGCTCGGTCGATGCAGGTTGGATTCCGACATTTGCGCTGGTAAGTGGTGTTGTTGTAGAAACAGGCGGCGACCTCTCGCACGGCTCAATCATCTTGCGCGAAATTGGATTACCTGCAATTACCAATGTGAGAGCCGCAACAAAGCACATTCAAACAGGTCAGGGGCTGAAACTCAACGCGGCGCAAGGCGTTGTAGAATGTGAGATATAGCAAATAAAGTCCAAAACGATATTCATAAATTTGAACTCAACTTAAAACCAAATCACTATGAAAAACGCACTCATCATCATCGCGATGGCTTTCGCCTTAAATGCTTGCTCTAACAAAGAAGCCGAAGAAAAAATCAAACAACTTGAAAAAGAAAAAGCCGAACTGCTTGCGCAAAGCGAAGAGAAAGAAAAGTTCCTTGCCGAAGTCATTGAGTCGCTAAACGAAATTCAAACGAGCGTGAATGCGATTGGGGATAATCAAAGTCGGATTTCAATTATGAGCGGCGACCTTGAAAAGCAAGGTGGGGCAGGCGCGAAAGAAAAGAAAAATCAAATCATTTCTGACCTGACGGTTATCGACAAAAAACTGGCCGAAAATAAGAAAGCCATCAATTCGCTCGCCAAAAAAGTCAAAGACTATCAAGGAAAAGTCGAGGGCTTAGAAAAACTCGTCTCGAATCTTCAACAGACCATTGAAATCAAAGAGCGCGAAATTGTTGCTTTGAAACAAGAAGTGGCGCGGCTCAACATTGAAGTTGCCTCTTTGCAAACAACCGTCGAGGAAAAAGATAAAGCCCTCAAAACAGCATACTACATTGTCGGAACAGACGAAGAGCTCGACCAAAAAGGCATTTACAAAAACAAAGGTGGCTTTGTGGGAATTGGAAGAACAGCAGTCCTTTCCGATAACCTTGACCTCACGCAGTTCAAGAAAATCGATGTAGAAAGCACGCGCGACATACAGATTCAAAAGAAAAGCGATGGAACAGAAATCAAAGTGCTTTCAACGCACCCCAAAGAGAGTTATGAAATTTTATCAGTCGGAAAAACGGCAACACTGCGCATTAAAGACGCACAAAAGTTTTGGGAAAAGTCAAAAGCATTGGTGGTGATGCTTGATTAACGCAATGGTTCAACGAAGAAGTGCCGACTTCCAGTTTTTCAATCGAGCGCGAAGTGGTTCATAGTCATCGTCAATTTGGAAGCGAGAAAACCAGCGGCGAATGAAAACCGCAACAATCGCGGCGAAAACTCCAACAACAAAAATAACAAGCAACATCAAACCGCGTTTAGGGCTTGTGCGATAAAAGGGAACAGAGGCAGAATCGAGCACAACAACCGTTGGCGTGTCGCGATAGCCTTGAACGCGCTCTTTGAAGTAAAGCTGCTTCAGGAGCGCGTAGACTTCTTCGTGGATTTTGACTTCGCGATAGTTGTTGGCGTATTCGCGCGAAACGGTCGGCATTTCATCAAAGGCAAGGGAAAGTTTATCGGATTTGCCTTGTGTGGCTTCTTCATACTTCTTGCGATACTCGTTGAGCCGTGAGCGACTTTCGAGAACCAGCATATCGTTTGGCTGTCGGTCTTTGAGAAGCAAATCGAGTTGAAGTTCTTCCGCAATCATTTGCGCTTTAAGTTTTGAGAGCGTTTCCATCTGAAACTTCATTTGCTCGGAAAGCGCAATCGCTTTGTTGGACTTTTGAAACCGCTCAAAGTTTGAATAAGCCGAATCGAGTTCCTGCTTAGCGATGGCGACTTGTTCGGCGAAATACTCGGCATTGTAGACGGATTTCAGATTGGCTAAACGGCGATTGGTTCTATCCAAAACGGAGACATAGCCATTCGCGATGCGTGCGGCACGATTTCGTGCGCTGTCGTCATCGACGCTTGAGAAGGAAAACGCAGGGGTTGAAATTTTCACCTCGAGCGTGATGTAGCCGGCTTTGTTGGTGAGAATTTTTGTTAGGTCTGAAAGTTCTTTGCGTAAAATCTCGCGTTTTTCAAGTGGGTTTTTATCGGTGCGTTCGCTTTCGCTCAAAAACACTTCTTCTAAATGCTCTTGTGCGATAAGTGAATCGGCAATGGTGTTGCTTTTGAGCATTTCGGCGAGAATGTCGGTTGCACTAGCAGGGTTTGTAAGAGAGCCTAAACCTAACGCGCCTGCCGCTTGCATCAACGGGTTTTGTTTATTCGGGTCTTCGGGCGGCATTAAAACGACCTTTGCGGTATAAGTGCGGGGAACAAGGAACAGCGCAACAGCACCGAACAAAAGCACAAGACCGACAAAGCGCGCCATGAATCCAAGATTTTCAAGCAGAATCTCGACATAGTTCCGAATGAGCGTCGGCTTTTCAGGAGAGGCTGTATCAAATGATGAAGGCGTGTTCATTGTATAACATTTCTAATGACCAAAATGGTTGTGGCAAGGCTTCCCAAGATCACCATCGAGTCGCGGAAAATTTCCCAACTGCGCGTCCAAAATTGGCTTTTAGGTTTTTCTTGAACAAGTATCACATCGCTGGGTTCAATTTCGTCGACGTCGTCGGCGTCGAGTAAATCGCCAGAGTTCGGTTTCAAAATTTTAATATCGCCTTTCATAGCACGTTCTGTAAAGCCGCCTGCCTTTTGAATGTAGTATTTGATGCCTTCACCTTTGACATACTCAATATTTCCGGGACGAACCACGCGCCCAATCACATTGACATAATTGCGAAAGAGCGGAATATTGATGATGTCGCCCTCTTCCAAGATGATGTTTTGTGAGTCGTCGTTTTGAAGAAATAATTTCTTGAAGTCAACCGCAATGCGTCCTTTGGGGTCTTCGCGTTTGCGGGCAACAGCGTATTGATATTCAGGGTCGTCAAGGTCAATTTCTTTGATAGTGGAAAGGTCGATTTCTTTGCGAATGGCTTTGGGGCGGATAAGTGTGGCTTCTTCAAGAGAGGCAAGTTCGAGAAAGCCGCCTGCACGCTCAATCACATCGCGCAATCGTGTTCTGCCTTTTTCGATGCGGTAATAGCCAGGCACTTTCACGCGCCCTTGAACGAGCACGGTTTCATCGGGTCGCCACAGGGGAATGCGGCGCACTTGCACGCGGTCGCCATCACGAAGCGGAATGTTGGAAGAGGGCGGAAATCCATTTACATTGACGCTAAACGTGTAGGTGCTTAGTTGGTCAGGAAAATAGCGGATAATATCAACGGAATCTAAAATTGCACTCTCGAGCACGCCGCCCGCTAATTTCAAAAGCGTATAGAGCGAATCGCCCTCGACAAATTCATAACTGCCTTGATACTTTACTTCGCCGTAAATCGTAACGCTTTTCGTTTGCTTGCTGACTTGAATAATGTCGTTTTCTTGCAAGTAAGGGTTATCACTGTTATCGAGCAGGCGGTAATAGCGAAACACATCGAGCGTCATGAGGGTGTCGGGATTGACGCGTTTGAGGCGCACTTGACGAAGCGAGGCATTTTGCAAAATCGGGCTTTGTGAAATCACATCGGAAACGCGCGTGGCGGCATTGACAAGAAGCCTCGTCGGCACAGAAACCTCGCCCACAATATCCACATAAAAGTTTCGTAGCGAAACCAGGGAGACGGTAACATCAGCAGAGCGATAGACTTTGGCAAATTCTCGGGTCAAAAGTTCTTGAACTTTATCAATGCTTAAGCCTTGAACAGAAATTTCTTTAAGGCGCGGAATAATGAGTGTGCCGCTTGGCGTAATGGGCAGTTGATAGGTGGTATAAGTTTGAGAAAAAATCGCAATCAGAAGCACGTCGCCCGCACCGACGATGTAATTTTTCGGAATGGCGTTAGGAAGCACAAGTTGAGAGGGCGTAGCCGAAATGGCTGTGCCTGCTGTGCCCACGTTGCCAAACATCAAGTTAGAAGGTGCGGTTGGTGCGGCAGGCGTGTTTGTAGGAGCAGGAAGTCCAATGATTTGTGCAAAAAGAGTATTGCAGAAAAGGAGTGCAAAAAAGGTCGCAGTAGTGGTGCAGAATTGGCGTAACTTTGCGTCAGAATTAAAACCAATCATTCAAAAAATGAAGTTTATCGCAGTTGCACTGATTGCAGGCGGTCTCATCGGCGCGATTTTTTCAAGCCTCAAATATCGTCAATATCTTGAATGGGAGCATTGGGCTGAAAAACTCACCTACTTGCTCATGACGATTGCAGGCTCAGTTTTAACCATCATCGGAATTGTCCTGTTCGTTTTCACGATTCAACCCGAGTAATCGCCAACGGCTTCGCTGACGAGCGTTCCAACAGGCTCGCCTTGACAAAGGCGGAGCAAATTGCCCTTTGTGTTCATGTTCATCACAACGATAGGGAGCGTATTTTCTTGACAGAGCGTAATTGCGGTTAAATCCATCACGCGCAATCCCTTTTTGAGCACATCAAGATAGGAAATGTGCGGAAAGAAGTTGGCGGTCGGATTTTTTTCAGGGTCGGAATCATAGACGCCTTCAACGCGCGTGCCTTTGATAATCACATCGGCTTCGATTTCAACAGCGCGAAGGGCGGCGGCAGTATCGGTGGTGAAGTAAGGATTGCCCGTGCCCGCGCCGAAAATCACAACGCGCGCTTTTTCCAAGTGCCGAATGGCTCGGCGGCGGATAAACGGTTCAGCAATTTGCTCCATTTTAATAGCGGTGAGCAGTCGCGTGAAAATTTGATGTCGCTCCAACGCATCTTGCATGGCGAGGGAGTTAATAACGGTGGCAAGCATACCCATGTGGTCGGCTTGAACTCTGTCCATGTGCTCTGCCGCCTTTGAGACGCCGCGAAAAATGTTCCCGCCACCAATCACGATTGCGACCTGAACGCCGAGTTGATGAACAGATTTGATTTCTTCGGCGAATTGGTCTAAAACAGTGTTGTCAATTCCGTAGCCCTGTGAGCCCATGAGCGACTCGCCACTGAGCTTGAGCAAAATGCGTTTGTATTTAAGCGATGCCATGAATGTAAATAATAATGACGATTAGGCAAAAAAAAGTCTCGCAATCTGCGAGACTCTTTGAGAGTTACTTTTCACCGAGTTGAAATCGGGCAAAGCCTTTCACTTCCACAGAGCCTGCTTCTTTGAGAAGTTCGGCAACGCTCTTTCCGCCGTCTTTAATGAACGGCTGATCGAGCAGAACGACTTCTTGGTAATACTTTTCAAGCCGACCGTTCACAATGCGCTCAACAATTTGCGGAGGCTTCCCTTCATTTCGGGCTTGTTCGCGTAGGATTTCGGCTTCTTTTTCAATTTTTTCTTTTGGAACTTCGGCGCGCGTTAAGGCAAGCGGGGCAGCGGCGGCAACTTGCATCGCAATATCTTTACCAATGGTGCCGATATTTCCGTTGACCCCTGTCAAATGCACGAGTGACGCGAGTTTCGAGCCAGGGTGAGTATAAGAGACAACGACGCCGTCTGTGGATTCAATCAGGGCAATTCGACTAATCGCGATTTTTTCGCCCAAGCGTCCAGTCATCATTTCGACGGCTTCTGAAACGGAGAGGTTATCGAACTCACTACCGAGCTTAGCTTGTGCTAAGGCTTGGAGTGTTGCGGATTTTGTTTGAAGCGCAAGTTGGGCGACTGCATGGGCAAAGTTCAAAAAGCTTTCATTGCGAGCGACGAAGTCCGTTTCACAGTTGACCTCAACCATAACGGCGACTTTGTTATCGGGTGTTGATGCTGTTACAACAGCGCCTTCTATGGCTTCACGGTCGGCGCGTTTTGCTGCAGCGGCTGCGCCTTGCTTGCGAAGATACTCAATCGCTTTTTCAATATCGCCGCCTGATTGCTCGAGGGCTTTTTTGCAATCTGCCATGCCCGCGTTGGTTTTATCGCGGAGTGCTTTGACCAATTTCGCTGAAATTTCTGCCATGGTTTTGAAATCGAGTGTTTGAGTAGTCCAAATTGAGACGTGCTCTAAAATACTAACTCAGGTTAAGTTTCTTACTCTTTTGCCGTGGTTTCTTCAACAGTGTCTTCTTCCTTTTGAGCCGTTGTGGCATTGAGAATTGCGTCGGCAAACGCCGTAGTAATCAGTTCAATGGAGCGAATCGAGTCGTCGTTTGCAGGAATAATGTGCGTGATATTATCAGGGTCGCAGTTGGTATCTACGATGGCAAAAATTGGAATGCCAAGCAGAGTCGCCTCTTTAACAGCGATATGTTCTTTTTTGACATCGACAACGAAAAGCGCAGCAGGAAGCCGGGTCATTTCGGAGATTCCGCCTAAAACTTTGATGAGTTTTTCTTTCTCGCGCGTGAGCATCAAACGCTCTTTTTTCGTGATGATGTCGAAAGTGCCGTCGTTTTCCATACGCTCAATCGAGTTGAGACGTCGGACACTTTGGCGAATCGTAGAGAAGTTCGTGAGCATGCCGCCGAGCCAACGCTCTGCCACATATGGCATGCCACAGCGCGTAGCCTGTTCTGCGATAATGGCTTTGGCTTGTTTTTTCGTGCCAACGAACAAAATTTCTTTTCCCGTTGATGCAATCGCCTCAACCGCATTAAAAGCGTCTTCCGCCATCTCAACGGTCTTTTTGAGGTCGATGATGTGAATGCCGTTTTTCTCCATAAAGATATACGGCTTCATTTTGGGGCACCAGCGCCGGGTCAGGTGTCCAAAGTGCGCGCCTGCTTTGAGCAGGTCTTCAATTTGAAGGCGAGTTGACATGTGCGTGGTCATGGTTTGAGTTAAGCCGCTATCGCATTCGCACGGAGAATCTCATAGCCCTTGTGAGACACTCTCTCCGTGCGGCGCACAAGCAAACTTGCGCAATGCGATATGTGTGGTTAATGCGATATAAAAATGAAAAAATCAGCGTTTCGAGAACTGGAAACGACGACGCGCTTTACGGCGACCGAACTTCTTGCGTTCAACCATGCGCGGGTCACGGGTTAAAAGGTTTTCCTTGCGGAGTACAGCACGGGTATTTTCATCATACTCAACAATTGCACGTGCAATCGCAAGGCGAACTGCACCAGCTTGTCCCGTTGTGCCACCGCCATGAACATTGACTTGAATATCAAATTTGCCCAAATTATCCGTAACTTTCAAGGCTTTAATCGCATCATCACGTTGAACCTGCGTTGGGAAATAATGGTCTAACGAGCGACCGTTAATCGTGATTTTTCCGCTACCCGGCTTTAAGAAAACACGAGCGACCGACGTTTTACGGCGACCCGTTGCGTTAAGAAGTTCTGTCATACTTGAAGCAATTAGTTCAGTTTGAGTTCAACAGGATTTTGAGCGGCATGCGGATGTTCAGCATTCGCATACACTTTTAACTTGCGGAAAAGTCGTCGTCCAAGTGAATTTTTCGGCAACATGCCCTTGACGGCTTGCTCAATAACGCGCTCTGGCTTTTTGGAAAGCACATCACGGTATTTTTCAAAGCGTGCGCCGCCCGGATATTGCGTATTGTGGTAGTATTCTTTCTTTTGAAACTTGCCACCCGTAACACGAATTTTAGAAGCATTGATGACAATCACATAATCTCCTGTATCTACATGCGGTGTGAACTGTGGCTTATGCTTTCCACGCAAAATTTTAGCAATCTCAGATGCGAAGCGACCAAGTGTCTTGCCTTCGGCATCAGCAATGAACCACTTTTGCTCAACCTCGCCCGGCTTCGCTGAATAAGTGCGGAAACTTAAAGTGTCGATTTTCATTGTTTGTCGGTTATCACTTGCAAAAAGAGCCGCAAATGTAGCGGTTTTATGCGAAAAATACAAGTCAGTGTAAAATTTATGCAAAAAGAGGCGAAGCCCTCTCTTGCTTCGCCTTAACCTCTGAACGATGTGAAACTGCATCAAAACTTGATTTTCTCGCAGTTCTGCTTCACTTCGTTGGCAGATTTTTGCAACGCCTTCAAATCTTCATCATCAAGGTTGATTTCAAGAATTTGCTCGACGCCTGTTTTGCCTAACTTGACGGGCACGCCGACGAAGACATCGTCCAAGCCGTATTGTCCCGTCAATCGCACACAGCACGGCAAAATGCGCTTACGGTCTTTAACGATAGATTCAATCATTTCAACCGAAGCGGCAGAGGGCGCATAATAGGCTGAACCCGATTTGAGGAAATTAACGATTTCAATGCCGCCGTTTCGGGCTCTATCCGACATGGCTTTAAGGCGTTCATCGGCTTTGGCTTGGTCTTTATAGTGCATCATCAAAAATTCTTTAATCGGAATGCCCGCAATCGTGGTGTATTTGGCGACAGGCACCATCGAATCGCCGTGTCCGCCAAGCACGAAGGCATTGACATCTTGCACCGAAACGCCAAATTCCATCGCGATAAAGGTTCGGAAACGCGCCGTGTCCAACACGCCCGCCATGCCCATCACGCGATTGGCAGGGAAGCCGCTTCGGATATAAGCAACGTAGGTCATCACATCGAGCGGGTTGGAGACAACAATGATAATCGCATTTGGAGATTTCGCAACAACGGAATCGGTTACTTTGCGAACAATGTCGGCGTTCATGTTCAGCAAATCTTCGCGCGTCATGCCGGGTTTGCGCGGCAAGCCCGCCGTGATGAGCACAATGTCGGAATTGGCGGTTTCGTCGTAGCCATTTGTGCCAATGATTTTGGTGTCAAAGAGTTCAATGGGCGCGGATTGATACATATCTAACCCCTTGCCCTGCGGAATGCCTTCAACGACATCAACGAGCACGACTTCATGAGCGAGTTCTTTTTCGGCAATGCGCTGGGCGGCGGTTGCACCGACATTTCCTGCGCCTACTACGGTGATTTTCATTTTTTTAGAATGGTTTGGTTACTGAAAGCAGATAACTTCACGATGGAAGGTGAAGCAAGATAGCAAAAGAAAGAGGGGGATTCAACTCACTGTCCTATCAAATTAAACAGCAATTTCATTGCGCCTTCGTTCAAAATGCGCACTTGCCGATAAAGCGCGAGGCTACAATAGGTGTATGTGCCTTTGCCATATTTCGTCCATAAAAGCGAAGTGGAGGGTTGCGCGTCGTCGGTGTCGCTCATAGCCAGCAAGCGCAAATAGTTTGGGGAAGTTTTTTCAAGTTCAGCACTGGGCAAATACACGCTTCGCTCCTGAATCCAATTCTCCCAATCTCTTGCTTCAAGTTTGTTTGGAACATTCAAAAGTGGGTGCGTCGGCACAAGCATTTTCACAGGCGCGTCTTCTTCGGTAACACGCTCAGTGGTGATGAAAATCGGATAAGGCGCATAGCCCACATCGTTGTTCCAATCTTGTGGCTTGTGATAAAAGCAAACGACGTGCCCGCCTTTCTGCACATACTCCAAAATCCGTTGATTGAATTTGACTAAGTCGCTCCGATAGCCGTAGGCACGAAGGTCTAAAAGAATCGTGGAATACTTCTGCAAATTTTCGCCTGCCAGTTTCGCCGAGTCCAAAAGCGTGAAAGGGATTTCAAATGCGGTGAGTGCCTCTTCGAGCGTCGAGTCGTAGGTTTTGACCAAGCCAATGTTGATGTTCTTTTTAATCAAAGCACTAACGGGTTTGAGCAACACGCGAGCGGAAACAGGCGATAAGCCTTTTGCGGCAATGCCGAGCGGCGTAGCTTCAATCAAGAGTTCAGAGGGCGTTTGTTGGGTGTCTTTTTCAAGCATGAGCATGAGCGTGTCGTGCAGTTCGGCGCGTGCGGTGCCACTGAACAAATACGGCTTACGAAGAATCGCCTTGCCGTTGTGCGAAACCGTAAGCGAAACAGGCAAAATTTCATTTGTCCGATTTTGAAGCGAGATGAAAATCGTGCGCGAGTAAGTCGGCGATTTTTCCTTGATGAGTTCTTCTTCGGTGGCAACGGATTTGAGCAACACCGAAGGGTAATGCTTCATGGAAAAAAGCGGAGGCGGTGGTTCGGCAAGGTCGGCAAGGGAAATGGGAGAGCGTTCCGTTGCTGAAATTCCGACGAATAAATCATCTTTCACGAAAGGATATGGCTTATCGCGACGAACAAGCAGAAACCGTCGAGGCGCGTAAAACCAAGCGAAGAGCGACGGGGTAAGTTTATCCATGCCTTGTGAGCGATGCTTAGCGAGGGCTTCTTGCGCCAGTTGCAAGACGGTGCGCGCAGAGTCAATCTTCAAGGAAGTGTTGATTTCAACAAGCGAATCGCGCCAACGCGGGTTGCTCAAATCTTCGGGGCGGAAGAGGCGAAAGTAAAGTTTTTTGACCTGCCAAGTCGAGACGCCGTTGGTGAGTTGTTCAGGGTGGAAGGTTGAATCAGCGGCTTTCTCAAAGGCTTCGTAGGCGGAAATGCCAACGGCTTGATGGTTGCCGTGCTGACGAAACGGCTTTGTGGTAATTGTGTCGTGATTGGTGATAATGACATCGGGGCGAAGTTTGCGAATGTAATAGACAATGCGCGCCAGAACGGCATCTTTGCCGCCCCAGATTTGAAAAGTTTCTTTGGCAGTTTTTGAAAATCCAAAATCGCGGAAGTTAAGAAAGTAGGTTTCAGCACCGAGCAGTTTGGCGGCTTCGAAGGTTTCTTGGGTGCGCAGTTCGGCGAGGTCGTCGTAAAGCGATGTGCCGATTTCGTTTTGTCCGCCTTCGCCGCGCGTGTAGATGAGGCTGTAGACTTTGGCGTTTTTGAGTTTGGCGTAGTAGGCAAGCGTTGCGCCATCTTCGTCATCGGGGTGTGCGGCAAGTCCCATCAGCACAAGTGAGTTTTCTTGTGCGAAAAGTGAGATGGGAACGAAGAGAAATGCCAGCAGAAGTTTCATGAGAATTATTTGATGAAGGATTCAATGCGCGATTTTCGTTCGGGAATCGGAATCGTGGAGACGTTCAATCGGTCGGAATCGATTCGTTCCCAGAGCGCGACGCCGGCGACTGTGCCTGCAATCGCGCCTGTAACAATGCCGTAGATAAAGGCTTTGGGGTTGCTTTCGGTATCGCCTGAAACAATTGCCAAGCCAGTTATGCCACCAAGCAGTGCGCCAAGTGGCAAGCCAAGTCCGCCGAAAACCCATCGTCCCATTTGATTAGGCGGACGCTCAATGAAGGCAATATCGGCAAAGGCGAAGCGATAGAGGGTGTCGGCACGGAGTTCCAAAGAGTCATTGAGGCAGCGCGCCGTTTCGCCGCCGAAAACGACTTGTGTGTTGAGCGTAACGACATAGCGCGCGTTTCGCAGGTCGCGACTGCTGGAAAGCGACCCGCACGCACAGAGAGGAAGAAGCAACAAAACAAGTAAACTTCGCATTGAAAAGTATTGCCAAATGTCGTTCAAATGTTGTTCAAACGCCGCGCAATTCTTCGGCACGATGCACGCGCGAAATGCCCAAAATATACGCCGCTATTCGCATTGACACATTGCGTTCCTTCATGACGGCAGTAATATCGCGATAAGCAGTCAGGAGTTGCTTTTCAAGCCGTTGGTTGATTTCGTCTTCGTCCCACGAAAGTTGCTGTAAGTTTTGAACCCACTCAAAGTAAGAGACCGTAACGCCGCCTGCATTCGCAAGCACATCAGGAACGAGATGAACGCCGTTTTTTTCAAAGATGGCGTCGGCTTCGGGCGTGGTGGGAAGATTTGCGCCCTCGACAATGAATTTGGCTTTCACACGCGGCGCGTTCTCTTCGGTTAAAACGCCTTCAATAGCGGCGGGCACAAGCACATCACAAGGCTTTTCTAAGATGGCTTCGCCGCTGACTTGTTCTGCATCAGGGAAGCCAACAACGGTGCGCGTTTTCTTGACGTGTTCCAAAACAGCGTTAAGGTTTAGCCCTTTGTCGTTGTAAATCGCGCCTTCGACATCGGAAAGTCCAACGATGATTGCGCCTTCTTGGGCGAGCAGTTTGGCGGCATTTGAGCCGACATTGCCGAAGCCTTGAACGATGACTTTGAGGTCGCGCACATCGGTTTGATAATCTTTGGCGAGGGCTTTGGTGAGAATCATTACGCCACGCCCTGTGGCTTGTTCGCGTCCTTTTGAGCCGCCGAGTTCAACGGGTTTGCCTGTAATGACGGCGGGCGTATAGCCGTTGCGCTTGCTGTATTCGTCCATAATCCAAGTCATCACTTGTGCGTTGGTGCCCATATCGGGCGCGGGAATATCGCGATAAGCACCGAGAATTTGATT
This sequence comes from uncultured Chlorobiales bacterium, assembly GCA_938003965.1. Classification (GTDB taxonomy): domain Bacteria; phylum Bacteroidota; class Chlorobiia; order Chlorobiales; family Thermochlorobacteraceae; genus JANWWM01. The sequence continues at coordinate 37,640 of CALKXI010000122.1, forward strand.
GATACGCGAAGCGTAAGTTCGAGCAATCGATTGCAATTCGCGTTGCGAAAGTTGGCGCGGGTCGCAATTGACGCCGCCCTTGCCGCCACCAAACGGCACATTCACAATCGCCGTTTTCCACGACATCGCCTCCGCCAACGCACGCACTTCGTCTAAATCGACAATCGGGCTAAAACGAATCCCACCTTTGAATGGACCGCGCGCGCCATTGTGCTGAACACGATAGCCAGTAAAGACTTTGAGCTTGCCGTTATCAAGTCGAACAGGAAAATTCACTTGCATTTCGCGGAACGGCGTTTGAAGCAGAAGCGCGGTTTCTTCGTCGTAGCCTAAATGCTTCACGGCAGTATTGAAGTTATGACGAATGATTTTGTAAGCACTGATTTTGGGATTCATCGCTGAATGGTTTGGTTTTGAAAGAAGAAAAGCCGTTTTTTGCGCTTCTCAATTTTGAAGAAACAAAATAAAACGCGGTTTTAATCGAGCCGAATTTATCCAATCGAATTTATTCCAATGCAATACGACCCAATCAAACGAAGCATCGGCAATGTCGTCAAAAGTAGCGTTCTGCTTCGAAAACTCTTTTATTTTCTTTTGGGATTGCTCTTTTTGCGCGAGTGGTATGTGAAAGCTGAACTTCGCAAAGCCCTTTCTAAATCGTCCCATAAAAAACTTTCGGTCTACGATGCGGGAAGCGGCTTCGGGCAGTATTCCTATTTCATTGCCAAAACTTACAAGAATGCGACCGTTTATGGCGTCGATGTCAAAGAAGAGCAAATCGCCGATTGCAATCACTTTTTCAAACAAGCCAATTTAACCAACGCCACATTTGCCGTCGAAGACCTCACGAAAATCACGCACGAAAATAAGTTCGATGTGGTGCTCTCGGTTGATGTGATGGAGCATATTTTGGAAGACGTAACCGTGTTCAAGAATTTTTATCGCGCCATGAAGCCGGGCGCAACGCTCATCATCAACACGCCCTCTGACCTTGCCGAAGACCACGACGAGCACGACAACCATCACGAAGGAAGCATGGCATTTGTCGACGAACACGTCCGCGATGGATACAGCGCAGAAGACCTCACGCGAAAACTCACCGAAGCAGGTTTTACCAACATTCGCACCACTTACACCTACGGCTTCTGGGGAAACCTTTATTGGCATTTAGCCTTGAAATATCCGATGCAACTGCTCGGCGTCTCGAAAGCGTTTTTCGCACTCTTGCCATTTTATTACGCCGTAACTTTTCCGATAGCCTTGCTTTTCATGCTGTTAGATTTCAGCGTCAAAAATGAAACAGGAACAGGCTTAACGGCGGTTGCCGAAAA